>JBNRMJ010000018.1:0-109737 GCA_050309435.1 Fastidiosipilaceae bacterium
TGAGACATCGCGGCGTTTGCAGTGAAAGGCATGGTAGTCCGGACACGCCTGGTGGCAAGCTCTGCCATGTACGCAGCGTCTATAGCTTGCACATTCCAAGGGCATCTTACAGGGATAGACTTGGCGACGATGTTGGCGGATCTCTTTGGCGATGGTCGACGGATCTTTCGACAAGGCACGAGCGATCGAAGCCTTGTTTTTGCCTTGGTGGATACCCGCTTCGATCTCGATCCGTTGACTGAGGGTCAAATGTTTTTGTGTAGCCATACCGTGTACTCCTTTCGTATGAGCTACCAGCATGGCAGTAGCATACTACGTAGGCGTAGGCCTGGTATGACTAAATTCCATGTCAAGAAAAAGAAGTGGAATTTACCTTTTCATTTAAGGCAAAAAATCCCTGGGTTGTCCGGCCCCTTACCTGTTTGATAATTTGCTGCTAATGAGCGATGATGTACCAAAAATATCAATACCATGTTGTAAGAAAGCAAAGAAGCGTTTAAGTTTTGTCAGTCTGACGAAAAGTGACTTGGTACGATACAGGATATGCATATGAAAATATGAGACAATAAGCCATCAATATATGATGGGAGTTCGATTATGGCTGAAACCGGCAGTATGAGATATTACACGATCCAAGATCTGGAAGATCAACTGAGCAGTAAAAAACTGGCTCATTTCATTCGTGATAATGAGGCTGGCATACTGCGCGACATCGCGGAAATTGCCTACCAGGCCGCTTGGGATCCGGATATCCGTGCGGTCTTCGTATCCGGCCCGACCTCTTCAGGAAAGACGACGTTTACCGAACGGTTGGCGGCCGCTTTCCATATGCATGGAAGACCGACGCTCCAAATATCGCTCGACGACTATTACCGCGAAGGCTTTGAAGCCAATTTCGTCAACGACCGGCCGGATTTCGAGAGCATCTATACCTTGGATATCGATCTCTTCCTCGAACAGTTCGAACAGTTGCGCAGCGGACGCGAAACCTGGATTCCGTCGTACAACTTCGTGACGGTGCGCCGCGAATTCCATCCGGCCAAGAAGGTGCGCTTGCCTCCCCGGGCGATCATGCTGATCGAAGGACTGCATGGCTTAAATGAGTTTGTTTCGGGTAAAGTCGAGCCTGATGCCCACATCGGCGTCATGATCATGCCGTGGGCCGGTATCGCCAGTGATCGCAAACTCCTGGGGCCGCGGGATATTCGCATCTTTCGCCGGATGTCCCGTGATGTGATGCACCGCGGCACCTCCGCGCTTTCGACTCTCGATTACTGGCCCATGATTGATGCGACCGAAGCCGTGTTCTTCCCGGACTACCTGGCGCGGGCGGACTACTTCGTTAACTCGGCCCTGGCTTATGAATTCATGGTCATCCCGCATCTGGCGTGCAAACAGCTGAAAGCCGATCTGGATATGCTTCATCGCGGCGAACATCTGGAGGGGCTTCGCTTTTTGCATGGCAATGCGCTAGTTGATCCGGATCTGGCTATCGAAGAAGGCGAAAGGCTGCTCGAAGCCGCCTCCGTGCTCCCGGTCATCTCGCCGGATCACATACCCGAGAACTCGATTTTGAATGAATTCATTCATTAGCTTCTATGTACCGCAGGATACCATGGCCTTGTAACTAAACTTACAACGCCGTAAGCAAGGCTTATGTACAATAACTTTACCCTAACGGGCGGAGGAAGAAACTATGGCAGTAAATATAACAGATGTGAATTTTGATGAATTGGTAATGAAGAGCGAGCTAACCGTGCTGCTGGATTTTTGGGCCGTCTGGTGCCGTCCTTGTCAGCTTCTCGGCGCATCGATCGACAAGCTTGCGGAAAACTATCGGGGAAAACTCCTGGTGGGAAAAGTCAACGTCGACGAAGAGCCCGAGTTAACGCAACGCTTCAGAGTCTCCAGTATACCGTCGGTCTATATCTTACAAGACGGTGTCGTCGTGGAACGCATGGTCGGAGCCATGCCCTATGGCGATTTGGCTAAGACGCTGGCGGTTTATATCGACGATTAAGGACCGCGTGATAACGGGACAGCTTGTCCCCGCATGACTGCTCTGTTCATTCGCGCCTGTTTTACAAAATAATACAGTGATTAATTGCACCTTCCGAGATATCTGAACCGGGAGGTGTTTTGCGTTATCATATAAGCAAAGAAAATGCAGCGAGGTATAGAAGATATGCGAAGTATGGGCCGGGAAGAACAGCAGACGATCGATCGTCTGGCGGTAGAAGAACTGGGACTGACAACAGCCATACTCATGGAGCATGCGGCCATGGCCATCGCACGCGAAGTGCTGGATATGAAAGCCGATCATGTAAGCTTTTTCTGCGGCCGGGGCAATAACGGAGGCGACGCTTATGCGGCGGCTCGTTTACTTTTGGATCGGGTCAACGAAGTTCGCGTTTATGAAGAAGAGAATGCGGCAGAATCGCTGAGCGGGGATTGCGCCCAAAACCGAAATGTTCTGCTAAAACTCGGTGTAACCCCCCGGCCCTTCGAGGCCTATGAAAGCAGGGAAGGAGAGATCGCAGTTGATGCGCTCTTCGGTACGGCGTTTCGCATCGAACGGGGTATGCCCGACAGTTATGAAACGATACTAAAACGTCTCGCAGCTGCCGGGGCAAAAGGAGCCATCCGCGTTCTCGCGGTGGATCTGCCTTCGGGCATCGAGGCCGAAAGCGGACGTGTACATCCGGCTTGTCTTAAAGCAGATCGCACGCTTACTTTCATTTATCCCAAAACTGCTATCATCAACTACCCGGGTCGCAAATACGCAGGAGAGATTCGGGTCGACGACATCGGTTTGCCGGCAAGCTGGATCGAACGGGTCTGGCAGGAGCGAGACTTCTCGGCACCGGTGATCGTGGATTCGACTTTCTTTCGGGAAAAGTTCGGACGGGAAGCCGACAGTCATAAAGGGAACAACGGCCGTGTCACCTTGATGGCCGGCAGTACGGGTATGGGCGGAGCAGCCGTCTTAGCCGCGCGTGCGGCGATTTGTGGCGGCAGCGGACTGGTACGTCTGGTTGTTCCGGACTCGTTATATGCGGCCGTGCTGGAGGCGGTTCCCTCGGCGCTCGTCGATGTCTTGCCGGAAAAGCCCGAAGCCAGAGTGGAGTGGTGGCAAGAGAAGATCCGGGATCAGGATGCCGTGGGCATCGGACCCGGTATCGGAAGCCGTACGGAAGACGATTCCAGACGGTTTGAACTGATTATGGAAGCAGTACTCACGGCGCCTCGTCTGGTTCTGGATGCGGATGCCTTGAACATTTTGGCCAAGCCCGAGTTGATTGACTGGGGGCGCGCGGTATTGCGTATGAGACATGAAAACGGTTTGGAAGCCGCTGTCCTCACGCCGCATCCCGGAGAAGCCAAACGGCTTTTACCGGAAGAAGCGCAGCTTGTGACGGAAGACCGCATCGCGGCAGCCCGCCGTCTGGCTGAATTATGGTCTTCGGTCATCGTGCTGAAAGGAGCCGGCACCGTCATCGCTTTCCCGAAGGAAGAAAAGCTCTTTATCAATACCAGCGGCAATCCGGGTTTGGGTAAAGGAGGTTCCGGCGATCTGCTGACCGGACTGATGCTCTCTTTTCTGGGCCAAAAGCTCGGCCTTGAGACAGCCGTCACGGCCGCCGTCTATCTGCATGGCCTGGCCGCTGACTTCGCATCTCTGGAAAAAGGCGAACGGGCTTTGAATCCGGAGGACTTACTCTTCTATCTGCCCAAAGCCTATCGATCGATCGGCTGGGACTGAGACCGGCTTACCTGCAGTCACGAAACATGTAACAGCGGCGTAAATGAAACATCCCCGGTCTGTAAGAGAAGAGTCATATAATGCAAATAATTCATGATGACCTGCCTACCGGCAGGCCGCATGTTCCTGACGGAGGTAGTTGTGGAAGAAAATCAATATATCGTGAATCGTTCCTGGGCTGAAGTTGATCTGGATGCGATTGCTTCCAATGTAAAGGTAATAAAAGAAGCGATCTGGCGGACGAGCGAACTCATGGCGGTCGTTAAAGCGGATGCTTACGGGCACGGTGTCAGTCACGTTGTTCCCTGCTTGCTGGAAGCCGGTGCAGACCGTCTGGCCGTATCTATGCTCGATGAAGCAATCGAACTTCGTAAACGCGGGATCCGGGCACCTATTCTGGTGTTAAGTTATACCGATCCCAGACGGGCAGACGAGATTGTTAAGTATTCCATTACTCAGACCGTATACAGTTGGGATCTGATCAAGGCGATCAATGCGGCCGGCGAGCGGCGCGGCGAACTGGTTAATGTGCATATTAAGGTAGACACGGGAATGGGGCGTGTGGGTTTTGTATCCGGTTTTGACACGATCCGCGAAATCGAGGCCATCTCGAAGTGCCCGTTTATCGCCATCGAAGGTATTTTTACACATTTTTCTTCGGCGGACGAGGAGGATACGGCATATACCAGACAGCAGTTTGCCCGTTTCCTTTCCCTTTGCCAGGAGTTGGAACGCATGGGTATCTATATCCCCATCAAACACTGTTGCAATAGTGTGGCAACCCTTCGTTACCCCGAATGTGTCCTTGATATGGTACGCTGCGGTCTGATACTATATGGTCAGTTACCGGACAATACCGAAGAATTCCGTTCGCTCCTGCATCCGGCGATGCAGTTGAAATCCAACGTGATTCATGTCAAGACGCTTGCTCCCGGTTCTGCCGTCAGTTACGGCCGGCAGTTTATTACAACAAGAGAGAGCCGTATCGCCACGGTACCGATCGGTTATGCAGACGGCTATTCACGTGCGATGTCCGGTAAAGCGATGGCACTGGTTCACGGCTACCGCGTACCGGTGGTCGGCAGTATATGCATGGATGCCTGTATGCTTGATGTCACGGATGTTCCCGAAGATGTCCTTGTCGGCGACGAAGTCGTTCTCTTCGGACGGCAGAGCGGAAGCGACGGACAAGTACACGAAATCAGCGTCGACGAAGTGGCAAGTTGGGCGAATACCATATCGTACGAAGTAACGTCTGTTATTGGAAAACGCGTGCCGCGAGTGTACACGTCAGGCGGTGAAAGGGTCGCCGTCGAGACGGTTTTGATCTAAAAACATGCACAAAGAACGTATAAATACACGGATTCAGCCTAAGTTCAAATGATATCAATTTGCGAATAATTGTACATTTGGCCATTTGGTTTTTTGTTCACAAGGTGTATGCGTCCAAAGAAATCATCAAACTTTTGTGAATTATATGGTCTGGTCAGGGTGAAATGCGAGTGATATAGTTTGTTTAGGACTGACAGATCCCAAAGAGGACTGTTTATATGGAGGTAGAGTATTATGTCAAACGTTGTCCTGAAGAACGTCTTTAAACGCTACGATGGTGGTGTCTTAGCCGTCAGTGACTTCAATCTTGATATTGAAGACAAGGAGTTCATCATCCTTGTTGGCCCTTCCGGCTGCGGTAAGTCAACCACATTGCGTATGATTGCAGGTTTGGAAGAAATCACTGAAGGTGAAATCTATATCGGTGATAAACTCGTTAACGACGTTCAGCCCAAGGACAGAGATATTGCGATGGTTTTCCAGAACTACGCTCTGTACCCTCACATGACTGTTTTTGATAACATGGCATTCGGTCTGAAGCTGCGTAAGACACCGAAGGACGAGATCCGTCGTCGTGTTAACGAAGCTGCCAAGATCCTCGAGATCGAGCACCTGCTGGATCGTAAGCCCAAGGCTCTTTCCGGTGGTCAGCGTCAGCGTGTTGCTCTCGGTCGTGCGATCGTTCGTGATCCGAAGGTCTTCTTGATGGACGAGCCTCTGTCGAACCTGGATGCGAAGCTTCGTGTTCAGATGCGCGTTGAGATCACCAAGTTGCATCAGCGTTTGGCTACCACCATTATCTACGTTACACATGACCAGACAGAAGCTATGACCATGGGTACCCGTATCGTCGTTATGAAGGATGGTTTCATCCAACAGGTCGACAGCCCCGGTCAGCTCTACCTGCATCCCAACAACACTTTCGTCGCCGGCTTCATTGGCATGCCTCCGATGAACTTCATCAACGGTACGGTTGTTCGCGCCAATGGCGGTCTGGCTGCCAAGTTCGGTGACATCACACTGGCTCTTCCCGCCGACAAGTACAATGTTCCCGCCGTCGAGAGCTACATCGACAAGGAAGTCATTATCGGTGTTCGCCCGGAAGCCATCAACGATAACGTTGAGTACGTTGCCGAGAACCCCAATACCACTTTCAATGCTCATGTTGACGTTGTTGAAATGCTCGGTGCGGAAACCTACATCTACTTGACCGTCCAGGGTATCACCCTTACCGGTCGTGTTGATCCGACAACCTCTGTTTCCAAGGTTGGTGATGATATTAAGGTCGCTGTCGATCCTTACCGCGTCAGCCTCTTTGATAAGGAAACCGAAGAGAGAATCATTACCTGATTATCGTTGTCACAAGAATTTTACAATTCCCGAGAAGCCTTGAGAAATCAAGGCTTCTTTTATGTGTTTCAGAGCCAAAAATTCATCAAATGTCAAGTGCCCCTTGAAAGAGCGTGTAAAAATATGTAAGATGTCCAATAGGATTACCGTTTATCTTAACTTGGAAACCTATGGAATCTGACTAGAGCAGACCATGCTAACATCCATGGAACGAACATCCGGCGCCGCCAGATCATCGGATCTTTGGCGGCAAGCATTGTAAGAAAGGCGAGGAGTGTATGGACGAACTCAATTTAACTATTAAAAAAGCGGGGGAAATTCTGGACCGCTCGGCGGGTGTTATCAACTCCCTTGGTAAGGTCACCCTCAGCACCGAGGCTGCTCAGGTCGGAGATCTCGATAACCAGGTTTTGGCTTTTTTGAATTCTGATGATGAAATGACCATTACCGGTAATCGCAGCTACAGAAAACTTGTTATCCCCGGTGAAGCGGAATACGCAATCTATGTAGAAGGCACGGATACCGTTTCGGTAACCTATCTGGAGCTTCTCTATAACTGGATCAAGACCGCCGTCGCCGAAGATAGCAGCGGAACCGAGCGTCAGAGCTTCCTGAAGAATGTTCTTCTGGAAAACGAACTGCCCGGTGATATCCCGCTGAAAGCCCGTGAGTTCAAGATTCCTTATGCTGCTTTGCGCAGAGCTTATTTGATTCATGTGGAAGGCGGCGACGCTCTCGAGTGCATGGAAATTCTGCAGCACATGTTCCCCAAGCGCAATCAGGACTTCCTGATGGCCATGGACGAAGAAACCATCGTGCTTCTGAAGGAATTGAACCGCTCCGAGGTCGAAGACGTCGAAGAATTCAGCACCCAGATGCTGGATACTCTGAATGCCGAATCCATGGCGAAGGTGCGCATCGGTATCGGTATGCCCACGGAAACACTGAAGGACTGCGCGAAATCGTATCGCGAAGCTTCGCTGGCGCTTACAGTTGGCGGTATCTTCGAGAACGAGTCTTACCTGATGCGTTATGACAAGCTCGGTTTGGGTCGCTTGATTTATCAGTTGCCTCCGACCTTGTGCCACATGTTCCTGGATGAAGTATTTCCGAATAATTGCTACGATCAGCTCGACACGGAAACTCTGCTGACCATTCAGAAGTTCTTCGAGAACAATCTGAACGGTTCAGAGACCAGCCGTCAGCTCTTCGTTCACCGTAATACACTGGTTTATCGTCTCGATAAAGTTCAAAAGATCACCAAACTTGATCTTCGCAACTTCGACGATGCCGTACTCTTTAAACTTGCTGCCATGGTGCGCAAGTATCTCGAATCACAAGATGCCAATGCCGTCAGCGGTAAGGGCAACAAGTGGTGGAAGAACTAAAGTTCTGTGTTCCTAATGCAGGAAGGAGATCGACTGAGTTGATAGAGTTTTCTAACGTCAGTATGTCTTACAGTAGTCAGGCTCCGCTTGCGCTATCCGATGTATCATTCCGTATTGAAGACGGAGAATTCGTTTTTATTATTGGCCACAGCGGGTCGGGTAAATCAACGACAATTAAACTCCTCAGTTGCGAGGAGCGGGTAAGCGGCGGTGATATCCTGGTTGATGGCATAAATATTAGTACTATG
This sequence comes from Fastidiosipilaceae bacterium, assembly GCA_050309435.1. Lineage (GTDB taxonomy): Bacteria > Bacillota > Clostridia > Saccharofermentanales > Fastidiosipilaceae > CAYXVJ01. Next base: position 8,082 of record JBNRMJ010000018.1, read on the forward strand.
AAGCGGAGCCTGGTGCCCTATCTGCGCCGGAGTATCGGCATGGTCTTCCAGGACTTCCGCCTCATACCCACGAAAACCGTTCGGGAGAATGTTGCCTTTGCGATGGAGATTCTGGGTGAATCGCCCAAGAAGATCCGTCGTCAGGTATCCATGGTCCTGAGCACGGTAGGCCTTAGATCCCGTGAGAATGCTTTGCCAAGCGAACTGTCGGGCGGCGAGCAGCAACGCGTCGGTATTGCTCGAGCGATGGTTAACAACCCGAGCATTATATTAGCCGACGAGCCTACCGGTAACCTGGATCCGGCTAATTCGGAGTCTATCATGGCTTTGCTCGATGAGATTAATCGAAACGGCACGACCGTTATCGTCTGCACTCACGACCGTGACATGGTGAATCGCATGCAGAAGCGTGTTATCGAAATTTCACAAGGCAAGCTGATTCGAGATGCACAATTCGCGAAGTACGTGGAAGATGATGACTACCTGATGGAGGTAGACCAGGCAGATGCAGCGGATGAACTGATATCCGTCGTTCCTGTCGATGAAGAGAGCACTGCTTCGGCTTTTGATATGTATTACACACATTAACAGCCGACCGCTTTCGTTAACCGCCCGGTTAGCGGATATATGCTCCGCGAGGAATAGATTCATAGATGAGAATTCGTAAATTACTGACTATTCTGAAGGATAGTCTGTTCAATGTTGTGCGCCATCCTCTGGTTACGCTGGCATCCACGACGACTGTTACGTTGATGCTGATTTTACTCGGTGCTTTCACCGTCTTGTCCCAAAATGCCAACCATTGGGTGCGTACCCTGGCTCAGCAACCGGCCATCGAAGTCTGGGGAGACCCGAAGATGTCGGAAGACGAACAGCTGATGGTCAAACAGTTTCTGGACACAAACGAAAATGTGCTGGAATACGAGATGCTGACTCCGGTGGAAAATTTCGAAGTGCTGCGCAGTCAGATGGGTGCGGATGCCTCGGCGCTGGACAACTTCGATTACACTCTTTTACCATATGTTTTTCAAGTTCAATTAATCGATCCGGAACTGGCCGATGATTTCACGAATCAGGTGTCGGCTTATCCGGGCGTCACCGATGTCGATTATGAGGAAAAAGTCATGACGACGCTGGCGAACGTGGTTCGCTGGGTTAATGTGGTGACGCTGGTAATCTTTGCCGTTATGGTTGTGGTATCTTTGTTTATCATTTCAAATATGGTCCAATTATCTATATTGGCACAGTCCGAAGAAATTGGTATCATGAAATACATTGGAGCCACCAATAACTATATACGTATCCCATATATCCTTGAAGGCGCCATGATAGGAACCATCGGTGCGCTTCTGGCCTGGGGTGCCGTATATGTCGCATACGATCAAATTTATATTAGACTGAGTAGCGGCGGCCTCGGCAACTCGACAGGTGCATTGTTCGCATCCGGGAGTTTTCTTCTCGCAACAGGCGAGGTGATGTGGATTGTTCTGGCGATCAATCTGTTGCTGGGAATCATCATCGGATCTACGGGCTCGTTGATGTCGGTTCGCAAGTATATTCAAGTCTAGGAGGTAAATCATCTGATGTATAGTAAGAAGCGGGTTGTTGCCCTGATCTTATCGATAGTCCTGATGGGTTCTCTTTTAGCGGGAGGACCGGCACAGGCAGCTAACTACGACGAGCAAGAAGCCGCTATCAAACAAGCACAAGAAGAAATTCGTGCCAGGCAGGAGGCTAACCGCCAGGCTTTGGTTACGGTTCAAAACGATATCTCTGCCTTTACGGCTCAGAGCAACAGTATTCAGGCTCAGCTGGACAGTTTACTGGAACAAAATGTCGCATCTACAGAAGAGTATGAGAGACTCAGCGCTGAACTGACCGTAGCCCGCGACGAGATGGAAAAGAGTATTCGCCGCTACGAAGAGGCTCAGCAACATGCCGACGACATGCAGCTCGAATACGAAACAAGAATCGTCACTCTCTTTAAATATCGTAATAAATCCCTCTTGGAAATACTTTTGACTTCGGATAGCATCGGTGGATTTTTCACGAATATGCGTCTGATGGATTATATCGCCTCGGCGGATAATCTGATGCTCGAAGATTTACTGACTGCTCAGGAAGATGCCGAAGTGGCTCGTCAGGAAGCAGACGAAACAGTAAAACAGGCTAAAGCCTACTTTGAATATGCCGAAGAACAACTTCGACTTCTGAGAAATGATATAGAACTGACCGAGACGAATCTGAGTTCGGTCGAGCTGGAACTGCTCAACCGTTCTTCGATGCAAACTCAGCTTCAGAATCAGAATACCGAACTGGATGCCGAGCTCGAGCGTTATTACGCCGAACTTCAGGCCATCGAAAATGCCAGAGCGACCGAAGCGGCGATTCAGGCATCGATTGCGGAATCGATCCGGGCTTCCGAATCCGAACGTATCGCAGAATCGATTCGCCAGTCCGAAAGCGCTGCCGAGTCTGCCAGACAGTCCATCGCGCAGGAACAGTGGCTGCAAGCCAGTCGTGCCGAAGCGGCGGCTGCCGAAGATGCCCGTAAGAAGGCGGAAGCGGCCCGTATCTCCGAGTCGATTCGTATCTCCGAGTCCATCCGTGTTTCCCAGAGTCTTGCCGCGGCGCAAACCACGCCCTGGACTCCGCCTGCAGCTACAACGCCGCCTACGCAGCCCCAACCGCCTGCCGCTTCATCCAACTACATGATGTGGCCGCTGGCCAGTTATAATTATCTCTCGTCGCCTTACGGCCCGCGCGTTCATCCGATTACGGGTAATCCCACGGCTTTCCATTACGGCATGGACTTCGCCGCGAACTTCGGAACGCCGGTTCGCGCCACACTGGACGGCACGGTTGTTATTGCCAATGCCACCTGGCAGGGACAAAACTATACTTCTCATAAATCCGGACACGGGAATTACGTGACCATACAGCATGCCAACGGTTTAACCAGTACCTACGCTCACTTGAAATATGTCGCCGTATCCGTCGGACAAACCGTCAAACAAGGCCAGTACATCGGTCAGGTCGGCAGCACAGGTGCATCGACCGGAGCACATCTGCACTTCGAGCTGGCCAGATACGGCAAGACCTTTAACCCGTATTCATCCGAAGCTCTCTTGCATCCCAACAGTATTCGCTAGGACGAAACGAAATTAATCTGATCAGAGGCGATCGCTTAACGGCGGTCGCCTTTTTCATCTCTCGTTTTGGCAACCTTCATCACCGAAGGATCCGGAAAACTTTGTCATAATAAGTAGAAAGAACCGTTCGATTCAACATTCAACTTGAAAGGAGACGATTCGATGAGCCCGGATAAAAACAGCTTTGATCTTAGTGATAGATATGTCGAGCCGGATGAGGTAAAAGCCGAGGATCTGGATAAAAATATTCTGGAGGTAGCCGAAAGTGAAGTAGGAGAAGGAGAGGGTGATCTCTTTGTCCTGATGAAGGCCGAAGAGAAAATTACCGGCAGCAGCCACCTGCCCAAGGGTAAAACCCGGCCGCAAGCTCTGATTACTGGCGGCAGTTCGGGTATCGGTCGAGGCGTGGCACTGATCCTGGCAGAAGCCGGTTATGACGTGGCAATTACCTATCATTCCGGGGCCGATAAAGCCGAAGAAGTGAAGCGCTTTATCGAAAAACGCTTTACCAGGCGATGCGAGATTTACGAACTCGATACGGCAAAGGACGAGCAGATACAAGAGCTGGTCCGGCAAGTGAAAGAAGACTTCGGAGGTATCGATGTTCTCGTCAACAATGCCGGCATCACGATCATGGAAGATGCGTTCGAAGATAAAATCGAAAGCATGGATAAACTCCTGGCCATCAATTTTCGCGGCGCGATGATCATGCTTCAGGAAACGGCCAAAGTAATGAAGGATCAGGAATTTGGCGGCAGTATCATAAATGTATCATCCATTCATGCGGATCACGAAGACGAAAAAGACGCTATTTACGGCGCAACCAAAGCCGCCATGGAACGGGCTTCGAAGACCTATGCCCTGCAATACGGACCTTACAACATCCGGGTCAATACCATAGCCCCGGGAGCGATTTTAATCGATCGGACCACAGTCGAAGGACACAAAATAGAAGATATGATGAAAGATGTGCCGCTGGGGCGTTCGGGCCTGCCGCGGGATATTGCTCACGCGGTTTTATTCCTGGCGTCCGAACGTGCGTCGTATATCACGGGTATTAGTCTGTTGATTGACGGAGGGATGGCTCTGGGCTGAAGTCCGCGAAATCAATGATCCGGGTCGAGACAGCCTCGATAAATGAACGGTCGTGTTCGACCAGTACCATCGTCGGCTCATATTTCAGGAGCAACGATTCAATCTGCATGCGCGAGAGAACGTCGATGTAATTCAGCGGTTCGTCCCATACATACAGATGAGCCTCTTCGCACAACGTACGGGCCAGGAGAACTTTCTTCTTCTGGCCTGCGCTATAAGTTTCGATACGCTTGTCAAAGGCAAGTGCGGGGAAATCAAGTTTATTTAGAATAGCGCGAAATAAAGCGTCGTCGATGCCGCTTGCATAGGCGAAATCCGCCAGAGAACCTTCCAGTCCCGAGGTATCCTGCGGCATGTAGGAGAGCTCGATTTGTGTACCTCGCTCCAAAAGCCCTTCAAGCCAGAAACCGCCTTCGTCGTCGCCCGGAAGTTCGCCTGTAATCAGCTTCATCAAGGTGGATTTACCGCTGCCGTTGACACCAACCAGCCCGAGGCGCTCGCCGCGTTCCAGATCGAAACTTAGATTTCGCACCAGAGTACGCTCGCCGTAACCGAAGCTGATCCCGGATGCACGAAGCAAGATCGGTTTGATATAGGGAAGAGGATGAATCGCCAGTTCGAAGGTGCGGTCGATGTTCTGAAGGAGCCGGGACTTTTCTTCCCGTGCTTTCGTGACACGCTTCTCGATGGCCTTGGCCCGTTTCATCATTTTGGCCGATTTCGCGCCGATAAAGCCGCGGTCGACGTGACCGTCGCCTGTCTTCGTTTTCTCAACCAGGGTGGACCAGCTGCCTGTTCTGGCGGCAGCCGCATCCAGCTGAGCGATCTGCCCCCGCAGCTTGAGGTTTTCTTTCTTTTCGTAGTTGTCCTGCCTCTGCTTGTTGATCAGCCAGGACGAGAAATTGCCTTTTTCGAGGGTAATATTCGCCTGATTGATGGAAAGCACGTGATCAACTGTCATGTCGAGGAAGTTTCGGTCATGAGAAACCAGGATAAAACCTTCTTTTTTACTCAGATATTCGGCCGTTTTCTCGCGGCCTTTCATATCCAGGTGATTGGTCGGCTCGTCGATCAGCAGGAAACGGTTCGGCTTAAGAAACAGGATGGCAAGCATGCATTTTGTCTGCTCGCCCATACTCAGATCCGAGAAGGGACGCCAGAGGGCTCCCGGATCCACATCGAGAAGGTTTAGTTCGCGACTGAGCTCCCACATTTCGATCTCGGGATAAAGGGCAGTGGCGATCTCGGCCGGTGTCGCGGAATCATCCGGAATCTCGTACGGGAAATAAGTGAATTCAAGGTCGCTTGTGATCTTGCCGCTGTATTCATAAGCGCCGGTCATCAATCGAAGTAAAGTGGTTTTTCCTTTTCCGTTACGGCCGATCAAGCCCAAACGCCAGCTGCTGTCTAGCGTCAGCGAAACATTATGAAAAACGGGATCATAGAAGCTGTCGTATGAAAATGACAATTGCGAGATGATGATCTGTGACATGATACGCCCTCCTTATATCCCCGGGAGAGTTTATCGTAGCGAATTTTCAAGCTGTTAACAAGAACAACCGCCGCTGTTCTGTCACGATCGATCAAGATCTAGTACAATAGATTCATTGCCGAGCTTTAGTTATAAGGCAAAGAGAAAGTCAGGTGTTTAGATGGAATCATTTAACTCAAATCAAACAGAAGCGGGTAAAGAGCCCGAGCAGCAAAACTCTGTTCAAATACCGCCCCAAATGCCGATTTACCCGACCGGCGGTCCCGGCATGCAGCCTCGCCCCTCGAAAGCGGCCCCAAAAAAGAAATCCGGCGGCGCGTCGAGTGTCGTGCCCGTGCTGGTATCGATTCTCTTGACCTTTGCGATGACGACCGGCTTGTTTTACACCCTTTATGCTCAAGGTATTTTAACTCCTTTATTCGGCCAAAACACCGCAGGTGAGGATGACGATAAGGGCGAAGGAGTCGCACCGGGTATCGGTCTGACGGTCAACTCCGACGATCCCGCCACGGTTCTCCGGGCTCAGAAACTGGCCGCGATGCTTGAGATCATCAGAGACAATTACTACAGACCCCTGTCCGACAAGGAGATTCTGGATGCTCTCTCGATCGGTTTGGCCGAAGGTCTGGACAGCCCTTATACTTATTATTTAACTCCGGAAGAATACGAGTCGATGGTTCAGTCCATGCAGAACAGTTACAGCGGTATCGGTGCGACGGTCAGCTGGAACAGCGCGGGCTATAACGAAATCATCGATGTGACGCCAAACGGACCCGCCGAAGAGGCAGGCGTACTGCCGGGCGACATTCCGACAGAAGTTAACGGCGTCAATGTGGAAGACTTTACCGATCCGAGTCAGCTCAGTGCGATCGTACGCGGCGCGGAAGGCACGACAGTCACCATCGTTTTCTATCGCCCGTCGATCAGCGATTATGTCGAAATTACCATGACCAGACGTACCGTCATAACAGTCAGCGTCACGCACAAGATGCTTGATGACAAGATCGGCTATCTGCGCATAAACAGCTTCATCCAGGATCTTTTACCGCAGTTTAAGGCTTCGATCGATGCTCTCGTGGCGGAAGGCGCCGAACATATCGTCTTCGATTTAAGAAACAACCCCGGCGGCAGCGCGGATTCTCTGATTCAGGTTCTTGATTACTTACTGCCGGAAGGCGAGATTGCGAGAACGGTCGGTCGCGAAGGCGGCGAGGCATTCTCGGAAGTCTGGAAATCCAAACCCGGTGCCGGCGTGCCGGACTCGATGCGTTATGCGATATTGTTAAACGAAAACTCGGCCAGTGCGTCCGAACTCTTCGCCGGTGCGCTTCGTGATTGGGGAAAGGCCGTTTTGATCGGTCAGAACACATATGGCAAAGGCAGCGGCACGACGACCTACCGCCTGGCGGACGGATCGGCTTTGAATCTGACGATTTTCGAATATATTCTGCCCGGCGGAGCACGTGTGGAAGGCGTTGGCCTGCCTCCGGATATCGAATCCGAACTGGACGATGAAGACAAGATCATACCGCTCAACCGCCTGCCCGAAGAAGATGATAACCAGCTGCAGGACGCGCTGGAGTACTTTGCTTCCGGCTTACCGAAACAGGAGCTGCCGGCCGCATGAAAAACGATTCGAATGCCATGGATGAAAGCATGATCAGTTATGACCGCCTGGCCGTCTGTTACGATCGACTGCAACAGGACGTGGACTACGAAGCCTGGGCCAAATGGTTCGATGGTATCGTACAGAACTCATCGGCATCCGCCTTTCCTCAGGGGACGGACGGAAAGACGCTCTGGCTGGACCTGGGCTGCGGTACCGGAACATTTCTGCTCGAACTGGCCAAACTGGATTATGACCTGATCGGCATCGACAACTCGATCGGCATGCTGACGGCCGCCAGAGATAAAATCGGTCTGGCCGAAACGCCGGCCGACATTCTTCTGCTGCTGCAGGATATCAGTGATTTCGAACTTTACGGTACGGTGAATGTCTGTTCGATTCTGCTCGACACGGTGAACCATCTGAGCGGACGGGAAGCGGTCCGGCAGATGCTGGATCGCTGTCATACCTACTTGCACGAAGGCGGGCTTCTGATATTTGACGTGATCAGCGAGTACCACGCCAAAACCGTGCTGGGCAATCAGCAGTTCTTTGTCGTCGATGATGAATATGCGCTGTTCTGGTCGAACTATTATAACGAAGACAGCAAGCGCACCCGCGCGGAACTGACTCTCTTCGAGGAGAGCCATCCGGCAGGTCTTTACGAGCGAAGCGATAACGTCGTCGAAGAGCAGATCTACTCCGATGCCGAAATCAGAGAAATGCTGACACAAGCCGGTTTCAAGAACATTGAAAGCCGTATCGCCTTATCCGATGAAGAGGCCGATGAAACGACAGGTAGGGTGTTTTACTTCGCTTACCGCACCTGAGCAGAAAAGCTCGAGCGTTAAATGATCAATAGTAATATATAATAATATAAGGAAAGATAGAAAATGAGTATTCCGTGGGATGACAAATCACTAAAACAAGAAGGCGATCACCTCGTTGTCGGGACGGCCTGGGACGGTCAGGTTCGACTGATCTCCGTTCGCAGCAGCCGCCTGGTCGAGGAAGCCCGTGAGATCCATGACATGTCGCCCGTATCGACGATCGCGCTGGGGCGTTTGCTGACCGGCGCTTTACTGCTGGGCAATGATCTGAAAAACCCGGGGGATAATTTGACGCTGCATGTGAGAGCAGAAGGGGCAATTCGCGGCATGACCGTTGTCGCCGAGGAAAACGGCAGTGTTCGCGGCGATATCATGGAGCCTCTGGCCACGATCACGGTCGAGGAAGGCGTCAAGCCCGAACTCAAGCAGGCGATCGGAAGCGGCACACTGACCGTGATCCGCGATATGGGCCTTAAAGAACCCTACGTGGGTTCGGTCGAGCTTTTAAGCGGAGAAATCGGCGAAGATCTGGCTTATTATCTGGCCACCTCGGAGCAGATTCGCTCGGTTGTCGCTTTGGGTGTGAAGCTGGATCGTAACGGCGTACGCCATGCCGGAGGTCTTCTGGTTCAACTGATGCCGGGTGCCGGTAAAGAAGTGGAAGACTATATCGAAGTTCGTGCCAAAGGCTTTCCCGAAATCAGCTACTGGCTGGAAGAAGGTTTCACGCCGGCTCAGATTCAGGATCTCTTTATGGGCGATCCCAATATTCGGTATCTGGCCGTCAAGCCGGTGAAGTACGCCTGTAACTGCAGTCGCGAACGGATGAAACGAAATCTTCTGACGCTCGGAGAAAATGATCTCGCCGAGCTGGCAGCCGATCCGAAGGGAATCGATCTGGTCTGCCACTTCTGTCACAAGGAGTACCACTTCGATTCCGACGAGATCAAGAATTTTGAAAGCCATATATAATAGGAGAAATGAAATGACTTATTCCAGGTTACGGCAAGCCTTTGCTATTGTTTTATCTGCGGTTCTGACTTTTTCGCTGATGACCGCCTGTTCGTTCGGGAACTCCGGCGAGACCGGAACATCGGAGCAGCCGGGCAGCAGTACCCCGGCGGCAAGCAGCGGCGACGAAACGACCGCAAGCGAAGATGAGCCTACAGAGCCTTCGGACAGCGTGGGCGAAAGCGAAGAAAGCACTACGACAACGATGCCGGGCGAACCGGGCGAAAGCGAGGAGCCCGGAGATTACCTCCGTGCCGAGGATCTGAATCTCGCCGATTACACGGATTACAGTTCTGAAGCGCTGAACTGGTGGTATCGCCGACCGACAGATTTGGGAACGGGATTTCGAGATACGGTCGATATCGGTATTAAGAAGATGATCGACCCCTTCCGGGCGATTTACCAGGATCCGGCAGAAGAGAAGAATCTGTATCTGACCTTCGATGCGGGCTACGAGCATAAAGCCAATACGGCAGCTATCCTTGATGTTCTGCTCGAACACAATGTCAAAGCCGCTTTCTTTGTCACCGGCGCGTATATGGATACGAGTCCCGATGTCGTCAAGCGCATGATAAACGAAGGTCATATCGTAGCAAACCATACGCTGGATCATAAGAATCCGGTCGAGACCCTGGAGAAGGAAGGTATCCTGGCGATGGCCATGGATATACAGGCCAATGCGGATAAATTCGAACAGTTGACTTCGGTCGAGATGCCCCGCCTGATCAGACCGGGTCAGGGCGTTTACAGCGAACAGGTCCTGGCGATTTATGCCGATATGGGTTATCGTACCGTGTTCTGGGATTTTGCTTATCGTGACTGGCTGGTCGACGATCAGCCCGATCCGGCGGCCTCGCTGGCTCAGCTGAAAGGAGAGCTTCATCCGGGTTCGGTGATTCTTTTGCATGCGGTATCGGACACGAACGTCGCGATTCTGGGAGATTTCCTGGCCTTCGCGAAAGATGAGGGTTATAACTTCCGCAGTCTGGCCCAATACCCTTAAGATCATAAGTAAATACGAGCGAATCCGAGAGTTTTCCGGGGATTCCTTGATGAATACACTAAAAAGACTTGCCCTTCAAACGAAAAGTTTGGCGAGTCTTTTTTAATAGTTTATTGCATGAAACGCCTGGAGACGTTATAATAGAGAATGCGTGTGAAAAACTATTTGGCGTCAGCATGTAATAGTGATCGCAAGTAACGATGAAGTTGGAGATTGCCGTTTGCTCATGCGCGAGCAGGCGGGTAACTTTGACGGAGTGAGTCCGGACTAGATACCGGACGGGCAGGCTAACTGTAAGTCGCAGTATGGAAACATACATCTGCCCAGCACGATGATAGACATCTATCATCATATGTGTCTGGGTTTTATGATGAGGAAACAAGATACGCCCGGACCAGTTGTAACTGCTAGCACATTCAGGAGGAAGAAACACATGGCAAGTAACCAGAAGATCAGAATCAGACTGAAGTCTTATGATCACGAAGTCCTGGACCTAAGCGCCGCGAGAATCGTCGAGACGGCCAAGCGCACAGGCGCAAGCGTCTCCGGTCCGATCCCGCTGCCCACCGAGAAGGAGATCGTCACGATCTTGAGATCGCCTCATAAGCACAAGGATGCACGTGAGCAGTTTGAGTCCAGAACTCATAAGCGTTTGATTGATATCTTCGCACCGAACCCGAGGACAGTCGAGTCCCTGATGCGTTTGGATATGCCTGCGGGCGTTAACATCGAAATCAAGCTGTAATAGTTTGAAGGCGGCCGTTTCGGACGAAAGGTTCGAAACATAAACTGCCAGGTCAAGTTCGCGGCCATACGCGAACCAATAACCAGGAGGAAAACAAGAATGAGTAAATTCATGCTGGGCAGAAAAGCAGGTATGACACAGATTTTTGATGAAGCCGGCAATGCAATTCCGGCAACCATTATCGAGTGCGGCCCCGTTTCTGTCATTCAGAAGAAAACCGTCGAAAAAGACGGCTATGCTGCAGTCAAGGTTGGCTTTGCGGATAAGAAGGAAAATCGCGTCAACCGTCCCGATAAGGGTCAGTACAAGGCAGCCGGTGTAGGCCCGAAGTATCTCTTGAAGGAATTCCGCGTTGATGATGTAGATGCCTACACACTCGGTCAAGAACTCAATGCCGCGGATATGTTCCAGGTCGGCGATGCCGTTGATGTCAGCGGTACGTCCAAGGGTAAGGGTTTCCAGGGTAACGTTAAGCGTCACGGCCAGAAGGGCGGACGCGAGGCTCATGGTTCGAAGTACCACAGAAGAGTCGGTTCGTTGGGTTCGTCCGCGACACCCAGCCGAGTTCTTCCCGGTAAGAAGATGCCCGGTCACATGGGTGCCGAGCGCGTAACCGTGCAGAACCTCGATGTTGTTTTCGTAGACGGCGAGCGTAATATTATCGCTCTTAAGGGTGCTGTCCCCGGCGTTAGAGGCGCATACCTCGAAATTAAGACAAGCGTCAAGATATCCAAGAAGAAGGCGTAAGGAAGGAGCATAACCATGGCAAAAGTTGATGTTTATAACATGGATGGTGCCGTTACAGGACAGATCGAGCTTTCCGATGCCATCTTCGGTATCGAGCCGAATGTAGCAGTCGTCCAACAGGTCGTGAAGGCTCAGTTGGCTAATCTTCGTCAGGGCACAAGCTCGACAAAGACCAGAAGCGAAGTCCGCGGCGGCGGCCGTAAGCCGTATCGTCAGAAAGGTACAGGTCGTGCCCGTCAAGGTTCGATTCGTGCCGCACAGTGGATCGGAGGCGGTGTCATCTTTGGCCCGAAACCTCGCGATTATTCCCAGAAGATTCCGAAGAAGATCGGTCGTTTGGCTCTTAAGTCAGTCCTGTCTCAGAAGGTCGCCGATCAGAAGCTGATCGTTGTCGAAGATCTGAACCTGAGCGAGATCAAGACCAAAAAGTTCGTTTCGGTTTTGAACAACCTGAAACTCGGCGAAGGAAAGACCTACATCGTTACCGAAGGCGGCCTGAGCAATCTCGAGCGCTCCGCGCGTAACGTGCCCCACGTCAAAACAGGTCTGGTCAACACGATCAACACATTAAACCTGATCAAGTATGACAATCTTGTCGTCACGAAGGCGGCTCTAAGTAAGATTGAGGAGGTGTATGCATAATGAAAGCACCACAAGACATTATTCTTAAGCCGCTCGTAACAGAGCGCAGCACAATGGAAGCAGCCAACGGCCGCTACACATTCGTTGTCGCTCGTACGGCTACCAAGCCCGAGATCAGACAGGCAGCCGAGCAGCTGTTCAACGTCAAGGTCAAGAGCGTACACACCATGAACCAACTTGGTAAAGAGCGCCGCGTGCGTTCCCAGAAAGCCGGCCTCACCGCCAGCTGGAAGAAGGCCATCATCAGCATTGATATGGAACCCGGCCAGACAAGCTTCCTGACCAAGGGCGGTAAGTCCGAAACAACATCCCGTAAGTTCAATACAAGTATTGAAGAATTCGGTTTCGGCCAATAAGCGAAAGGATAGAAGGAGAGCATTATGCCAGTTAAAAAGTTAAATCCGACTTCTCCCGCTTCGCGGCACAGAACAGTAGCTGATTACTCAGCCCTGTCCACCAAAAAGCCGGAAAAGAGCTTACTCACAACGCGTAAGAAAACAGGCGGTCGTAACAGCTATGGTCGCATCACCGTTCGTCACATCGGCGGCGGCAACAAGCGTAAGGTCCGCGTCATTGATTGGAAGCGCAGAAAAGACAATGTACCTGCGAAGGTAGTTGCTTTCGAATATGATCCAAACCGCAGCGCTCACCTGGCCCTTCTGCAGTACGCAGACGGCGAAAAAGCCTACATCCTCGCTCCCGCGGAGCTGAAGGTCGGCGATCAGGTTATCAGCGGTACGGATGTCGACATCAAGGTCGGCAACACCCTGCCTTTGTCCTCGATTCCCGTCGGTACCGAGATCCACAACATCGAACTGAAGCCCGGCAAGGGTGCTCAGATGGTCCGTACAGCCGGTGCAGCCGCACAGCTGATGGCCAAGGGCGATGATTACTCTCAGGTTCGTCTTCCTTCCGGCGAAGTTCGCCTCGTTCCCTCTGTTTGCAGAGCGACCGTTGGTTTCGTCGGTAACCAGGAGCATGAGAACGTGAAGGTCGGTAAGGCCGGTGTGAATCGTCATCGCGGCATTCGCCCGACGGTTCGCGGTGTTGTCATGAACCCCGTCGATCACCCCCACGGTGGTGGTGAAGGTAAGTCCCCCGTCGGTATGCCGAGTCCTGTTACACCCTGGGGTGTTCCTACACTTGGTTATAAGACCAGAAACCCGAAGAAGAGTTCATCTAAATTCGTGGTTAAGAAGAGAAAGTAAGGGAGGGTGCCATAAATGTCCAGATCGACAAAGAAAGGCTACTTCGTAGCCGAGTCACTGATGAAGAAGATTGAAGCGATGAACAACTCAGGCGACAGAAAAGTCATCAAGTCATGGTCACGTGCATCCACCATTTTCCCGGAGATGGTTGGCCACACGATCGCGATTCATGACGGTCGCAAGCACGTACCGGTATTTATTACAGAAGATATGGTCGGCCATAAGCTGGGTGAATTCGCTCCCACCAGAACATATCGTGGCCACGCGGGTTCCGATAAGTCCGCAGGCCGCAGATAAGGGAGGAACTGTTAAGTGGAAAACATTAGTAAAAAGCAAATGACCAAGCAGTTCATGCAGGAAAACAGAGACGAGCTCCGTGATCTGTATGCAGGAACCAGACCCCAAAGCCGCAAGCTGCGTGTTCTGACAAAGAAAGAGCGTAAAGAGCTCGGCATCGGTCGCGACCAGGGTGTCGCCCATCAGAAGAATGTTCGTATGTCTCCGGTTAAGGCCAACCTCGTTTGCCGCCTGATCAAGGGTAAGGACCTCGATGAAGCTTATGCCATCCTGCAGTACACCCCCAAGGCCGTAGCGCCTATCCTGGCCAAGCTTTTGAAGTCGGCCGAGTCCAATGCGGTTAACAACAACGAACTTTCCCGCGACAAGCTTTATGTTGAGTCGGCAATCGCCAATCCGGGTCCCGTACTGAAGCGTATGCGCCCGAGAGCCCGTGGTTCCGCTAACCGTGAACTGAAGCGTACGACACATCTCAGTGTGATCGTTAAGGAAAGAAAGTGAGGAGTTAACCATGGGTCAAAAGATTAATCCGCATGGCTTTCGCGTCGGTGTTATAAAAGACTGGGATACGAAGTGGTACGCTGACAAGAAGAGTTTCAGCAAATACCTGATCGAAGATAAGAAGATCCGCGATTTCGTAAAGAAAGAAGTCTTCAATGCAGGATGCCCTCGCATCGAGATCGAGCGTAAAGGCGACGAGAAAACCGTTGTCACCATCTGGGCCGCCAAGCCCGGTATCGTTATCGGTCGTCAGGGTTCCGGCATCGATCAGCTCAAGAAGAAGTTGAAGGACGAGTTCGGTAAGGACTTCCTCCTCAATGTTAACGAAGTAAAGCATGCCGACAGTGATGCTCAGCTCGTAGCCGAATCCATCGCTGCACAGCTGGAGAAGCGTATCTCCTTCCGTCGTGCGATGAAGCAGGCCATGGGTCGCGCCATGAAGAGCGGAGTCAAAGGTATCAAGACTCAGGTATCCGGCCGTTTGGGCGGTGCCGAAATTGCCCGCTCCGAGCACTATCACGAAGGCACGATTCCGCTGCAGACACTGCGTGCAGATATTGATTATGGATTCGCCGAAGCGAACACCATCGCCGGTAAAGTCGGTGTAAAGACCTGGATTTACAAGGGCGAAGTTTTCAAAGCCCGTAAAAGCCAGAACAATAAATCGGTTGAAGGAGGCGAAGCCTAATGCTGCTCCCGAAGAGAGTCAAATATAGAAGACAACACCGTGGAAGAATGACCGGTAAGGCCACACGTGGCAACACGATTGCCTACGGTGATTTCGGCCTGATGGCATTAGAGCCGAGCTGGATCAGAAGTAACCAAATCGAATCCGCTCGTGTCGCCATCAATCGTTACCTCCGCAGAGGTGGTAAAGTTTGGATCAAGATTTTCCCGGACAAGCCCGTAACCAAGAAGCCTGCCGAAACGCGCATGGGTTCCGGTAAGGGTTCCCCCGAGTACTGGGTAGCAGTCGTCAAGCCCGGCCGCATTCTTTTCGAAGTTGCCGGTGTTACCGAAGAGCAGGCCCGCGAGGCCCTTCGTCTCGCCAGCCACAAGCTGCCCTGTAAGACCAAGATCGTAATGCGTGAGAAGGAGGCAGAGGGCAATGAAGGCTAAAGAATACCGCGAGAGATCTGTCGAAGATCTTAAAAATGAAATAATCGCTCTGAAAGAGCAGCTCTTCCGTCTTCGCTTCCAACATGCGACCAAGCAGCTCGAGAACACAGCGGAGTTAAGCAAAGTGAAGCGTAACCTCGCCAGGGTCAACACCATTTTGCGTGAGCGTGAGCTCGAAGCAGCGAATAAGAAGTAGGGGAGGAAAGACGTATGAGCGAAAATAGAAACCTGCGCAAGACCCGAGTCGGTCTGGTGACCAGCAACAAGATGGACAAGACCATCGTCGTTGCCATCAGCGAACACATCAAGCATCCGCTGTATAAGAAGTTCATCAAGCGCACCGTTAAGTTCAAGGCACATGACGAAAACAACGAGTGCAACATCGGTGACCGCGTCCGTGTTATGGAAACACGTCCCCTGTCCAAGGATAAGCGCTGGCGCCTGGTCGAGATCATTGAGAAGGCGAAGTAAGCAGTTGCCGTTCGAAAAGGAGTTTGAGTAGTATGATACAAGTAGAAAGCAGACTGAAATCTGCCGACAATACAGGTGCTCGCGAACTATACTGCATTAAGGTTCTCGGTGGATCCAAGCGCAGATACGCGAACATCGGTGATGTTATTGTTTGTTCCGTTAAAGAAGCAACGCCGGGCGGTGTTGTAAAGAAGGGCGAAGTCGTCAAGGCTGTTATCGTCCGCACCAAGGATGGCGTCCGTCGCAAGGACGGCTCCTACATCAAGTTTGATGAGAACGCCGCCGTTATTATCAGAGATGACAAGAACCCCCGTGGAACCCGTATCTTCGGGCCTATTGCCAGAGAGTTGCGTGAGAAGGAGTACATGCGTATTCTTTCCCTGGCACCGGAAGTTCTGTAAGGAGGTCACGAATGTCTAAGGTACATGTTAAAGTTGACGATACGGTATACGTACGCACCGGTAAAGATAAGGCGAAGGTCGGTAAGGTTCTTCGCGTTCTGACCGATAAGAACCGTGTTATCGTTGAGGGTGTCAATATTGTTAAGAAGCACCAGAAGCCTGATGGTCGTGCCAATGTCGGCGGTATCGTCGAGTTTGAAGGTTCCATCGCCGCTGCTAACGTTATGCTGGTCTGCGAGGCCTGCAAGCGTCCCACCAAAGTTGGCCGCAAGCTGAACGAAGCCGGTGACAAGGTTCGCTATTGCAAGTCTTGTAACGCCGAAATCGATGTTATCAGCAAGGCCAAAAAGGCTTGAGGGTAGGAGGAGATAAAATGGCTAGATTAAAAGATCGTTATAAAGAGGAAATCGTGCCCGCCCTCCAGGAGACCTTCAAGTATGAAAATATCATGCAGGTCCCTCGTTTGGAGAAGATTGTTCTGAACATCGGTGTCGGCGGAGACGCCCGCGAAAACGCCAAGGCTGTCGATAACGCAGCCGCGGATCTCGCGACCATCACCGGTCAGAAGGCAGTTATCACGAAAGCCAAGAAGTCGATCGCGAACTTCAAGCTTCGTGAAGGCATGAATGTTGGTTGTAAGGTTACGCTTCGCGGTGAAAGAATGTATGAGTTCCTGGATCGCTACATCAATGTGGCTATCCCCCGTGTTCGTGACTTCCGTGGTCTGTCGCCCAATTCATTCGACGGCCGTGGCAACTTTGCTACCGGTATGAAGGAACAGCTGATCTTCCCTGAGATCGTGTACGACAAGGTTGATAAAATCCGCGGTATGGACGTTATTATCGTTACCACAGCCAATACGGATGAAGAAGCCCGCGAGTTGCTCAAGCAGTTCGGGATGCCGTTCACGAAGTAAGGAGAGTATTATGGCTAAGAAATCGATGAGAATCAGAGCAGCACGCGAGCAGAAGTTTTCAACGCGCGAGCATAACCGCTGCAAGCTCTGTGGAAGGCCTCATGCCTACATCCGCAAGTACGGCATCTGCCGTCTGTGCTTCCGCGAATTGGCTTATAAAGGTCAAATTCCCGGCGTTAAAAAGGCGAGCTGGTAAGCCGGCCTGAAGGAGGAGACAATATGCAAATAACAGATCCTATCGCCGATATGTTGACCCGCATCCGCAACGCTGCAGCGGCCCGTCATAAGACCGTTGATGTGCCTGCTTCTAACATGAAGAAGGCTGTTGCTGAGATTCTGGTAGCAGAAGGCTATATCAGTAAAAGTGAATTTATCGCAGACGATATTCAAGGCGTACTTCGTTTGACCTTGAAATACAACAACAGAACCAGTGTTATCAGCGGCATCAAGCGCATCTCCAAGCCCGGCTTGAGAGTTTATGCCGGTGCCGATGAAATGCCCAAGGTTCTGGGTGGTTTAGGTATTGCCGTCGTGTCCACAAACCAGGGTTTGATGACCGATCGCGACGCCCGTAAGAAAAACCTCGGCGGCGAAGTCCTCGCCTACGTTTGGTAAACAACTCTGAAAAGGAGACAGCCCGCTGTCTTCGCAATCTCAAGAGCAGGAGGAATTATTAATGTCTCGAATCGGCAATAAGCCAATCGTCGTACCGAATGGTATCGATGTAACGATCGATGGTCAGCTGGTTACGGTGAAGAAGGGTAACGATACCCTTACTCAAACCGTCGACCCCCGCTTCACCATCGAACTCGCAAACGGGGAACTCGTCGTCAAGCGCCCTTCCGACGATAAGGAAATCAAGGCTCTGCACGGTCTCTACCGTTCACTGATCAATAACATGGTCGTCGGCCTGAGCACAGGTTTTGAGAAGAAGCTCGAAATCAATGGTGTTGGTTTCCGTGCCCAGAAGCAGGGAAACAAGCTTTCCTTGAATATCGGTTATTCTCACCCGGTTGAAATCGAAGAGCCCGCCGGCATCACCATCGATGTCACGGCTCAGAACCGTATCACTGTTAAAGGTGCCGACAAGCAGCTTGTCGGTGAAACCGCCGCAAAGATTAGAAGTCTTCGTAAGCCTGATCCTTATAAGGGTAAGGGTATTAAGTACGATTACGAGACTCTGAGTCTGAAGCAGGGTAAAACCGGCGGCAAGAAGTAAGGGAAGGGTGATATAAATGATTAAGAAACTGGATAGAAAGAAAATCCGGCTCAGAAAGCACGCCAGAGTGCGCCTGAGAATTAATGGAACACCCGAGCGTCCCCGCCTGTCCGTCTTCCGTAGCAATTCCCACATGTATGCTCAACTTATCGACGACGTCAACGGTGTGACACTCGCGGCGAGCTCGACATTGGATCCGAGCATTAAGGCTGAGTTCTCTTACGGTGGAAATGTCCGGGCGGCAGCCGCGGTTGGCAAGCAACTGGCGGAACGCGCTTTAGCAAAGAACATTGAAACCGTTGTCTTCGATCGTGGCGGTTATGTATACCACGGCCGAGTCAAAGCTGTGGCTGAGGCGGCCCGTGAAGCCGGCCTGAAGTTCTGATTGAAGGAGAGAGCAAATGTATAATGATCCGAAGCAAAATGAACTGATGGAGCGCGTCATCCACATTGGCAGAGTTTCCAAAACCGTCAAAGGTGGCCGTAACATGCGTTTCACAGCTCTCGTTATCGTCGGAGACGGCAACGGCAATGTAGGTAAGGGCTTGGGTAAGTCCGCCGAAATTCCGGAAGCCATCCGCAAAGGTGTCGAGAACGCCAAGAAGAACATGATCAAGGTTTCCATGCAGAACACATCGATTCCTCATGAAGCTCTGGGTAAATTCGGCGGCAGTAAAGTTCTGCTCAAGCCCGCCAAGGCCGGTACCGGTGTTATCGCCGGCGGTCCTGTTCGTGCGGTCTGCGAATTAGCCGGCATTTCCGACATTCGTACCAAGAGCTTGGGTTCCAACAACCCGAACAACATGGTCAATGCAACATTCGAGGGACTCAAGTCCTTGAAAACACTGGAGGAAGTCGCTCGCAAGCGCGGCAAGAATCCGGAAGATATCATGTGATTGGAGGTCCGTGAATATGTCTATGTTGAAGATTACTCTCGTCAAGAGCACGAACCGTGCCAAAGTTAAACAGGTGGCCACTATCGAAGCCTTGGGTCTTCGTAAAATCGGTCAGTCCGTCCTTCGTCAGGATAACGCTGCTACCCGCGGTATGATCCAGAAGGTCAGCCACCTTGTCAGCTGTGAAGAAGAATAAGGGGGCCCAGGAATGAAGTTAAACAATTTGACATCGAATCCCGGCAGCAACAAGAAGGCCTACCGTAAGGGCAGAGGCCCGGGATCCGGTAACGGTAAGACGGCCGGTCGCGGCCACAAGGGTCAGAAAGCCAGATCCGGCGGCGGTGTCCGTCCCGGTTTCGAAGGCGGTCAGACTCCCTTGTTCCGTCGTGTGCCGAAGCGCGGCTTTAACAATGCCCGTTTCGCCACCAACTATGTTGAGCTGCCCGTAACGCGTCTCAACGGTTTGGAAGACGGTTCTGTCGTAGACCTGGCTGCAATCGAAGCAGCCGGCATTATCTCCTTCAACCATCGCGTCGATGGTCTGAAGATTCTCGGTGGCGGTAAGCTCGAGAAGAAGCTGCACGTTAAGGCAGCGAAATTTACCGCTTCTGCCAAGCAAGCTATCGAAGAAGCTGGTGGCCAGGCAGAGGAGGTATAGCGTATGGGCGGCATGTTCGACACCTTGAAAAACGCCTGGCGTCTTCCTGACCTTCGCAAGAAGCTTATCTTTACGATATGGATGATCGTCTTGTTTCGAGTGGGTGGAAATATCCCCGTGCCCGGCGTAGACCGTACTGCCTTTACACGCCTTATCAATCAATTTGGTCAATTGGGTTCCATGCTGGACATTATGTCCGGCGGAGCTCTGGCCTCTGCTTCGATATTCGCCCTCGGCATATCTCCTTACATCAACTCGTCGATTATCATTCAGCTCCTGACCGTAGCGATTCCCGCATTGGAACGTCTGGCCAAGGAAGGTGAGACGGGTCGCAAGAAGATTCAGAAGATCACCCGTTTCGTGACGGTTGCTCTTTCGCTGGTGATGTCCTTTGCTTTCTGGTGGTCAACCCGCCAGACGGCCACGGACGCTCTGCCTCTCTGGCTTAACGGCCTTGTCATGATCGTAAGCTTCACAGCCGGATCGTGCGTGGTTATGTGGATCGGCGAGCTCATCAACGAAAAAGGTGTCGGCAATGGTATTTCGATTATCATCTTCGCCGGTATCGTCTCCCGTGTTCCGAGCATGATCGGAACGACGTTCGCCCTGGCTCGTCAGTGGGCCGTAACGAACATCCTGCTGGCTCTCTTCGGTGTCGTGATGGTATTTGTCCTGATCGTCGCCGGAATTGTCGCCGTGTTGTTTGTTCATCAGGCGGAGCGCCGCATCCCGATTCAGTATTCCAAACGCGTGATCGGTCGAAAGATGTATGGAGGCCAGTCCACTTACCTGCCGATCAAGGTGAACCAGTCCGGTGTTCTGCCGGTCATCTTTGCCACGAGTATCCTGCAGCTGCCGAATCTTCTGGTTACTTTCTTCTTTAGTACCAGTACGAATCCCGTAGCTGTCTGGTTCAGAGACATGGGAAAGAGCCCTTTCTACTACGTCATTATGTTCGTATTGGTAATCGGTTTTACTTTCTTCTACTCGATGATTCAGTTCAACCCGATTGAAGTCTCCGGTAATATTCAGAAGAATGGCGGTTTCATTCCCGGTATTCGTCCGGGTCGCCCCACTTCCGATTTTATCTCGCGCACCTCGCAGCGTTTGTGCTGGTTTGACGGCCTTTTCCTGGCCCTGATTACCCTGGCACCGATGCTCGTCGGCACGATAACAGGAACAGCCAACACCGGTATCTGGTTTGGCGGTACGGCGATTATCATTATCGTCGGTGTCTGTTTGGATCTGGTCAATCAATTGGAGTCACAGATGGCCATGCGTCATCACAAGGGTTTCCTCGATTAAGGACACCTGTGTTGGCTTCCCCAACGTAAACCAGCTTTTATCAGGCGGGGAAGCCGGCCCTCTGAATTCTTCGGAGGGCCGCTTGCATGGATAGATGAAGGAGCAGTTTATTTAATGAAACTAGTAATTCTAGGCCCTCCCGGCGCAGGCAAAGGCACTGTCGCACCGACTATTTCGGAGATTACCGGCAGCCGCCATATTTCCACCGGGGAGATGTTTCGTACAAACATCAAGAATGGAACCGAACTGGGACTTCGTGCTCAGCAATATATGAGCGAAGGACAGTTGGTACCGGACTCTTTGACCATCGACATGGTCCGCGAGACGATCGTCAACGAACAGAAGAGTGATAATTTTCTATTAGATGGTTTTCCGCGTACAGTCGAACAGGCCGAAGCCCTGGATGCCATGCTGGCCGGAACCGGTCAGGAACTTGATGCGGTTATTTGCCTGGATGTGGACGACGATATTATCGTCAGCAGACTCAGCGGTCGACTGACCTGCGTGAACTGCGGCGCGACCTATAACGTTCGTACCCTGAAACCCCGGGTAGAAGGCATCTGCGATAACTGCGGTCACGAACTGATTGTCCGCGAAGACGATCAGCCCGCCACCATCAAAAATCGTTTGAAGACCTACCACAATCAGACCGAACCGCTCCTGGGTTATTACGAGAGACAAAACAAGATTATTCATGTCGACGGCAGCGGCAGCGCCGATGATACCAATCAGGCAATCATCAAGCTCTTTCAGGAGAGAGCCGAAGCCGGTGACATGTAAGCAGACGAGAAACGAATCGATCTGTACAGTAAAGGACAAAGCTTGGGAATGATTAAGATAAAGACAGCCGACGAAATGAATTCAATCGCGAAAGCCGGGCGCATTGTCGCCATGGTTCTCGAAGAGATGAAAACATTCGTCCGTCCGGGCATCAGCACATTGGATATCGACAGAAAAGTCGAAAGTATCATTCGGGGCGAGGGAGCGGTTCCGTCGTTTCTGAATTACGGAACACCGCCTTTTCCCGGATCCGCTTGTGTCTCGGTTAACGATGAAGTTGTTCACGGCATTCCTTCTGCCGCGCGTATACTAAAAGACGGAGACATTGTTTCCGTAGACGTAGGCGCTTATTTGAACGGTTGGCACGGTGATGCCGCCCGGACCTTTCCTGTCGGAGAAGTAAGCGAAGAAGCCATGGCCCTGATCCGAAACACCGAAGCAAGCTTTTGGGCGGCTTTCGAAATGACCAGAGTCGGCAACAGACTCGGAGACATTTCGCATGCCGTCGAAGCGGTGGCCAGGCAGTTCAATTACGGTGTCGTGAAAGAATTGACCGGTCACGGCATCGGATCGGAACTCCATGAAGATCCTCAGGTACCGAATTACGGTCGTGCAGGACACGGACCGCGCCTTCAGGCCGGTATGGTACTCGCCGTCGAGCCGATGCTCAACCTGGGTACCGCCCGTATCGACATTCTCGATGATGACTGGACCATCGTCACCGCTGACGGTAAGTACAGCGCTCATTACGAGAACACGATCGGTATAACCGAAGACGGTCCCGTTATCTTAACTGCTCTTTAGGAGAGAATGGATGACGAAAATTGAAAGCGGATCGATCGTTCGATCAACCGCCGGAAGAGATAAAGAACGTCTCTACCTTGTCTGGGAGAGTCAAGCTGGATTTCTTTTCGTGGTTGACGGAGACAAGCGTCGCGTAAGCAAGCCGAAACGAAAGCGTCGCAAGCATTTAAGTCAGCTTGATATGCTTGAGACAGAGGAATTCGCCGATATCAGGTCAGGAATAAAAGACGGCACGGCCGACAGCCGCATTCGCCGTCAACTCCTCCGGTACAAGAGAAACGAAACAGATAAGATCAACGATTAATAATGAAAGGGGATCTACAATGGCAAAAGAAGATGTAATTGAAGTAGAGGGCGTGGTATTCGATGCTCTGCCGAACGCAATGTTCAAAGTCCGTCTGGACAACGGACACGAGATTCTGGCTCACATTTCAGGTAAGTTGCGTCAGCACTACATTAAGATTTTACCCGGCGATAAAGTCACGGTGGAACTTACACCTTATGACTTGAGCCGCGGGCGCATCACCTGGAGAGGTAAAGCACCGCAACGCTAGTTGCTTACAAAGTAAAAACGATTTGTGTGAAGAATACAAGAAAGCGGCTGTGAAAGCAGTTAAATTCTACAACCGTCCTACCTGAATTTTCGTAATTCTCTTGAATTGTTCGACTATTCTGGTATAATACTATAGCATGTGCCGATTTTAAGGCAATTATATTGTCAGGAGGAACCGACAATGAAGGTAAGACCGTCCGTTAAACCGATGTGTGAGAAGTGCAAGGTCATCAAACGTAAAGGTAAAGTTATGGTGTTGTGCACGGATCCCAAGCATAAGCAGAGACAAGGGTGATCAGGTTAACAAGCCTGATCCATTCTTTCGTTAACGACACAGCTGGGCGCGGCTGGCCGAAGCTTTTGTTTTGGCATTTGCCCTTTCGTGTTTGAATATAAATTTATGATTTTGATCGGCCGTAAAGGCAGATGAAACTGAGAAAAGACACTTTGGAGGTGTACATTAATGGCACGTATTTCGGGAGTTGATCTGCCCAATGACAAGCGCGTCGAGATAGCCTTGACCTATATTTATGGTGTTGGCAGAACTTTGTCCAATGAAATTCTTGAGAAATGTGAAATCGATCCCAATACTCGTATGAAGGATTTGTCCGATGACGAGTTGGCCAAGATCAGAGACATTTTGGAGAACCAATATACAGTTGAAGGCGATCTGCGTCGTAACGTAGCCCTCAACATCAAGCGACTGCAGGAAATCGGCACGTATCGCGGAAGAAGACATCGCACGGGTTTACCGGTGCGTGGTCAGAGAACCAAGACGAATGCCAGAACTCGTAAGGGTCCTCGTCGCACGATGGCGAATAAGAAGAAGTAATTCACTAATATAAGGAGGCTGTGTCATGGCGAAAGCTCAGGGCAAGAAGCAAGTTACTAGAACTCGTAGAAGAGATCGTAAGAACATTGACCGAGGTCATGCTCATATCCAATCTTCGTTTAATAATACAATTGTGACAATCACGGATGTCAACGGTAATGCCATATCCTGGTCCAGCTCCGGCGGAATGGGTATGAGAGGCTCGCGTAAGGGAACACCCTTCGCGGCACAGTTGGCTGCCGAAACCGCGGCCAAGGCTGCTTACGAGCACGGTATGCGTACTGTTGAAGTCTTCGTCAAGGGTCCGGGCGGCGGCCGTGAGTCTGCCATTCGCGCACTGCAGGCCAATGGTCTGGAAGTAACCTTGATTAAAGATGTGACGCCCATCCCTCATAATGGATGCCGTCCGCCTAAGAGAAGAAGAGTTTAACGGAGGAAAGCATGGCTAAATATACTGAATCGGTTTGTCGTCTTTGCCGTCGCGAAGGCGAGAAGTTGTTCCTGAAGGGCAGCCGTTGCTATAGCAGCAAGTGCGGTGTTGCAAGAAGAACTTATGCTCCCGGCCAGCATGGCCAGAGCGGCATGAGAAAGAAAACATCCGAATACGGCATGCAGCTTCGCGAGAAGCAGAAAACCAAGCGTTTTTATGGTGTTCTTGAGGCCCAGTTCCACAAGACCTATTTGACCGCAGAGAAGATGGCCGGTAAGACCGGTGATAACCTGCTGAGCCTGCTGGAGCGTCGTTTTGATAACGTCGTATACCGCATGGGTCTCGCAGATTCCCGTCCCCAGGCCCGTCAGCTCGTGCTCCATGGTCACTTTACCGTCAATGGTAAGAAGGCCAACATTCCTTCTATGTTTATGAACGCCGGTGACGAAATCGCCGTTCGCGAATCTTCTCGTTCTTCCGAGAAGTTCAAGAATGTCGAAGGCGCCCGCGCCATCCCGAAGTGGTTAAGCTTTGATGCCGAAAACCTCAAGGGAACCATCACTGCTCTTCCGGCACGTGAAGATGTTGATCTGGAAGTTCAGGAGCGTCTCATCGTCGAGCTTTACTCGAGATAATAAGACTGTTCATTTGAATTTAGTCACCATTTTTGTTCTTAGGTGACGGTTCAGTCATAATCGTAGGAGGTACATAATGATTGAAATTAACAAACCGGTGATTGAATCTGTTGAATCGCTGCAAGACGGCTCCTACGGAAAATTTATAGTGGAACCACTGGAGCGTGGTTACGGCATGACACTGGGTAACTCCCTGCGTCGTGTCCTCTTATCCTCGCTTCCGGGTGCCGCTGTCACGGCCATCCGTGTCGACGGCGTTTACCACGAATTTTCGACAGCCGCAGGTGTGATCGAGGATATGACCGAGATCATCCTGAACATCAAAGGCATTCGCGCCAAATTACATATCGACGGACCCAAGACCGTATATCTCAACGCCGAGGAAGGTCGCACAGGTGCCATTACGGCAGGCGACATTTCACATGACGACGAGATCGAGATCATGAATCCCGAGCATGTCATTTGCACGTTGAACGGTTCGGGCCGTTTCTTCATGGAGTTAACCTTCAGCGAAGGGCGCGGATACAACAGCGCGGATCAGAATAAGTGGCCCAACCAGCCGATCGGTGTGATACCTGTTGATTCAATTTTTACTCCGGTTAAGAAGGTCAACTATTCTGTTGAGAATACGCGTGTCGGTCAGTTCACTGACTACGATAAGCTGACGCTCGAAGTATGGACCGATGCTACGATCAAGGCCGAGGAAGCAATCGCCTCTTCTGCCCGTATTTTGACCGATCATTTGATGCTGTTCAGCCAGTTAACGGAAGACAGCAAAGATGTGGCCTTCACCGAATCCCCCGAGGCCAATCCTCACAGCCAGATCCTTGATATGGCCATTGAGGACCTGGATTTCTCGATCCGTACATATAATTGCCTGAAGCGCGCCAATATTAACTCGGTTGGTGATCTGACGGCCCGTACGGAAGATGACATGATGAAGGTAAGAAACCTCGGTAAGAAGTCTCTTGAAGAGGTTATTCAGAAGCTTGAAGAACTCGATCTGGGATTAGCCCAGCCCGGTACAGTTTGAGCTTAGCTAAAAATAGGAGGAAATTACAATGTCTGGATATCGTAAACTGGGGCGTCCCTCAGATATCCGTTTAGCGATGCTCCGTGGTCTGACAACAGAGCTGATCGTCCATGGACGGATTAAAACAACCATTAGCCGTGCGAAGGAAATTCAGCCCATTGCGGAAAAGTTGATTTCGAACGCCGCGAAGGAAGCTTCGAACTTCACCACGCGTGAAGTACTGGTCTCCGCTGCGAAGCTGGATTCCAAAGGCAACAAGGCCTTGAAGCAGAAGACTGCTTTGTCCGGTAAAAAGTTTGATGTCGTACAGCGCGAGCTGTCCACAAAGTTGGTTAAAGTCGACAACCCCAGCCGTCTGGCTGCCCGTCGCTTGTCCATGAAGTGGCTTCTGAAGAGCGTTAACACCGATGGCAAGAACGTCAATCCGGTCAACGTCTTGTTTGACGATATTGCACCGAAGTATACAGACCGTCAGGGCGGATATACCAGAATCACCAATCTGGGTCCTCGCCGCGGCGATGGAGCTGAAATGGCTATCATCGAGCTTGTTTAAGCTTTGGTCACGATATGATATGAAAGGAGGAGGCCCGGAGCTGTCCTCCTTTTTTCATTTTTGCGGAATATAGGTAAGCACGTATGGAAGTTTACATCAAGATTGATCACGTGAGTTTCTCTTACGATGATTGGGACAGCGGCTTCGATCGGGAACAGGCGCTCAGCGATGTGTCCCTTGAGATTAATAAAGGAGAGCATGTCGCGATTCTGGGCCGTAACGGTTCCGGTAAATCGACTCTCGCTCGTTTAATTAACGGACTCGAGATTCCGGCCGCCGGCGATATCACGGTAGCCTCGTACAATACGCGTGACGAAGAGCAGTCCTGGGAAGTCAGGAGGCGCTGCGGCATGGTCTTTCAGAACCCGGACAATCAGATTGTCGCGACCACGGTCGAAGAGGATGTCGCATTCGGACCCGAGAATCTCGGTGTACCGAGCGGGGAAATCAGAAAAGCGGTCGATCAGTCTCTGGCTTATGTCGGCTTAAGCGAGTACGCGCATAAATCGCCGACCGAGCTCAGCGGCGGACAAAAACAAAAACTGGCCATCGCGGGTATTCTGGCTATGCAACCGGAGTGCATCATTCTGGACGAAGCCACAAGCATGCTGGATCCCGAAGGCCGCGAGAGCTTCCTGGCTTTGGTTTTACGTCTGCAAAAAGAACGCCAAATGACCGTTATCAACATCACGCAGGATATGAGCGAGGCCGCCATGGCCGACAAGGTCGTTGTCTTGCATCAGGGTAAAGTTCTTTTGACCGGAACGCCGGCCGAGATTTTTCATTATGTCGACGAGATCCGCGAGATCGGTCTGGATGTACCTGCTCACACGGCTATCGCTAAAAAACTCTGCAGCCGAAACGGTGTCGAGCTGAAGGTAGGTAGCGCAGCAACTGCCGATCTGGCCGAAGCGGCTATCCGGAAGAACTTTACTTTTGACGACAACTCTCCGATTTTAAGCGAGATACCTAACAGAGTGCATGATGACAATGGTAATGAGGACATTATCCTCGAGGCTCGCAACATCAGCTACAGCTACAATGCCGAATCCTTCGCCCCCGAAGAAGCGATCAGGGATATCAGTTTCGAGGTGAAGCGCGGCGAGTTTTTCGGCGTCATGGGACATTCGGGTTCCGGTAAATCCACCTTGATCCAGCACTTAAACGGTCTGCTTCGTTTACAGGAGGGCAGTTTACGCGTTCTGGACAAGGATCTTCGAAAAGTCAAAGATATCCGTGCTCTCAGACGCCAGGTTCAGGTTTTATTTCAATACCCCGAGCATCAGCTCTTTGCAGACACGGTGCGGGAAGATATTTATTTTGGTCCCCGAAAGCTTGCTGTCCCGGAAGATAGAATCGACGATCAGGTTGCCTATGCCTGTCGTCTGGCCGGTGTGAGCGATAGCTGGATGGAACGCTCTCCTTTCGAGTTGTCGGGAGGCGAGAAGCGCCGCGTAGCTCTGGCCGGTATTCTGGCCATGAAACCGGACATCCTGATTCTGGATGAACCGGCGGCGGGACTGGATCCGGCCGGTCGCGAAGAAATCCTGGATTATTTAAAGGAACTGCATCGCGATGGGGTCACGATCATCATGGTTTCGCACAGCATGGAAGATCTGGCCAGACTCTGCGACCGTATTCTGGTACTGAATCAGGGCCGCCGGGTGATGCTCGATTCTGTACGCATGATTTTTGATCAAAAGGAAATGCTGGAAAGCCATCATCTGCAATTCCCGGCTACCAAAGCCTTCCTGGAACGTTTCAAACAAGATATACCCAAGCTGGACACGAATCGCTTTACGATCGATCTGGCGATCGAAGAACTTGCTTCTTACTTAAGAAAAAAAGAAGGGGAGGCATAATATGAAATTATCTTTGGGTAATTATTTCCCCGGGAACAGTTTTCTGCATCGTCTGGATCCGCGCATCAAGATTTTGTCGTCGGTCCTGCTGATGATTTTCCTCTTTATGCTCACCGATGCGATCCCGCTGATCACTTTCGGTGTTATGCTGATTTTGCTAACAATCCGGGCCCGGATCCCCCTGAAACTGGTGATTAGAAGCGTCAAGCCGGTTATGTTCCTGGCCTTGATCGCACTGGTGATCAATGTCTTCACGATAGACGGCCAAGAGCTCTGGTCATGGCGGTTTTTACGTATTACGAAAGAAGGTCTGTCGCTTGGCATTCGCATGGGCATTCGCTTGTTCTATCTGGTGATGTCCACCCAGCTCTGTCTGACCTTGACCACGACGCCGCTTGAAATCGCGGACGGCGTGGAGAGCCTTCTAAAACCTTTTGCCCGCTTTGGCTTCCCGGCTCATGAACTTGCCATGATGATGTCGATCGCGCTTCGCTTCGTGCCGACCTTATCGGAAGAAACCGAGAAAATCATCAAGGCGCAGTCTTCGCGCGGGGCGGACTATGACACGGGCGGTGCACTGGCTCGGGCACGCGGTTTGATTTCGGTTTTGATTCCGCTTTTCGTGAGCGCTTTCAAGCGGGCCGAGGATCTGGCTACGGCGATGGAAGCCCGTTGTTACAGGGGCGGCGAGGGCCGGACGAAGCTGCGGGTATTGAAGTATCAGCGCCGGGACTTCATAGCCGCGCTGGCGATTGTTGTCTTTTGTGCGGTCTTGCTCGTTTTGCAGACTCGCCTGTAAGAATGATTAAGGGAGCTTAAGCTACTACGAAGGAAATAGCTGATTTTTATGAATATTTTAGAAGAAGATTTCGATATCGATGACGATATCGACAGCCCGGAGGATAACGAAGCGGCCGATGTTCTCGGGCTGGAACGTCAGCCTGACGGCACATACCGTCTGGCACCGGGCTGGCGCAATATCGCGATCAAGACGGAATATGACGGGACGAACTTCTGCGGCTGGCAACGTCAGGCCGATCATATCAGAACCGTGCAAGGCTGCCTGGAAAAGGGTCTGGCGAAGATCATGGGGCATCCGATTACGCTTTATGCATCCAGCCGGACGGACGGCGGCGTTCACGCCACCGGTCATATCAGTAACTTTCGGACCAATTGTCCCATACCGGCCGACAGAATCCCGCTGGCTTCTCTGGCTCATCTGCCCGCGGATGTCGTGATTAAGAAGGCCTACGTCGTAGACGGCGAATTCAATGCCCGTTATCATGCGACGTCAAAAACCTACAGCTACTACATCTGGCAGTCAAGCCAACCGTCGGCGGTGCTTGGCCGTTACAGCTATCATTATCCCCACGAGCTCGATCTCGAAAAAATGCAGGCGGCTGCCGCCGACCTGATCGGTTATCATGATTTTTCCTGTTTTAAGGCCGCCGGCGGACAAACCAAAACCAGCACCCGGGAAATTTTCTCGGCATCGGTTGAGGTTGCGGGCCATACAAGCGCCGTACAGGAGCGCGGATTGATCTTTTCCGGGGATGAAAGAGGGCGGCTGATTCGTATCATTGTGACGGGATCGGGCTTTTTGTATAATATGATGCGTATCATTGCAGGCACTTTGCTTTATATTGGACAGGGGAAGATCGCTGCGGATGCGATCCCCCGGATAATTGCATCCGGCGATCGACTGCAAGCCGGCAGCACGCTTCCGCCGCAGGGCCTCTTTCTTGAAGAGGTACTCTACGCCGGTTTCGCAATGAACAGTCACGACAAGGAGAAATCTGATGAATAACAGTGCTTATACCCTGCTGAACAACAGCCGGAATCTGTCGATGCTCACCGATTACTACGAGCTCACCATGTCACGCGGCTATCTGTCCAATGGCATGAAGGATCAGATCGCTTATTTCGATCTTTATTTCCGTCAGGTGCCGGAGGGCGGCGGATTCGCTCTGATGGCCGGTGTCGAGCAGATGATCGATTACCTGGAAAATCTGCGCTTCACCGAAGAAAACATCGAGTTTTTAGAGAAGACAGGTGATTTTGATCCTGCCTTCCTGGATTACCTGCGTCATTTCGAGTTTACCTGCGATGTATGGGCGATTCCGGAGGGTACGCCTTTATTTCCCGGCGAACCCATCGTGAAAGTCCGGGGCCCCATTATCCAGGCTCAAATGATCGAAACGATGTTGCTTCTGACGATCAATCATCAGAGCCTTATCGCGACAAAAACCGCGCGTATCGTTCGTGCGGCCAAGGGTCGTTCGATCATGGAATTCGGTGCCAGAAGAGCACAAGGCTACGATGCCTCGGTTTACGGTGCCAGAGCCGCCTACATCGGCGGTGCGACCGGTACGAGCTGCACGATCTGCGGCGAGCTCTTCGGCATACCGCTCAGCGGCACGATGGCGCACAGTTTCGTTCAGCTGCACGACACGGAATACGAAGCCTTCGAAGCATATGCCAAAGCTTATCCATCCAAATGCGTGTTGCTTGTGGATACTTACAATACATTGAAATCGGGTATTCCCAACGCCATTAAACTGGCTAAAGAGTATCTCGAACCCCGCGGAGAACGCCTCAAGGGCGTGCGTATCGACAGCGGCGACCTGACGTATTTGTCGCAGGAAGCACGCAAGATGCTTGACGAGGCCGGTCTCGAAGACTGCAAGATAATCGCCAGCAACGCTCTGGATGAATACATCATTCGCGAACTGCTGAACCAGGGTGCTCCGATCGATTCCTTCGGTGTGGGCGAGCGTCTGATTACTTCCCGCGCCGAACCTGTATTCGGCGGCGTCTACAAGCTCTCGGCTATCGAAGAGGACGGACGCATTATTCCGAAGATGAAAGTGTCGGACAATCTCGAGAAGATGACCAATCCGAGTGACAAGGAAGTCTGGCGCTTCTACGAGAAGAACAGCGGAAAAGCCATCGCCGACCTGATCACGCTTGCAGGCGAAACGATCGACGAAAGCCAGCCTTACGAAATTTTCGATCCGATCATGACCTGGAAACGAAAAGTGCTGACCGATTTCACGGTCCGTCCTTTGCTCGAGCCGGTCTTCAAAAACGGCAAGTGCGTGGCCCGGCGCCGTTCGGTCGAGGAAATTCGCAGCTATGCCAAAGAACAGCTCGATACCCTCTGGGAATCTGTTAAGCGTTTCGAGAATCCTCAGACTTATTATGTCGATCTCTCCCAGCCGCTCTGGGATCTGAAAGACAGCCTCTTGAAAGCCCACGGTTTCTCGCATAAGTAGGTAATTCGGCCGGATTCGGCCCGACAGAACATGATTTTTAACCTATAATAGAACTTGTACATTTTTTATCGGGATAGAATAAGCACGGAATCGCTTCGGCGGTCCGCTCATACATAAAAGGAGATAGATATGTCTGTTAACGTAGAAATCAAAACCAGCCAAGGCACCATCAATGCCGAGCTTTATCCGGAAGTCGCGCCCAACACCGTCGCGAACTTCGTTTCACTGGCCCGATCCGGCTATTACGACGGTCTGATTTTTCATCGCGTGATTAAAGGCTTTATGCTGCAGGGAGGCTGCCCCGACGGAACAGGCACGGGAGGTCCCGGTTACAGTATTGCAGGCGAGTTTGCCGGCAACGGTTTCCGTAACGATCTCAAACACGAACGCGGCGTGCTGTCCATGGCCCGCTCGATGTCGCCGAACTCGGCCGGATCTCAGTTCTTCATCATGCATCAGAACGCCCCGCACCTGGACGGCCAGTATGCCGCTTTCGGTAAGGTTACATCGGGTCTTGATGTCGTCGATGCCATCGCCTCGACTCGCACCGGCAGAAACGACCGCCCCGTCGAAGACCAAAAGATCATCTCGATCGTGGTCAGCGGTGATATCTCCGCTTTACCCGAGCTAAAGAAATACTAAGAAAAAGTCGAACTATCCAGACAAGAGCCGGAATCATTTGCCGGCTCTAACTAAAGGAGAAGAGAAATGAGTCAAGATCGTAAGACCTATTACCTGACGACGCCGATTTATTACCCCAGCGATAAGCTGCACATCGGCCATTCCTATACCACGGTCGCCGCCGATGCGATGGCCAGATACAAGCGTCTGCAGGGCTATGATGTAATGTTTCTGACCGGAACCGACGAGCACGGCCAGAAGATTCAGGACCGCGCCGCCGAATCCGGCGTCGAGCCCAAGGTTTTCGTGGATCAGGTCGTCAGCGGCATCAAGGATCTCTGGTCATTGATGAACATCAGCTATGACAAATTCATCCGTACGACGGATGAAGAACACGAGCGTTCCGTTCAGGCGATCTTTCAGAAGCTCTACGATCAAGGCGACATCTACCCGGGCGAATACGAGGGCTGGTACTGCAAGCCCGACGAATCATTCTGGACCGAATCCCAGCTTGAAGACGGAAAGTGCCCTGCCTGCGGTCGCGAGGTTGTATTGACCAGGGAAAAATCTTATTTCTTCCGTCTGTCGAAATACCAGGATCGCATCATCAAACTATACGAGGAACATCCGGAGTTTATTCAGCCTGCCAGCCGCGCCAACGAAATGATGAACAACTTCCTGAAGCCCGGCCTGGATGACCTCGCCGTTACCCGTACTTCTTTCGACTGGGGTGTCAAGGTTCCCTTTGATCCCGAGCATGTGATCTACGTATGGGTCGATGCTTTATCCAACTACATCACGGCACTTGGTTATCCCGGCGACACGGATGCCTGGAAGAAGTACTGGCCGGCCGACGTTCACCTGGTTGGTAAAGAGATTATCCGCTTCCACTGCATCATCTGGCCCGCTCTCTTGATGGCGCTGGATCTGCCGCTGCCCAAACAGGTGTTCGGCCATGGCTGGCTGCTTTTTAAAGACGGAAAGATGTCAAAGTCCATGGGTAACGTCGTCGATCCGGTTGTGCTCTGCGAGCATTACGGTGTGGATGCAATTCGTTACTTCCTTCTGCGCGAAGTACCTTTCGGAGCAGACGGTTCCTTCTCCAACGAAGCATTGGTAACCCGCATCAACTCCGACCTGGCCAACGATCTGGGCAATCTCCTGAGCCGTACCACGGCTATGATCAACAAGTACTACGCCGGTAATCTGCCCGAGCCCGCCCTGCGCGAGGCCGGCGAATTCGATGAGGACTTACTTGCGATGAGCCGCGCTCTTCCCGCGAAGTATGAAGCATATATGGATCAGTACCAGTTCAGTCTCGCCTTAAACGAGATCTGGAAGCTTGTATCCCGTGCCAACAAGTACATCGACGAGACGACGCCCTGGCTTCTGGCCAAGGATAAAGCCAAGTTCCCGCGACTTGCCGCCGTTTTGGCCAATCTGGCTTCTGTTCTTCGTCAGATCAGCATACTGCTCGAGCCCTTCATGCCGGAAACGACGCCGAAGATCTGGGACGCGCTGAAGATTCGCGGCGACTTGAGCCAGACCTCCTGGGAGAGCAGAAAAGAGACAGGCAATTTTGTCTCGAACGCACCGATACAGCCGGCATCACCCATCTTCCCGCGTCTGGATCTGGAAGAGGAAATCGAGAAAATGAATAAGCTGCTGCCCGGGTCAGCCAAGAAGGAAGCCAAGGCAGAAGAAAAGATCGCCAAGAAAGAAGCGAAAGCCGAACTGAAGGCAGAGAAGAAGAGCGAAAAAGCTGACGGCAAGCAAGCCAAGCAGGATTCGGACGAGGCGGCAGAGCCTGCCTATATCGAATTTACCGACTTTACGAAAGTGCAGCTGGTTGTCGCCGAAGTTATCGCCTGCGAACGCGTTAAGAAGGCCGATCGTCTTCTCATGTCCACGCTGAATGTAGGCGGTGAAACCAGAACGGTCGTTTCCGGTATCGCCGAAAGCTACACCCCCGAGGAAATGGTCGGTAAGAAGGTCATCCTGGTGGCCAATCTGGCTCCCCGGAAGATCCGTGGTATCGAGTCTCACGGTATGCTCCTGTGCGCAAGCGCGCCGGATGGCTCGTTTCGCTTGCTGACGGCCGAAGGCGACGTACCGTCCGGTTCGGAGGTTGGCTAAATCGTGGAGAAGAAAGTACGCTGGATCGACACGCATGCCCATCTGACAGATGACGCTTATGCAGAAGACATCGATGCGGTAGTAGAACGGGCCGTCGAAGCAGGTGTGAAGCGCATCATTATCAGTTCCTGGGACCGGCCGTCGATCAATCAGGTATTGCTGCTTGCCAGGCGATTCCCCGAAGTATACTGTACGATCGGCATTCATCCGTCGGACTGCGATCAGGTCACAGCGGAAAGCCTGGCGTATATCAGAAGCCTGGCGCTTCGTGCCCGCGAGATGAAGATCGTCGCGATCGGCGAGATCGGCCTGGACTATCACTACGATGGTTACGAAAAGGAGATGCAGCATCAGGCCTTTTTGAGGCAGCTTGAAATCGCCCGTGACTTCGACTTGCCGGTGGTGGTGCACGAAAGAGATGCCCACGAGGACTGCCTGGACCTTCTCCTAAAAGCAAAGGAAGAGGGAATCCTTAAAGAGCAGCCCGGTGTCTTTCACTGCTACAGCGGTACGGCCGAGTTTGCCAAACGTCTGATCCCGATGGGCTGGTATTTTGGTTTTGACGGACCGTTGACGTTTAAGAACGGACGAAAGGCCAGAGAAGCTGTCGCAGTCATACCGAAGGATCGTCTGCTCATCGAAACGGATTCGCCTTATCTAACGCCGCATCCGTATCGCGGCAAACGAAACGAACCGGCTTATGTCTCGCTCGTGGGTGCCGAAATGGCAAGCATTCTTGACATGGAAGAAGAGGATTTGTCGGAGCAATTGTGGATAAACACCCGCACGCTCTTTCCCCTCCTTGATCTTCATTAGCTAGCGATTCTATAAACAATTTATACACCCGGACAGCAAAACTGTTCGGGTGTTTTCATTTGTATTCTTGACGCGAGAGGCTACTTACATTTATCATTAAGATAAATAAATTACGATCTATTTAAAGAAGGAGGTCAGGCCATGCAACTATTGGATCTTCGTCAATTGCCCGATACGCGCTTGTACGATCTTGAGCGCCAACTGGAATTATACGAACAACTCAGCGAAGACGAAGGTATTCATGGTTTGATCGCGAAGGCTGCCCGTTTATTCGGCAACCCCGTTATTCTCCTGGATCCCGAACTGCGTTTGATTACGAAAGCCGCCGTGGACAGCGAATATCCGTCCTGCTGCGAGAGCCTGGTTTTATCCGGCAGCTGCTGTAAGGATTGTCATGCTTGTTTCACCGATTTGAACGTAAAAGATACCCTGGCCCGTACATCCAAGGCCATCTATCTTCCGGCAGACGAGGATGCTTCGTTGGGTCGTATCGTGGCGAAGGTTTCGCACGCGGATCGGATTCTGGCCTACTTGCTCGTTTTCGAGTGCGGAGGGTGTCTTGGCGAAGCGGGCGAACTCGAGCTCGCCGATACTCTGGCCAGAGTCATCGGTATCATGTTGAGACAGCGCACTGTCGTAACGCTTTACGAGGAAGGGGAGGTTGCGGCTTTATTTGCTTCCATTTTATCCGGTCAACAGCCGAGCCCCGATGTAATATCGCAACGCCTCCGCCAGTTTGGCGGCACCGACGAGATCTGGTATCAGCTCTTGTATCTGCCCAGCCTGCAGCGCAATAACGCCTTTTTCAGCATCGATTATTTCGCCAAACAAATGGAAGAAGTGAAGTGCAAACCGTTTTATCTCTTTAAAGACGGCGTCTACATTTTGATCTTCACGGCCGAAGATGCCTTGGATCTGCGTGGTTTAGACGGCCAGTTGAGCCGGATCTTAAGCGAAGCGGGATTGACGGCGACCCTGGGCGATCGTTTCTTAAAATTATCCGACATGCCCGCACAGCTTGAGATCTGCGAGATGGTCTATGAATATGCTCAAGTGCGCGATCCGAAAACCGTGTTGCACCGCCTGGGGCCGCATGTGATCGGCCTCTTGATGAACAAGAAACTAAACTCCTCTGACAGCTGTCTGATTCATCCGGATATCGCTTTGCTCTACGAATACGATCAGGAGAACAACTCGCAATTGCTCCACAGCTGGATTACCTATTTGAAAGCGCATAAACATCTGAGCAATACGGCTGAGTTACTGGGTATACATAAAAATACCCTGGTGTATCGAATCAAGAAAATACACGAATTGACGGTTGAGATCGACGAAGAAAACGACAGCATTTCTTATCAATTATTGTCGTACGAGAAACTTTTAAGTGCTCAGACCGCCGGCTAACTTCGGACTTAAGGGCTTTTCTTTTACATGTAAGAAAAGTGAAATAACATTTGCAAAATGAAAGTTATCGTGCTATACTTGATCGGTTACGCCTTTTGAGAGGCATTTTTGTTTGCCCGATTCCATGGTTCTCTTTATCTTACCCCGAGGGGTGGGAGTGAGTTAAAATCACTCCTGATAATTTCGCTTGCCTGGCCAAGCAGAGGAGGCCCTATGCAGATCGGCCCCATATTAAGAAAGAGAATTCATGAACGAAATCAAGTTTTCAGATCTTCCTCTGTCCGAGGAGTTGCTTCGCGCTGTCAGCGAAATGGGCTTTGAAGAGCCTACAGCCATTCAGGCCGAATCCATCCCGCATTTAATCGAAGGCCGCGACCTGCTGGGTCAGGCTCAAACCGGTACCGGTAAGACCTGTGCCTTTGGTATTCCTTTGATCGAGAATATCGATACGGAAAGCGGCACGATTCAGCATCTCATCTTGTCTCCGACCCGCGAGCTTGCCATGCAGATTGCCGACGAACTCAACGAACTGGCCCGCTTCAAGAGCGGTATCCGCATCCTGTCCATCTACGGCGGTCAGCCGATGGATCGTCAGCTGATGGCCCTGAAGAAGCGCCCTCAGATTATCGTCGGAACTCCGGGACGCGTCATGGACCACATGCGCCGCAGAACCCTGAAGCTGGATAACCTAAAGACACTCGTGCTTGACGAAGCAGACGAGATGCTCAACATGGGTTTCCGCGAAGATATCGATACGATTCTGGCCGATACACCGGCCGATATCCAGCGTGTTCTTTTCTCGGCGACTATGCCCAAGCCCATTTTGGAATTGACCGAAAAGTACTTGAACGACCCGATCCATGTCCACATCAAGAAGCAGGCGACATCTGTTTCTACGATCGAACAGACTTATATCGAACTGCGCGAGAGCGCCAAGACCGAAGTGCTCTGCCGCTTGATCGAAGCCCGGCGTGTCAGCCTGGCTTTAATCTTTTGCAACACGAAAAACCGTGTCGACGAGTTGACCGCCAAGCTGCAGACACGCGGTTATGCCGCAGAAGGTCTGCACGGCGATATGAACCAGCGTCAGCGTACGACTGTCATGAATTCCTTCAAACAGGGTCGTACCGAATTTCTGGTAGCCACGGACGTGGCTGCCCGCGGTATCGATGTCGATGACATCGAGATGGTTATCAACTATGACCTGCCCGGAGACGAAGAGTACTATGTCCATCGTATCGGCCGTACGGGTCGTGCCGGTAAATCCGGTAAAGCGGTTAACTTCGTTGTCGGCCGAGAAATCATGGATCTGCGTCGCATTTCGAAACAGATTAAAGCGGAGATTCGTCCCGATGTGATTCCGAGCATCAACTCCATCAAGGAAACGAGAATATCTGCTGTTATCTCGACTGTCTCGGATCGTCTGAAGAATATGAGCGAGATCGATGAAACGTATTCGACCGCACTTACCGAAGCTCTCGTGGAACTGAACATGACGGCCACCGATGATCAGTCGTATACCATGACCGATCTTGCCGTGTCTTTCCTCCTTGGGGAGCTGGAAGACAAAGCCGAATTTGTCGAAGAGATCGAACCCGTTATCCCGTATGACGAGTACCTGAAGAAACGCAGCAGCAAGTCTGCCGTTCGCGCAAGATTCAGTACGGACCAGGATGCCCGTCGCGGAGGCGGCGGTCAAAGAAAGAACAATCGTCGCGACTCTTACCGCAGAGACGAGAGAAGACCCGGATCGAATGAGTACAGCCGCGGTCGTAAAGCCAGCTATGCAGGCGACGCATCAGCTTCTTCTGATTTTGACCGTGTGTTTAAACCCGAGCGCGACCATGTCAAATCCGAGTCCTCTTTTGACAAGCCCCGGGAAGGAAAGAAGAGCCAGAAGAAATACGGCGATAAAAAGTACGGCGACAAGAAATTCGACGGTAAAAAGTTTGACGGTAATAAAGCCGCGTACAAAAAGAAGGACTACAAAAAGGACTTCGCTTTCGCCGGAAGCAAGCCGCCCCGGAAATCCTATTAAGACAATCAATGGATCGTAGAGAGCCGTCGGTTTAACCGGCGGTTCTTTTTCGCTTTTATGGCGGTAATAGTTCATCAACATATGCAAAAAAATACGTCAATCAGACAGTTTTCGAAAAAGCTCTCAAATCTTCGAAAAAAGGTAGTTGACAAGGTTTCTAAAATCCCGTATACTCTGACTTGCGCTTGAGAAAGCGAAGAGAACAGCCGGGACTCGGGAGCTTAGCTCAGCTGGGAGAGCATCTGCCTTACAAGCAGAGGGTCACAGGTTCGAGCCCTGTAGTTCCCACCAATATTAAACGGCGCAGTAGTTCAGTTGGTTAGAATGCCAGCCTGTCACGCTGGAGGTCGAGGGTTCGAGCCCCTTCTGCGTCGCCATTCATAACCGATTCGTCAGAATCGGTTTTGCATATGCCCAGATAGCTCAGTCGGTAGAGCAGTGGACTGAAAATCCACGTGTCGTTGGTTCGATTCCGACTCTGGGCACCATCGTAAAAGACGCCATACTAGTAAAGTATGGCGTCTTTTACTTTGGGAGAAACAGGAACAGACGTTGTTTCTCCGGTTTAATAGTCAATACCATGACAGCACAGGTCCTTTTTTTACTTGAACAGCACAGGTCCTTTTTACTTTTCGGGAGCATAAAAAGAAGCCTGACTCCGCGAGGGAGCGAGGCTTCTTAATTTATCTGCTTGTCTTACTTCTTCGGTGACTATCGGCTTAGGGTTCGTGGCGGTAGATCATGAAGCATTCGCGAGGATCGTTGCTATACTCCAGATTCACCATCTGATAAAGCTTGAACGCGGGCTCCGACTCCAGGAGCATCATGTAAAGCGTGGACGGGTAGTAAAGGATTATGTCGGCCGGTCTGTCGTTTTCGATCAATGAGGCCAGGATCTGTCCGAGCACGTCATAGAAAATCGAGTCGGAAAAAGGATTGAAGAAGTAGAAGGTGTTGGCACGCGGATCGATCACGTGGTACTCGGCTCTGGCCTGCTCGAACGAGATAGGAACATTTCGTTGTGATCTGGGCAAGCCGAGTTTGTAGCTCTCCAGGTTCTTGCGGGCAGAGTCGATACGGCCGTCATGCAACTCGACTCCATAACCCGGGATCTTGAATTTATGATGAAAATAGAAATTGATTCTGCCCAGGCCGGCGCCGTAATCGACTAAAAAGGCATTGTTAAGGGGTTTATAATGCTTGAATAGTTCGTCAAGAGCACGATAAGGCGTGGCTTCGAAGCGGAAATAATCCATATTGGGATCTTCCCATTCTTCGATTCCGCCGCTGTCGATGTTTAAGCTGCGGTCGATGTAGCTGTCTGCTCTTGATCCTCTGCGACGCTTTGGCATATTGTCTCCGTTCTATGCCGCGAATGCTTGAAGATTCGCGAACTAAAGTAATCTCTGAGACTATCTTGCCATATTACGGAGGAAGTTCAAGCCGGCAAAGGACGGAAGCAAGTCACTGTATGATATATTTAGAATAAAGAGTTTCTTGTTGGCTTGATCAAAGAAGCAGGAGAAATCATATGAGCGATAAAGAAAAGAAATATATCCCTGAATTGGGGTCTCATCTTCGCAAGCATAGCATTCTGGTACCGGAGAGTATCTATCAGGCTTCCGGCATACGGGTCATGGGAACCAGAATCAAGTCGCTGATCTTTACGACGGATATCGCCATAATCTGCAACAACAATGCGCAGGCTGTTTTTTGCGTTTATCCGTTTACGCCTCAACTGAATATCACCACCGTCGTGATTAATGCCGCCAGAGCCCCTGTATTCGCCGGTGTGGGCGGAGGGACGACATCCGGGGATCGGGTCATTACCCTGGCGCTGAACGCGGAGCTGCTGGGTGCCTACGGCGTTGTCGTGAATGCGCCGATGTCCACCGAGATGATCGCGAGGCTGGCCGATACGGTTGATATTCCGATCATCGCCACGGTTGGTTCGAAAAACGAGAATTACATGGCCAAGATCGAAGCGGGAGCAGGCATCCTGAATGTATCGGCCGCAGCCGCCACGCCGGAGCTGGTCCGTATGATCAGAAAAGATGTCGGCGAAAAATTCCCGATTATCGCCACCGGCGGACCAAGCGACGAGAGTATTTTACGAACGATCGATGCCGGCGCCAATGCGATCACCTATACGCCGCCGACAACCGGCGAGATCTTCCATGAGATGATGGTCCGGTACAGAAATATCTAAGCGTTGTGACGTTACGGATAGAAACGACAGGGCAGGATTGGCATGTTAGGATAAAAACATGCGAATCAAGCCATAATAACGAAGTACGAGATCACACGAAGACGGAGGTTGATATCCATGCATCACTTACTGGTGAGCGGTTTACAGTTGAATCTGAATTGGCTTTGGCTTGGTCTGATCATCGCGGCGCTCGTCTTTTTGATCGTGACGGTCATTCTTTTGCTGACGGCAGCGGGATCTGCCGCGAAACGGGTAAAACAGATCGGCGAGGAAGCGAAACCTTCGCTCGAGCAGCTTGATACATCCCTAGCTTCGATTCAGATACATCTGGATAACACGGCTAAGAATATCGAAGAGGCGAAAGCACAGGTGGAAGCGGAAGTGGAAGCCGTGAACGCCGACATCGGGCAAATCACGGAAACGGTCGGCATCGTGGGCAGCACCACAGGAGCAAGTATCGGCGAAATCACATCTTTGGTTGCGGCCACCGCGGGAATGATCTCGGAGGGAAAAGATACCGTCAGACGATTCCGGACGATCTTACCGGAGAAAGCTCGCAAGAGCGGAAAAGGCGCGAAGCTTGCCCGGACGTCGGATCAGGAAAAACGGAAAGGACTTTCGGCTATGAAGAAAACGAAAAAGAATATCATCGTTACCGTGCCCGGCAACCTGCGAGACAAACTATGGCTCGCGCTTCGTCCGGCAGCAACCGGCGTTCGTAAAGGCCGTAACAAGATCAGAAAGCAAAAGACCTTCCTGGGAAAACAGGTGAAAAGCGGCAAGCGCCGCATTCTGTCTTTTCGCAAGAAGGGGAGAAAACTTCTTAAGAAGGGTAAACGATCCTACCGCAACGTTCGTCGTAATCTAGCTTGATCAAACGCGAAAAATCAGGAAATAAAGTATATAATAAGATCTTCACGGAGCTCAGGAGATATCTCCCGGGCTCTAACTATGTTAAATTCCGGCCGCGCGATTCGGTCTCAATCAATCGTAAACAGTATTTGGAGTAAAGAATCAAATGAGCATACTGACAGTCAAAAATCTCAATCACGGTTTCGGGGACCGCGCGATCTTCGAGGATGTTTCCTTTCGCCTGCTAAAAGGGGAGCATGTCGGCCTCATCGGAGCCAACGGCGAAGGAAAATCAACCTTCATGAATATCATCACCAGAAAGCTGCAGCCCGACGAAGGCCGGATCGAGTGGCATCCCCGCGTCCGGGTCGGCTATCTGGATCAGCACGCCGTTTTGAAAAAAGGCGAGTCGATCCGGGAGGCTCTGCGCGATGCCTTTGCTTACTTGTTCGAGATGGAAGCCGAGATTATCCGTCTGGGCGAGGATATGGCGACGGCAAACGAAGATGAACTCATGCGAATGATGGAAGAAATGGGTACGCTTCAGGAACTGCTGGAACAACATGATTTTTACATCATTGACACGAAAATCGATGAGGTCGCCGGCGGTTTGGGTTTACGAGATATCGGACTGGACCGCGATGTGTCCGAACTTTCAGGCGGGCAAAGGACAAAGGTGCTCTTATGCAAGCTGCTCCTGGAAAAGCCGGACATTCTGCTCCTGGACGAGCCGACCAACTATCTGGACGAAGAGCACATTATCTGGCTGAAACGCTATCTGCAGAACTACGAGAATGCCTTTATCCTGATTTCGCACGATATTCCTTTCCTGAATGAAGTCGTCAACTTGATTTATCACGTGGAAAACCGGCGCATCGACCGCTACGTCGGCGATTATGATGCGTTCATGGAAGTTTACGAGGCCAAGAAGCGTCAGCTCGAAGCGGCTTACGACAAACAACAGCAGGAACTCTCCCGTCTGGAAGACTTTGTCGCCCGAAACAAGGCGAGAGCGGCGACGGCCGGCATGGCCCGTTCGCGCCAGAAGAAGATCGACAAGATGGACATCATTGAATTGTCCAAAGAAAAGCCGAAGCCCGAGTTTCGCTTTTTGCAGGCCGGGACACCCGGTAAAGTGATCTTCGAAACCGAAAATCTGCTGATCGGCTACGACCAGCCGCTGACCAAGCCCTTGAATCTGTATATGGAGCGCGGCCGGCGCATTGCCCTGGTGGGAGCAAACGGTTTGGGTAAAACGACGCTCCTGAAGAGCCTGATCGGTTTGATTCCTTCGCTCGGCGGTACGGTTTCTCACGGCGACGGTCGCGAGATCGGCTATTTCGAGCAGGAAGATATGACCACGAACAACCGGACTTGCATCGAAGAGTACTGGACAGTCTATCCGAATGCGACGCAGTACGAAGCCAGAAACGCACTGGCCAAGTGCGGACTTACCACCAAACAAATCGAAAGCAAAGTCTCGGTGCTCTCCGGCGGCGAAAAAGCCAAGCTTCGTCTGGCCAAGATCATGAACACTCCTGCGAATATCCTGATCCTCGACGAGCCGAC
Organism: Fastidiosipilaceae bacterium; assembly: GCA_050309435.1. GTDB lineage: Bacteria > Bacillota > Clostridia > Saccharofermentanales > Fastidiosipilaceae > CAYXVJ01. Next base: position 51,798 of record JBNRMJ010000018.1, read on the forward strand.
AAATCACCTGGATGTCGATGCGAAAGACGAGTTGAAGCGTGCTTTGAAGGAGTTTAAAGGATCCATATTACTGGTTAGTCACGAGCCCGAATTTTACGCGGATATTGTGACGGATATCTGGAATTGTCAGGATTGGACCTTGAAGATCGTCTAATTATCGATTGTTTGAGAGCGAAAAACAGTTATACTATTTAGTAGCGTTCCTTAGGGAGTAACAGCCTCAATTGAATTAGAGCTTGTCATGTTCTATTTTTAGGGGAGATGTTGTCAACACCCGACTATTATGTCTGGCAGTATCAGTGAGTGTGAGACTAAGACGACTAAACACTTCATTTATGAAGTGAAAGTACGGAGGTTTCTATGGAAACAGATAAACTACTGGACCAAATATCTGCAGACGAGCTTTATCAAGGCCGGGCACATGACCTGGTAGATCGTCTTCAGACGGATCCCGCCAAGGGCTTGACGGCCGCGGAGGCTGCCCGACGGCTTGAGCAGTACGGACCCAACAAGCTGCAGGAAGGCAAGAAGGAGTCGCTGCTGGTAAAGTTCCTGAATCAGTTTAAAGACTTCATGACTTTGATTCTGATCGCGGCTGCGGTTATCTCGGGCTTCATGGGCGACTGGGTCGAAGCGGTTGTTATTATCGCGATCGTCGTCGTCAACGCCATCCTGGGTGTTTACCAGGAAGGTCAGGCAGAGAAAGCCGTCGAGGCCTTACAGAAAATGGCTTCGCCTCAAGCGCGCGTGCTGCGCGACGGCAAGCAGAGCATGGTAGACTCGGAGAAACTGGTCCCCGGCGACATCGTCTTGCTGGAAGCAGGCGACATTGTTCCCGCTGATATTCGTCTTCTGGAGTCGACCAACCTGAAAGCCGAAGAGGCGTCATTGACCGGTGAATCGGTCCCGGTTGAAAAGAATGCGGATTTCACCGCCGAGGGAAGAATCGGTATCGGTGATCGCGAAAACTCTCTTTATTCCTCTACAAGCGTGACCTACGGACGCGCACGCGGTCTCATCGCCGCGACGGGTTCGCATACGGAGATCGGCCGTATTGCCGGTCGCATCGAGTCGATCGAAGCCGAACAGACACCTTTACAGGAGAACTTGAATAAGCTCGGTAAAACACTGGGTATCATGGTTCTCGCGATCTGTGCGATCGTTTTTGTCGTGGGTATTGTTCGCGGCGGCGACGTGCTGGACATGTTCATCGCGGCGGTTGCTCTGGCTGTTGCCGCTATCCCGGAAGGTCTGAATGTGGTTACGACCATTGTTCTGGCTCTCGGCATGCAGCGTATGGCCGAGCGACATGCGATTGTTAAAAAGCTCCTGGCGGTCGAAACACTGGGTTCTGTCGACGTTATCTGCTCGGATAAGACCGGTACCTTGACCCAGAACGAAATGACCGTAACCCGTATCTATGCCGGCGATGATATCTATGAAGTCAGCGGTGTCGGTTACGAGCCCAAAGGCACGATTTCTCTGAACGATAAGGCTCAAGAGACATTCAATCCTGTTGTAACAAGACTTTTCGAAATCGCAACACTCTGTAACGACGCCGATCTCCAGGAAAAGAACGGAGTGTACTCCATTCTGGGTGACCCGACGGAAGGCGCGATGCTGACCGTCGCCGGTAAGGCCGGTATCTCGGAGGACGAGCTGCAGACCAGGTATCCGAAGGCCGGCGAAATGCCCTTTGACTCGGATCGTAAGATGATGTCGGTCTTCCACGAAGGCTTCGCGGATGCCGGACTGCTTTCCCTGACCAAGGGGGCGCCGGATATTATTTTGAATCGTTCGGTCAACGAGATGACCGTTGACGGCGAGCGTCCTTTGACGGATGCCCGTCGCGAGGAAATTCTGGCCGCGAACAAGGCCTTCGCTCAGACGGCGCTTCGCGTTTTGGCCTTTGCCTATAAGAAGCATGATACGGTTAACACCGAGGAAGCCGAAAACGGCATGACTTTCGTTGGTTTGATGGGCATGATCGATCCCGCCCGTCCCGAAGCCAAGGATGCGATCGCTCTATGTACGCGTGCCGGTATTCGTGCCGTCATGATCACGGGTGACCACAAGGATACGGCTGTTGCCATCGCCAAAGATCTTGGCCTGATGACCGAAGGTTTCGATGCTCTGACCGGCGCCGACCTGGACGAACTCTCCGACGAAGAGCTTCGCGAGGTCGTGGAACATACGGCCGTTTACGCACGTGTTTCCCCCGAGCATAAGGTTAAGATTGTGGCTGCTCTGCGCGAGAACGGACACATCGCTTCGATGACCGGTGACGGCGTCAACGACGCTCCCGCTCTGAAGCAGGCCGATATCGGTGTGGCGATGGGTATCACGGGTACTGAAGTGGCCAAGAGCACGGCGGAAATGATTCTGACCGATGACAACTTCGCAACCATCGTATCGGCTGTCTCGGAAGGCCGCGTGATCTTCGCGAATATTCGCAAGTTCGTTACCTTCCTCTTGTCCTGTAACATGGGCGAAGTGCTGGTCATCTTCCTCTCGACCATGATTCTGGGCCCGAGCTTCGCTCCACTGTCTCCGATCCAGCTGCTCTGGCTGAACCTGGTAACAGACTCCTTCCCGGCGCTGGCTCTCGGTTCCGAGAAGCCCGAAGCGGATATCATGGACAGACCGCCGCGAAGCAAGAAGGAAAGCATCATCAACCGCGATATGCTCGAGCAGGTTGCGGTGCAGGCCGTGGCGATCTTCATCAGTGTCTTTATTGCCTTTAACTTAGGCCGTTACTTCTATCCCGACTGGGTCCTGAATGACGACAATCAGGTCATTGATGCTTCCGGCGAAGTGATCGAGGACAAGGCTCTATACAACGAGTATGCCGTCGAGGTCGAGGAGTTTAACTTTATTCCCGCCTCGCAGACCCGTCCCTCTCATGGTGCGGAGACGCTGGCCTTTGTCACCTTGATCATGGCCGAATTGCTTCGCGCATACAGCAGCCGTTCGGATCGCTACTCGGTCTTCAGGATCGGCGTATTCTCGAACAAGTCCATGGTACGGGCGACCATCGTTTCGTTCGCTCTCCTGCTGGTTGTCCTGTATGTTCCGTTCCTGGAGACAATCTTCGAAGTCGTACCGCCGAACCTTCGTGACTGGGCCGTTATCGTGCCGTTGATGCTGATTCCTTTCGCCATCGGCGAGATCTATAAGGCCATCCGTTATCGTAAGGTACGCGAACAGCTTCGTGTGCAGAAGTAAAATTTGATCGGAATATGAAAGATAATGCCGGATGCGGCATGAATCAAGAGAGCTTCCTTCGGGAGGCTCTTTTCTTTATGGGTAAAAGCAGTCCTTTGATTGAAAGCCCGAGCTCGTTATACTAAGACTGAGCTGATGCTGATTCCTGAACAGATCGAAGAGGAACGCATATGGAAAACCATTTTTCGGAGATCAAGCTATTCCAGGTGAAAGCGGATAAGATCGAGCCTTTCGAAGCCATGATCGGTCAGATGATTGCTTATCAAAAAACTTGTGAAGGCTGTTGCTCGATCTCGTACATGAAGCGGTTCTACACGATAGACGGCGTCAGACCGGGAGAGGCGCCGCGCGAACTGACAAAAATCTTGAACATTTCGAATAAATCGGAGCAGGTAAGGGATCGTGTCCGACTTAGCAAGAAGAGAGGATCCGGCTTCATATGAGAAAAGCAATAAAGGAAAACTTACGATCGGAGCGTATGAGCGCGAAATTTCCCGTATACTTGATTATTTCAATGATGATGAACTGCTGTTAAGCGAAATCCTTTACTGTCCGCATACCGGGCCTGATGCCTGCGAATGCAAAAAACCAAAGACCGGATTAATCAATATCTGTGTCCACAAATATGAGCTCAAGATTGAGGATTGTTATGTAATCGGAGATATGGGCAAGAATGAAATCATTATGGCAAAGAATGCCGGCTGTAAAGGTATTCTGGTTCTAACCGGGGGAGGAATCGGAAGCCTCGGGGAGTTTCGTCATACGTGGGCTGCTTATGAAGCCGATCTTATCGCAGATAATGCTTATGAAGCAGTGAAAATATTGGACAACGGAGTCAAGGAAGAAATGCACTGGATTCCCATCAGCGAACTGGACCGGTATAAGGCATTTCCGTCTTTTATGAAAGACTATTTGACCCGGGAACACAGACTTGTCGAACACATCGTGTCCGACGAAAGAAAATAGTGTTTGACATCTATACTGCGGAGATGTAACTATTACAAGACGAGTCATTCATATTAATTTGAATCCTGGAGGGAAACGAAGTATGTCATTGATTAAAGGAATTCATCACATCGCGTTGAAGTGTCGTGATCAAGAAGAATATGACAAGAGCCTGAAGTTTTACGGGGAAGTGCTGGGTCTCGAACTTGCCAGAAGCTGGGACGGCGGAGCCATGTTTCATACCGGTGCGGGCATAATGGAAATCTTCAACAGCGGCGAAGTGCAGTTGCCGCAGGGCGTAATCCGTCATTTTGCTCTGGCGACCGATGACGTGGATGCCTGCGTCGAAGCCGTTAAAAAGGCCGGTTACGAGGTTTTCATGGAGCCGAAGAATATCAGCATTCCGTCCGAACCGCCCTTGCCTGCGCGGATTGCTTTTTGCTATGGACCGATGGGTGAGGAAATCGAGTTCTTCTGCGAGCTTTAAGCATTCCGAAGTAAAGTAAATCCCGATGTTCAAATAAGACCGCCACATAAGCGATATGGCTTGCGAGGCGGTCTTTTCCATCTTGTGAAGATGACTAAGTTTAACCCTTCGGACTGTGACAGTTGACTGTTTGACAAAAGGACGGATTGATTCGCCGTCTGCTTCGTGCCGGCTATGCTAGAATGATCCTAAAAGAGAAGATGTAGAGGTTTTTGGATGGACAATATGAATGAAGTGGTGACGAGTCCCGAAATGTCAGAAACTAAGATTGCTGACGTTCTCTTCTTACTGGATAAACTTAGAGTCCAGCTTGCTTCCGCCATAAAAGGCAAGTCGGATTTGATCGATAAGCTGATCACGGCCGTCATCGCCTCGGGTCATGTTTTACTCGAAGATGTGCCCGGAACCGGTAAAACGACGCTGGCCAGAGCCTTGGCCCGCTGTCTGGATCTGGATATGCGCCGCATCCAGTTTACGCCTGATTTACTGCCATCAGAGCTTACCGGTATTAATTTTTTCGATCAGAAATTAACGGATTTTCGCTTCCGTCCCGGTTCGATTTTCACCAACATTCTGCTGGCCGACGAGATCAACCGTGCCACGCCCAGAACACAGGCCGCTCTCCTGGAATGTATGCAGGAGCATCAGGTCAGCGTGGACGGCGTGAGCTATCCGCTGCCGGAGCCTTTTGTGGTATTGGCGACTCAAAACCCGCTGGAAACCCAGGGAACCTATGCTCTGCCGGAAGCTCAGCTCGATCGTTTCCTGATGCGTTTGTCGGTCGGCTATCCCGACCGGGGAGCCGAGCTGGAGATCCTGGACACTTATCGCGCCGGCGATCCGCTGGCCGATCTGGAACTCTGCCTGACTCAAGCACAGCTGCTCGAACTGATGCGAATGGTTAAACACGTGGGAGTCAGCGATTCCGTTCGATCTTACATTCTGGACATCGCGAATGCGACCAGAGACAGCAACAGACTTCGTCTGGGCGTCAGTCCCAGAGCAAGCCTGGCGCTCATGAGAGCGGCGCAGGCCAGAGCTCTGATGGAAGGCAAGACTTACGTCAGCCCCGATCATGTAAAGGAGCTTGCCGTCCCCGTTCTGGCGCATCGCGTTATCTTAAAAGGGTCTCAAATCGAACGAACCAGTCAGGCTCAGGAAGCGGCGATCGCCGAAATACTTTCTGTAGTCACTGTTCCCAGCGAGCCATATAAAGATCAGAGCGGAGACTACACCGCATGATTTATACCGCTATTCTGGTAGGTATATTCGTACTGCTCTATGCTCAGCGTCTGTACTTTCAGAAGCTGGGTCTGGCCAGCCTTGGCTATGTCTGTTTTTTCAATGTCGAAGAACTCAGTGAAGGCGAAGCGATGCGGGTGGTGGAGGTCGTCAGTAATCACCGGCGAACCCCCGTGCCCTGGCTGAAATCAGAACTGGCCGTGTCTCCTCATCTGCGTTTCGAGGGAGCCAGCACGTCGCATACGGATCGTCTGCAACTGGTTAGCGGTATCTTCAGCTTGCATTCTCATCATCAGCTTCGCCGGGAATGGCATGTTACGGCCACGCGCTTCGGCCGTCAGGGCATCTCGAAGGCCTTACTGGTCTCGACCGACCTGCTGGGCAGGCTGACCTTGTCGACGGCCATACCCGTCGGTGTTTCCGTGACGGTATTACCCAAACCTTACGCGGTCGATGCTTTTCCCTGGGATCAGCGGCAACTCTTCGGCGAACTGGCCATTCACCGTCGCTATATTCCCGACCCGTTCATGCCGGCCGGTGTTCTGCCATATACGGGCTACGAGCCTCTTCGAGATATACACTGGTATGCCAGCGCACGGCAGCAAGAGCTTATGGTCCGCGATTATCAGGACTCCACCAGCCAAAGCGTCGCCGTCATATTAAACCTGGAGAAACGAACCATTATGGATCGCTTCGCCAGTACGAATCTGGATTATGAATCGGCCATTCGCATCGCCGCCACTTGTTTTGACATGACCTTGGCAGACGGTCTGCCGGTCGAGTTTATCGTGAACGGCCGTTTCCTTCACGATCGCCAGATCCTGCCTGCCGAACAACAGTCGCTGGATATGACGGGTCGTTATCGCCAAGGCCTCGAGGACAATTATCGCATGAAGGCTTCTTCCGATCCGCGGGTCCAAAGCGCCGCAAGATCGCCCGAGGATTCATCCGATGCAATACCGCTCGTGGATACAGATCCTGCCTATACGAAGGAAGAAGACGAAGGCGACGTGGATTATCGCCTGCAAGGTTCTGCCAGAAGCTATTACAGAAGTAAGAAGGAGTCGGGGCGCGAACATGTGCAGCGACTTTTTCGCATACTGGCCTGGCTGGAACCGGGAGCGGCCAGCCCGCTTGCTCCTTTGCTTACTCAATTGGAACAAGACTTATCAGCCACCGATGTTCTGCTTTTAAGCCAGTACGTGGACGAGTCGATTTTACACTTCTGTACGGTGTTGAATCAGCGGGGCATTCGCCTGAAGCTGGGTCTTCTTGCCAGACAAAACGAAGACAGTCTGGTGAATGAAATCGCCTCGCGGAATCTGGCACAGTTGATTCCTCTTTACAGCCTGGCAGGTAAGCTTCCCGATCCTGCGGAGGTGAAGCGATGACCGATCAATCTTTATATAAGCGAATAAAAGATATCCTGGGGGATCAGACCGAGAGACGCCGGCTCTTGTTGCGGGCTTTACGCTTGTTGAACTTTTCTGCCTTGATTCTGGCATTCTGGCCCTTGATTTTGGGGGCGGAGTGGATCGATCGAACAAGCATGCCCTACGGCTACTTGAGTTCCGGTTTGATTTGTCTGGGATTTGGCCTGGCTGCGCTGCTGAGCATGATTCCGCTTACGTATCGGCAGATGGCCCTGCGAAAACAACAGAACCCGGCAGAAGACGACACGGCTACGGCCAACTTGAGTGATATCGAGGCCGTGCTTTATCCGGAACCGCAGTCAAACAAGCCCATGATGAATAATCAGACGACGGGACGCCACAGTGCCAGAGCGCTCGGCGAAGTAGATGCGTATAAAGCCTGGCGACGCCAGACCAGGCAATACTGGGTACAACGGATTATGGGTACGGTCGGTATCAATGTGATTCGAGCCGTGCTGATGCTGGTCTTCGGGCTTGTCTTTGCTTTTATTGGGAAAGAAATCGGCATGATCAGTATGGTAGTGCTGGCGATATCCGCGATGCTGCTGACACTCTACGCCTTCGATATTCCGAACCGTGGTTATGCCGATATTTTCCAGTCGATGCATATGACCGCTCATATCGCGATGGTGCTGATTTTCCAGATGATCAGAAGTTTTTTCAACTATCCGCTGCAGCCCGATTTTCATCTCTTCATTCTCTTTTATCTGACCTTCGTATATTTTCTGACGCGCAACCAGGCCAACATCGATCATCTGATGCGTCAGGGATCCAGGAGTCTTCGCGAATTGCCGCACGGTCTGCGCGGTTTTAATGCCAGACTGACCAGCCTGCTGACCCTGGCCTTTCCCTTGATCTATATTGCCAGACGACCGATCGCGACCGTACTTCGTTTCCTCTGGGATCTTTTTGTTCTTTCTGTATCGGCTGTGATGCGTTTTTTGAACAGCCTTTTCCCGGAAGGCCGGGAAGTCCTCCCGTCGGAAACCGCCGCGACCGACAACGTGACCGATCCGGTCGCCGAAGCCGGCTCGAACGGTTACTGGCTCAGAACCATCATGACCGCGCTGGTTATTACCGTGATGATCTACTTCCTGCGCCGTTACGGTCGCCAGATGCTCATGGCCCTGGCTAACGGCTTGAGACGTCTGAAGCTTTTTATTCAAAGTCTCTTTCAAGGCGAGCACGAAGCAAGCCCGGAAGTCGAAGAAGGACGATATTATACGGACTATCACATGGCCTTGGATCCGTCCGCGAAACGAAGTAACAGCTATCGGAAATTACGCAACCGCTGGCTGGCCGATTACCGGAAATATCAGAAACGCTATCTCAAACTGCCTCATGGAAAGAAAGTCGCAGCGGGCGAAGAAGACATGACCCGATACCGCGAAGCCTTCGCTTTGGCCCTGCGCTGGCTCGATCTGAAAGAAGAGAGCGGACTTGATCTCTCGGATACGGTACGCGAGATTGCCCGTCATCACGGCCATCGTTTGAAAGAAGACCGTATCGCATCCGAAGCGCATTTCGAAGAAGTAACCGGTGCCTATGAAGATGTCCGCTACGGCGTGATTGACAAGGAACGCTACAGCGATAGCTTTGATCTGGTTCTGACCGATTTGGAAGAGCAACTTGGCCGGATGGCCGATCGGATGTAAGAAGTTGCGGCTGTTAATGAAAAGAGCCTGACTTTATATCAGTTGCCTGCTTAAAACGTCCGTCCGTCGGATACGTCATAGGCAGGCTTTTTTCTGCTAACATGATGAAATCAAAAGAATTTTGATGAATAGAAGAGCAGGTACAGATATGATTAACAAGTTATATACCTATATTTCGGATACAAGTTACCCCTACTACAATCTGGCAACCGAAGAATGGCTGATGGAAAATGTTCCCGTTGATGCCGTTACCCTCTACCTCTGGCAGAACGACCGTACGGTCGTGGTTGGCCGTAATCAGAACTGCTGGGCCGAATGCCGCGTGGACGAACTGGAGGCCGACGGAGGTTATCTGGTCCGCCGTTTGTCGGGCGGAGGCAGTGTTTATCACGATACGCAGAATCTAAACCTCACCTTCGTGGCCAACGATAAGGATTACAACGTGGACCGTCAGCTGGAAGTGATTTTGACGGCTATGAGAAAGCTCGGACTCGCCGCAGAAAAAACCGGCAGAAACGATATCACGATCGACGGCCGCAAGTTCTCCGGAAACGCTTTTTACCGATCTGGTGGAAAAAACTACCACCATGGCACGATTCTTGTTGACGTCGATACCACGGCCATGGCCCGATATCTGATGCCTTCGAAGGCTAAACTGGAAAGTAAAGGCGTGAGCTCCGTGAAGTCTCGCGTCGTCAACATCAAACAGCTGGTACCGGACCTGACGATCGACCTCTTGAAAGAAACGATGATCGCAGCCTTCGAGGATGTCTACGGTCTGAAATCGGAGCCGATCCGTAAAGACGAGATCGACGAAGAGCGCATCAAGACGCGGGAAGCCTTCTTCTCGTCCTGGGACTGGAAGTTCGGGAAGAACGTGGCATTTAGTTTTGAAACAGAATCCATTCGTTTTCCCTGGGGCAGTGCGCAGGTACGCATGAACGTCGAAAAAGGCCTGATCAAGGATGCGAAAATCTACTCGGATGCGATGGATGCTCTTTTCATCGAAGGTTTAGCGCCTTATCTTATCAACCGGACCTTCGATGCCGCATCGATCCGGGGCGCTTTTAGCGAAATTTCTTTCGAAACAGAGGAGCAAGCCGTAGTGCTTCGTGATATAGTTGATTTGGTTTTGGGTCAAACCGAAACGAAGTAAACGATAGAAAACGGAGTAGTGATGAAAAATATGAAGAAATGGACGAAACGTTCGGCTTGCGGCTTCCTGATGGCCGCACTGGCCGTGACCTTGATCGCCTGTACGGGCAACTCTTCAAAAGGCAGTTCCAAAAATGACAGAGACCTGAGTCAATTCAGCGCAGCACCCGGTTATACCGTCAGCGATGAAACCACGGAACTTGTCGATATCGAAATGGCCGACGGACAGCATATCGTCGTCGAGCTTGATCCGCAGGTCGCGCCGATTACGGTGAAGAACTTTCAGGACCTCGTTGGTTCGGGCTTTTATGACGGTCTGACATTTCACCGTGTCATTTACGGTTTCATGATTCAAGGCGGGGATCCCCTGGGCACCGGCAGCGGCGGTTCGAGCAAGACCATCAAGGGCGAGTTTTCCGCCAACGGCGTGAAGAACAACCTGTCTCACGAGCGCGGTGTCATTTCTATGGCCCGCTCGAAGAATATGAACTCCGCCTCGTCTCAGTTCTTTATCGTGCACATCACCAGCCCGCATCTGGACGGCAACTATGCCGCTTTCGGCCGTGTCGTCTATGGTCTGGATGTCGTTGATCAAATTGTCACCGTTCCCGTCGACCAAAACGACAAGCCTCTTAAAGATGTGGTCATGAAGGCCGTTTACTTCGTCACCGAAGACAAGGACTGATCCGCTTCGCTTTCGTCTCCTCGGGTGAGGTTTCGTATCCACTTGTAGCGATTGGCTTTCACCACGGCGACGGCGCACTTCAGGACCTGATCGCTTTCGAGGCAGGCCAGAACAACCCAGACCGGAGCATGAAGCACATAGGACGCCAGGAGCGAAAGCGGCATGACGACGATCCAGCAGAAAATCAAATCGTTAAAGAGAACAAAGGAGGTCTGACCGCCGGCTCTCACGATACCGGTCAGTACAGAGGATTGATAAGCCGTACCGATGATCGTGACGGATAAGACGAGCATATACTGCCCGGCGATCTCTCTGGCTCCGTCCGAGATATTCGGATAGAGCATTAAAAACGGTTCTCTTAGAGCCAGTAATATCAGACTATGAATAACCCCGAGCACAAGGAAGCAGATCTGAAAGGATCTTGTCATCTGTTTGAGCCGGGGTATTTCATTGGCCCCGACGGCCCGTCCGATCTCAATCGAGATGACATCACGGAAGGCATAGACGAAGACCGCGACGAAAGAAAAGAGCGTCAGGGACATACTGACTGCAGCCGTGGCTTCGCTGCCCAGATGGCCGCGAATCGAACTTCTGGCCACGACATTGATACCCCAGGTCAAATCCCCGATGATCACCGGTATGCCATAACGAATAAAGTCTCCCGCCAGCACGCGATCGAAAGCCTTGAGGTGAGAAATTCGAAAGCCCAGGCGTTCGTCTTTTTTCAGTAAGTAGTAACTTACAATGGCAAAGCCCGCTATCCGCACGATTAAAGTCGAGAGACCCGCGCCGGCCAGTCCGAGGTCCAGCTGAAAAATCAAGATCGGATTGAGAATCAGCTTCAAAAGCAGAGCGATGCCCGTTACCAAAGTGCCCAGGCGCATCACCTGAACGATGCGAAGCGTGGCGATGAACATACTTTGGGTAACGAGAAAAATATAAGAAAAACTGGTTAAGCGAAGATAGGGAATGCCGGCCTCGGCGACGGACGCTTCGTTAGTCAGCAGCCCGAGAACCCGGGAAGGGAAGAGGCCGTAAATCAAGGCGAAAACAGCCGCCGCAATCGTGCCGATTCTCCAGGCGATGGACGTGACCTGCCGCACCCTGGGTTTATCCTGACGTCCCCAGTACTGACTGCCCAGAATCAGGATGGACGCCGTCAGGCCCAGGTTCAGACAGGCCTGCACCTGATTCGCCTGGTTGGAGAGGTAGGCTGCCGAAACCGCAATGTCTCCCAGCCGGCCCAGCGAAATATTGTCGACGAGCTCGACGGAAACCGTGAGCAGATTCTGCAGAGCGATCGGTACCGCCAGCAGTAAGAGACGAATGTAAAAAGACTTGTCCGTAATCCAGCGGCTCTCTTTCAGGCCAATGTCCGCCGTCTTGCTCATATCTGCCATATAACTTGCAGCCTTTCTGCATCGAGTTTAATCCTTGTCGATCGACTCGATATACTTCGCATACAGCATAGCTATTTTGACGATTTCCAACAAGCAGGTAAAAGAACTTATCTTCGGACATCGGGCGCTTCCTTTGCCACGTTGATATAGCTTGCCAAAATCAACTCCGTGATGTTAAAATGTCGTGTAGTGTCTGTATAGGACTTGGAGGTATACATAAATGCAAGGATTCGCCATCGCGCTCGCCGTTATCGATGTCATTGTGGGCATCGCACTCGTAGCTCTTGTTATCATGCAGGAGGGTAATTCTCAGGGACTGGGAACGCTGGGCGGCAGCACCGAAACCTTTTACGGTAAGAATAAGGGTCGCGCTTTAGACGTGCTTATGAAGAAAGTCACCTCGATTTTGGCGATTGCATTCGCTGTGATCACGATTATTCTCTTCGCTTTAACCTCGATTTAAGGCTTAAAGCAGCAGGATCCGAAGATCCGCTTGCATCGAACCAATGTATAACAGGTCTGTCAGCATTTTGCTTCACGGAAGCATACGGCTGAGAGACCTTTTTTGATTTACGATATAATAAACGATATCGACGGATGCCATAAAAATGGCAAAGCAAACGAAGGAGCGAATATGGCCATTCGGGTAGGAATACTCAGAGAAGCAGAGCACGGCGGAACGGTTGAGACCACGGGTAAGAATCGTATCCCGCCGATCTATATCCCGCCTAAAGAATTGGGAGGGGCTCCTTTCGGCATGACTGTCGTCGTTGAACTGACCACCCAAGAGGACGATCCCGATCCCCGCGGACGCATCATGGAAGTGCTGGGTGATCCCATGCGTCCCGACGTAGCGATTACGGCGATTATCCGGGATCACGGTCTACGAACGGATTTCCCGCGCGGTGTCTTGCAGGCGGCTGCACGGGTACCCGCGGAACTGAGCGAGGAGACGATTCAAGAGGAGATCAGGCGCGGCCGTAAGGATCTTCGGACCCTTCGTACGATTACGATCGACGGTAAAGACGCCAAAGATCTGGACGATGCCATTTCCATTCAGGAGCTGCCGGAAGGCGGTTTCCGGCTCTGGGTTCACATCGCGGACGTAACCCATTATGTCAAAGAAGGCTCGTCCATGGACAAGGAAGCCCTGCTCAGGGGTAATTCCGTCTATCTGGTCGACCGGGTTCTGCCCATGTTGCCGCCTCGTCTTTCCAACGGTATCTGCAGCCTGAACCCGAATGTCGACCGTCTGACGCTAACCTGTCTGATGGAGATCTCGCCTGACGGCGTGACGGTAAAAAGCGAAGTATTCGAGAGCATTATCCGCTCGGACCTTCGAGCCAACTACATCGATGTGTTCAGCGCACTGGAAACCTCGGATTCCGTGGAAGAGTATAAAGACATCATGGCCGAGCTTCGCATGATGCAGCGCTGCGCGACGCTTCTGGCTTCGCATCGCTCGCTTCAGGGCAACCTCGAATTCGCTTTCCCGGAGACGAAAGTGGATTTGGACGAAAACGGCAAGCCTGTCGCGATTTACGCCTACCCGACAAACGAAGCCAACGGGATCATCGAAGAGTTCATGATCGCCGCCAACCAGGCGGTTGCGAAGATCTTTACGGCCAAGGACGCTCCCTTCCTCTATCGCGTTCACGAAAATCCGGATCCCGAGAAACTGCAGCGCTTTGTCACGATGGCCAAACTCCTGAACGTCAAAGTTAATTTCAGAGGCGGGATTCCGACCACCCGGCAACTTGCCGAAGTCCTGCGTAAAGTCAGATCCACCCCCTACGAAGGAATTTTGTCGCAGCTCCTCCTGCAGTCTCTGGCCAAGGCCCGCTACAGCCACGAACCGCTGGGTCACTACGGTCTTGGTATCAGCGATTACTCTCATTTCACTTCGCCGATCCGCCGTTATCCGGACTTGTTTATCCATCGGGTGATCAAGGGTTATTTGAATAATCAGAAGAGCATCAGGAAATGGCGTAATCTGGCACCGGAAGTGGCCGAGCAATGTTCGGCCACCGAACGCGAAGCGATGTACGCCGAATACGACACGGTCGATCAGAAGGTTGCCGAATACATGAGCGAACGTCTGGGCGAGCATTTCGAAGCGAGAGTGTCCGGCATGATCGATGCAGGTATTTTTGTGATCCTGGACAGTACGGTCGAGGGCATGATACCGTTTCGTACGATGAACGACTACTTCGTCTTCGATCCGGACAGCCTGACGGCCAGAGGTCAGCGAAGCGGCCGTGTTTTCAAGATCGGCGACAAGCTGGAAGTGGTGATCGCCAGGGCGGATTTGATTCGCAGGCAGGTGGATTTCGCTCTGCCCGAAGACTGGGTTTATTTACAGAAAAAGGCTTCGCGCGATCAAGAAGGCAACGGAGGAAACGGCAGAAGAAACGGCGGTTCGTCCAAGCCCCGGAAACAAAATAAGAACACATCCGGCCCCGAAAATCGCAAGCGCAAGTCAAAGGGAAGAAATGCTTTCAAGGCAGCGCCTAAAAGAGCTCCGAAAGGAAATATGAAGAAAAATAAAGGCAGAAAGAAGAAATAAAGCTGTTTCTGCTATAATTTTAAACAGAGAAAAGAAGCCCGCAGCCGGGCTTCTTCAACCGGTAAACGCCCAAAAGCGTATCTTTAATTCAGTGCGAACGGACGCAGCTTTTCGACCAGGTCATCGGCGTTGTCGGCATGAATGTTGACGCCGATCGGGTTGGCCAGATCCAGGCTGAAGATGCCCATGATGGATTTCGCATCGACGATGTAACGGCCCGATACCAGATCCACATCATAAACGTAGTCGTTGACGATACGAACGAATTCCTTGACATCATTGATTGATTTCAGCATAACGGATAAATTCGTCACAGTAGAAACCTCCCTCGTAAGTTATAGATATTCTAGATCAGCATATCCGGCCGCACAAGCCGGCATCGTTACCAATCAAAAGGAGCTTAAGCCATTGAACCAAGTCCCTGATAATTATTCTACCTCATTTAAGGCTTCGACGGAGCATGACTCTGCCAACTTAGCGGCAAGCGGACAAAATCGCGTCGCCGGCATGAATCTCGGCTGTAAGACCAACCGCTACGAGACGGATGCCGTTTTGGCGGACTTCATGGCTCTGGGTTATACACAGGTTGATTTCCACGAAGAAGCCGATATCTATATCATCAACACCTGCAGCGTGACCGGCGAAGCCGGACGTAAATCCGGCCAGATGGTTCGTCGAGCCAGAAAACAAAATCCAAACGCCGTCGTGATCGCCATGGGCTGTCATGTCGAACTCGGAGCCGAAAGCCTCGGTGCGGATATCCTGGTGGGCAACCGGGGGAAGACTCGCGTGCCGGCTCTCCTTCGGGAGTGGCTGGAGAAGAATCCCGCCGGACAAAAGAGCGAGCGGCTCAATTTCCGGGCGATCGCCGGCAGCCTGAACTCGGAGCGCGAACCGGATTACGAGGAGTTTAGTCCCCAAGTCGTTCAAAGCGAGAGCCGCGGCATCATTAAAATCCAGGACGGCTGCAATAACTTCTGTACTTATTGTGCGATTCCCATGGCTCGCGGACGCGTTCGCAGCCGCTCGGAAGCGGCCATTTTAAAAGAAGTGGCAAACCTGGCCGAATACGGCTTTTCCGAAATGGTCTTAACCGGTATTCATATCTGCTCTTACGGGCAGGATTGGATCGAAAAAGCAGGAGACGGGGAAGACACTACCGGGATCAGCCATGCACCGATTCTTGATTTACTTGATAAAATGTCTTTGATCCCCGGTGTCAGACGTTTGCGTCTGGGCTCGGTGGAACCCAAATCGGTCACAAAGGAGTTTGCGAGTCGTCTGGCTTTGATTCGAGGCTTGTGTCCGCATGTTCACCTCTCGCTTCAGAGCGGAGCCGAGCGTACCCTGGCCCGTATGAACAGACGTTATACAGCCGAAGAATACAGAAGAGCGGTTTTGGATCTCAAACTTGCTCTCCCGGGTATAAATCTCACGACCGATATCATCGTCGGATTCCCCGGCGAAACAGAAGAGGATCATCGGGAGAGTCTTGCCTTTGCCGAGGAGATGGGTTTCGGACGCATTCATGTTTTTCGTTATTCGGTCAGAGAAGGAACCGCCGCGGCGAAGTTTAAAGACCGCGTAGCGGCCGACGTACTGGCCCGTCGCAGCGAGGACTTCCTTCGGCTGGCGACTCGTCTTCGCAGCAAACGTCAGGAAAGCCTCATCGGAAAGACGGCCGAATTGTTATTGGAAACAGAGCATCCGGACGGAAGCTGGATGGGTTATACCGAAGCTTATGATGTCAGCCGCGTGTATCTTAACGAGGAATTAAACGGGCAAAGCGGAGCCGAAGGCGATATCTGGGAAGTCGAAATCCTCTTTGCCAAAGGAGATGAACTGATCTGCAAACCCCTGAGGAGAGTCGTTGCAAGTCGTTTTGATTCTTAATGTTTCATTTAATGTGCCAGCCTAATGATCCATGATCCCGAGTTTGTGCTAGAATAAATCTAACTAGACGGGCGTGTGGCGGATAGCGCATGACCGATGCGATGCCGGACCTGCACGGTCGACAGGAGGACATAAGCGTGGAGTACAACGAGACGACGAAATTTGAAATGAACTTCGATCAATCAGACGAAGTGAGATCGATTATCACGGAAGTATTATTAGCCTTGAAGGAAAAAGGATACAATCCCATCAACCAGCTGGTCGGGTACTTTTTATCGGGCGATCCTACTTACATCACCAACCATAAAGGCGCTCGTGCCATCATTCGCCGTATGGAGCGCGATGAATTGCTGGAAGTGATTCTGGGCGATTACATCAAGAAGCTGGAGAACAGCGGCAAGCATGAGTAAGCCATTGGGACGGGCCATGGGCATCGACTATGGCATGGCCCGGATCGGTGTTGCCGTGAGCGACCCGCTGAGAATTACCGCGCGGGGCGTTGAAACCATCAATTGGAACGGCCGTGATATGGACTGGGCACTGGACAGGATATGCGATCTGGCCCGCGAGTATCAGATAGTCGATCTGGTTATGGGTCTGCCCAGAAGAACAGACGGCTTAAGCAGTTCCAGCGAAACGGCTGCCAGGGAAATAGCCGCTATCCTCGAAGAACGTTTAGGTCTGAAAGTGATATTCAGAGACGAACGCTTTACGACGGTTCTGGCCACGAGAGTGCTGCATGAAGTAGATTACAAAAAGAGCAAGCGGAAGGTGATCGATCAGGTCGCCGCAGAAATTATTTTGCAGGATTATTTGAACAGTTCGGTCTGAGGAAATCCTGTCTGCTGTGATATAATGGGCAAGAATCGTGGCTTTGCTGTGATTATTAGATGAATATGGAGGATAAGCGGATGTTAGTCAAAGTACTTTTTAGTGCGGATCATGGCCACGAAGGTCATGAGCATGACCATTCCCACCACGATCATGATCACCATGACCATGATCATGATCACGACCACCACCATCATGACGATGAAGATGGCGAACCCGTCGTGATTACGATGATTGATGAAGAAACGAATGAAGAATTCGAATTTGTTATCGCCGATGATTTTGAATTTGAAGGTGAAGTATATTGTGTTCTGGTAACACAAGATGATGATCCCGAGGCCGTGATTGTTCGCGTGGTAACACTCGAAGACGGTTCGGAAGGATTCCAGAGCCTCGACGAAGACGAGTTCGACCGCGTGGCGGCCGAGTACGATCGTTTGGTTGACGAAGCCGACGCCGAAGACGAGGACGAGGAAGACGAAGAGTAATAAGACCAAAGGAGTCACACATGTCCTGGTTTGACAGGTTTTCATCGAAAAGATTAAATGAAGAGCCGATTCCCGAAGTCGAAGACGACGTGGTACTGGCAGTTCTCGAAGATCTGGATAACGGGCATGAGTATTATCTGTCGATCGTCGATTCGTTCGCGGTTTACGGCAGAGAATATGTGGCGATGAGTTCGTACGAACCGGATGACGGTACTCACCGCGATCCCGAGTTTGTCCTGATGCGCTTCGATACGGGGCAACAAGGCGAACACTACTACCAGTCCATTCGAAATAAGAAGGAACTGGAACTTGTTTTCAATGTTTTTTATGAACGCTACCTTCGTCACTTGATGTAGAGAACAGTTGACTGCTTGAGGTCCGTGTTTAACGACACGGACTTTTTTATTTCGCTATATTTGTTAAGATGATATAAATCGATGAATGGAGTAATCTTATGGCATTTGATGATAAAGAGCCGAACAGAAAAGAGTTTCCGGCGGATCCGATGGCCGCTTATGCTTACTATCAGCCTCGGCAAGCCAAGAAGTATCGTTTGAAGCCCAACGGAAAACACTATTTTTCCGCCAGGACGGTTTTCATTCCGCTGCTGTTTTACTTCATCCACATCAGCTTGCAGACGGCGGGGTCCTTTGCCGTGATGTTGTTCGCCATGCTGCGTAACGGCTTTGGCACAGGCTTTCGTTTCGAGGATCTCGAAGCCGAGATTATACGCCGGCAGTCTTACATTTTCCTGATCTCGGGTGTGCTCTCGATTCTGGTTTATGCGATCACGCTTACGGTAATGAACAGAAGACACGGAAATTACCTCTTAACGAGGAAACCAAGCCCGGGCGAAGCGGGGGCAAGCGCCATGCTCGCTCTCGGTGCCATCGGAGCGACTTCGCTGATTCTTGTATTGATTCAACTGCTGGCAGGTATATCGCCCTTTTGGTCGAACAGCCTTAACAACTATATCGAGCTGACGGAAGCTTTCGGAGACTCTGCGGGCATGGCGGCACAGATTCTGGCCTTCGCCGTGGTTGTTCCGATTGCCGAGGAACTCTTGTTTAGAGGCATCGTCTGCGGCGAACTGATGCGCGTCTTCCCGGATTGGGCCGTAATCCTGATCTCGGGCTGCTTCTTTGCTCTTATTCATATGAATGTGATTCAATCCACCTACGTTTTATTGGCCGGCATTGTTTTGAGCGCCGTTTATGTCTGGTCGGAATCCATTTTCCTGCCGATATTAATTCATATGGTTTATAACTTCCTTGGCAGTTCTCTGGGGCTTTTGATCGGTGACAACGAACAGGCGGCTATCTGGATTAGTAATATCGAGTTGCTCTTCGTGCCGGTCGGTATTCTGATCGCGATCTGGTTTTACAGGAAAAAGAAAAATAACAATCTTGTGGAGGCATAATGTTCAGACGCAAAAGACGATCGGTCCGTTCGGCGGGATGGAGTCGCAGCTTTCGCGTCAAACATCGCGGAGCATGGCTGGCTCTGCTCGTTTCCGCCGTCATATTCATAACTTCGAGTCTGCTGATCGCAGGCCTGACGCTCATGGCCCGTCGGGATGCATCGTTTATTTTAAAGACTGCTGATAGCGTCGATTCGGAGGCATTGATTCTTGGAGGCGGTATCAATTTGCGTGGAGCAGCTGATGTGAACCTGATCGAAAATCCGTCTTTCGAAACTTACCTCGATACTGTTTCCCTGACCGTAACGTCTCCATACGACAGCGAAAACGGACAGGGTGTGTGGATTTCGGCCTCGAATGATGAACATGAAGACTCAAAACGTTATGTTTCATCGCGCTATCGTTTGCTTCGTCATACGGAGAGCGGTCAGCTGGAGACTGTCGATCAGGGACGAGTTTCGGATTATCTCGAGCAACTGCCGCTAACGGAACAACTCGATATCATTTCGGTCGAAGGCAATCCGGTTGGCGGGATAACTCATGCGATGTATTTATCAGAGGACAAGGCGCAGCGCCGGATGGTGGCGGTTGGCGAAGGCGGGATGATTCTCTGGTATGACGGCAGCGGTTTTCTGCCGTTTACACTCAACGCCAATACACGCGAACTTTATCAGGGATTTCGGGTAACGAGTTTTCAGGCCGAAGCTCTCGTGGATATCGAGCGTATCGGCGATATGCTATATGTACTCTCGGCCAACGGTTTGATTTTCTGCACCGGTGTTGACGATCCGGCAGGCTGGACGCTCATCGAGCCTCTGGAAGAGCTGACGAAAGACGAGTCCTTTCAAGGATTGCATCAGAGACAGGACTGGGTCGATCTGTTCATCGTCGGCGATATTTTGTTTGCGATGAACCGTTCCGGTTATTTTTATCAGATAAAAGACGAGGTGCTCGGCGAGTTTCACCTGGGCGATTTTATACAAGACCCGACAATGTCTTATCTTGATGAATCAAGATTTACCCTCGACGGGGTGATTGTTTCGCTTATAAGCATTCAGTCGGCGGAGGCCATGGGCGATACCATGGTGTTGGCGACATCGAATTCCGTGGTTTTTTTGGCTCTTGAAGAGACGGGCGATGAATTTTTCAAGATTTCCGGCGGGCAGGTTTACTTGTCGGACGAGAATACCTACTTAGATACCCGGACTTATTGGCAAGACATCATGGTTCTGGACGAACAAACAGCGATTGTCAGAGATTTCATGTTCAATGTCATTGTCGTCAGCGAGAAGGGCGAAATCTTGCCGGATGAAGATCGTTTCGAGATAGAAGCTGTTTCTACATATGATGCGCTTGATATTTCTCTGGATTATATTCCGGTTTCGATGGTTCCGATTGATCGGGATAACTGGTATTTTGTCTTTGGCGACGGTAACCTGCTCTTATACTCGCGAGAGGAAGAGCACAAGCACATGGCCTTTCCTTCGGATATCAATAGTGATTACGGCGTGATCGGCATCTACTTGCTCCCGGGCGAAGGGCTTATACTGCCGGACTATTCCTTGAATTTTTATCGCCTGCCTCTGGCCAATGTGCTCTTGTTCGATGAAGAGGAGCGGGGCGGGAATGCTTCTTTGGCCAGAGACGGAGATATTCTGATTCTGGAGACCAGAGAGTCGGATCGGCAGAAAGACGCGGCCGTGCCCGACTGGCAGTACGAGAGAGGCGTCGACTGGAAGGATTATCCCCAAAATCCCGGTATGCAGCCGGGCAGGTCCGGTGCCAGATACGTGAGCCTGGAAAACGAAACCGAAATGACTCAGATGATTTCTCCGGCCGATGAAGCCTTCTTCCGGGAACAGGACCCCGCAATATATAACCTTAAATTCCTGGCACGGGAAGCAGGAGTAGGCGGAAGCCTGACGATTCGTCTTGAAGGAGCATTCGAGACCCAGGAACTCGAGTTCTCCGATTTTTCGTCCGACTGGCGGCTTTACTCCGGAAATATTATTATTCCAAGACGTACGAGCGAGGATGTACCGACCGTGATCAGCCTGGTCTGGAGCGGCGACAGCCGTCTTGAACTGGATGATCTTTATATGGCCGATTCGCTTCGACGCGATAATCTTTATGCGACGAAGATCATCGATGATCTGGCCGGTTCGAAGCCTTCGCTGCTTCGTTTTCCGGATGCGGCCGTCGGTCGTCCCGGTCTTTTAAGCAATGCCTGGATGGACTATCAGGATATCGATTTATATCCGGAGGCAGGGCGAACGGATGCCGTGAGCAGTCTCGAGGCCGCACTTCGTCTCGCACGCACGGCCAATGCCGACCCCTGGCTGGTTCTGGACAGTTTCGCGACTTATGAAGATGCCAAGGCGATGATGAGTTATCTGGCTGCTCCGGCCGGAGACGAATACGGTGACAAGCGTATCGAAAACGGTACGGCGATTTCCTGGACCAGTCGTTTTTCGCGCATCATCGTGGAAGTAACGGACAGTGCGGGAGTTTATCGAACCGACAGCGAGAAAGCGGCTTTTGTTGATATGCTCATCGACGCGCTGGCTTCGTCGCCGCATTATCAAAGTGTGAAGAATAAAATCATTTTCGCGGACGGCATGCACTACGACGAGGGCTTTATGCTCTCGAATGCTGATTATCATACGGCGTCACTTGAATTTACGGGAGGGGACAACAAGGCCTTCCGGGATCGCGTCCGGGCAGCGTATCAGGAATTCATCGCTGATAATCCCCGTGTTCAAAGCGCTGCGGCGAGATCTCTGACAGCCCTGCTAAATGAATTTTTGATCCACGACATATCCGAAGAGGCAAGCGGTGCCGAACTGCTCTGGTCCGTTCTGGAGGCCTATGATTATGGTAATGCGGCCGTCATGCTGCCCGTAAACTATATGAATCCGGAAGCGGCTTCTAATGATGCGATGCTGGATCTGGCCGCGGCCATGCGAGAGATTTATGGCAGCAGGCGGATTCCGATAACAGTGGAAAAGCCGAGCACGGCCATATCTCAAGAAGGTAGCGGGGACGGGCTTTCGACCGCATCGGTTGTCGGCTTTGCTTTTATGAAAGAAGGACAAAAGGTCGTCTACGTGATGAACTTCGGGACAGAAGCCGAGTCTGTTGAGACCGACATGAGTCTGGAGACCCGCACGGCAAGTGTTTTTATCTACGATAAAGCCGGAAATCTTCAGATGAAAGATCGTTATAAGGGCGATCATAAACGTATGTTTCTGCCGGGCGGAGCATTTGCCATCATAATAGAGGGGAAGCCTGTCGACTGATCGAACGAATAACGGAGGGTTATGCCATGGAGCCTTTAGCGCTGGCCATCGTCGGCTGCGGACACATCGCGACCTTACACGCGGATGTTATTAGTAAACTCGAGAACTGCCGCCTCATTGCCGTGGCGGATATTGATCCTGCCCGTGCCGAAACTCTGGCGTCGATGTACGGCGCAAAAGCATATACCAGTCTAGAGTGTCTGCTCGATGCAGAAAAACCGGATGTCGTGCATATCTGTACGCCTTCTTATCTGCATGTGCGCATGACCGCCCAATGTGCCGCTCGAGGTATTGCTGTATATCTGGAAAAACCCGGTGCGTTGACGAGCAGCCAGCTGGATCGCCTGCTGGAACTGGAAAAGCAGATTAAGATCGGGATTTGTTTCCAGAACAGGCTGATGCCCGCGTCCAGGCGCATGTTGCAGATTCTGCAGGGCGGTTCCCTGGGAAAGATCAACGGTGCGAGAGCCATGATTACCTATAAACGCGATGCTCTTTACTATAAACGCTCGCCGTGGCGGGGCTTATGGTCGGAAGCGGGCGGCGGCGCCTTGATCAATCAGGCTGTTTTAACGCTGGACCTGATGGTCCTGGCGATGGGGAAGGCAACAAGCGCGAAAGCGGCAATGGCCAACCATAACCACTACCGGATTGCGGAAGTCGAGGACAGCATCGAAGCGTTTCTCGATTTCGAAGGCCGTCCGGGTCTCTTGTATTGCTCGAGTGCATACAGTGAAAATGCACCGATTTTTCTGGAATTTAACTGCGATAAAGGAAGACTCAGGCTCGAAGGCGAGCAGGTCAGCATCAGCAGAAGAGACGGACAGACCGATGTGGTTTCAACCGTCAGCAGTACCAGAATCTGGCATCAGGGTGATCTGGCCGACGGGCATCCCGATGCGATCCGGGAATTTTACGAGGCATTGACGGCTGATCGTCCCGTTCCTCTGGGGCCGGGTGATGTCGCAACGACGCTTCGTTTAATGTATGATATTTATGACTTAGCCGGCAGAGAGAGCATCGACCGGGAATGGCATGACCTGACCTGGGGCGGAAAATAGGCTGTCTTTGCTATGAGAAACGGATCAAATTTGAGGAGGATTATATGAACCCATTTCAATTGTATCTGCCGACACGTTATGTCTTCGGTTACGGCGCCGAAAACGAAGCAGGCCGCCTGGCCCGAGAAGCCGGTGCCACATCCGTTCTTCTGCTATACGGAGGCGGCAGCGCCGAGCGTTCGGGTCTGCTTTCCCGTGTTCGCAGCAGTTTGAAGGAAGCGGATCTGAATTTCTTTGAACTGGGCGGAGTGAAACCCAACCCGCGCATGGATCTGGCTTATGAAGGCCTGGATCTGGTTCGCGCCAATCAAATCGATTTCATCCTGGCCGTAGGCGGAGGCTCTGTCATTGACACGGCCAAGACGATTGCCGCCGCGAAGGATTACGAAGGCGATGCCTGGGATCTGTTTACGGGTGCCTTTAATCCGAAGACGGCCATGCCTATCGGCGCGATCCTGACGATACCCGCCGCCGGCAGCGAAGGTTCGGACAGCTCTGTTATGAACCGCGAAATCGACGGTGTCGTTTACAAGCGTTCTTTCGGTGCGGAATGCGTCATTCCCCGTTTCGCCCTGATGAACCCGGAACTGACCTGGACGCTTCCGGCCAATCAGACGGCCGCCGGTATCGCAGATATCTTCACCCACGTGGCCGAGCGTTATTTCACCAATACGAAGGGAACTTATCTTGTCGATCAGTTCTGCGAAGGTATCTGGAGAACTTTGATCCGTTACGGTACGATCGTCCATCAGGATCCGACCAACCGCGAAGCCAGAGAACAGATTATGTGGGCCGGTACGGTCGCTCATAACAACTTTGCCGGTGTCGGCCGTGATCAGGACTGGGCCAGCCATGCCATCGAGCATGAGCTCTCCGCGCTTTACGATGTTGCTCACGGAGCCGGTCTGGCCACGGTTTTACCTGCCTGGATGCATCATGTCTACAAGCATGACGTTCCGAGATTCGTTCGTTTCGCGACCGAAGTCTTCGGTATCGAGAACGACCCCTTCGATCAGGAGCGCGTCGCACTTCGCGGTATCAATGCCCTGAAGGCCTTCTATTCCTCGATCGGTCTGCCGACCAGTCTGGCCGAACTCGGCGGAAAGAGAGAAGACGTTGATTTCCTGGCCGCCAACGTCAGCTATGACAGCGAAGGCAAGATCGGCTGGTTCATTCGTTTGGACGAAGCCGCCGTCAAGGAAATCTATCAGTATATGTAAGCCGATGAAATCAGGCATCAGGCATGAGTGAAAGAACACGCCCGTCAGGATCCGCAGGAACGGAATCTGTTCGGGCGTGTTATCTTTACTACTGTAAGTCAGGGGAGATGAAGAGATGAAGAAGATTACTGTCAATCGCTGTGCCTGGGCGAACGGCTCGCCTGCCATGATCGAGTATCACGATACGGTATGGGGAAAACCCGAGCATGACGATCATAAGCTGTTTCAGAAACTGATTCTGGACGGCTTTCAGGCTGGACTGAGCTGGGCGATTATTATCGGGAAAATGGATAGTTTATGCGAGGCCTTCGATGATTTCAAACCGGAAATTCTGGCTGACTATGATGAAGAGAAGGTGGCCTCGCTCCTGAGTAATCCCGGTATCATACGGAATCGGGCCAAGGTCCGCGCCGCCATCGGCAATGCGAAAGCCTATGCCGAACTCTGCAGAAAACACGGTTCGCTAAACGATTTTCTCTGGCGCTTCGTTGATTACACGCCGGTTATCAACCATTGGGAAACACAGGCACAAGTGCCTGCCACGAGCGAACTGTCGGACAGAATCAGCCTGGCACTGAAGAAAGAAGGCTTCAAATTTACCGGATCCACGATCGTGTATGCCTACTTACAGGCTATCGGGATGGTCAACGATCATCTCGTCGACTGCGACTTTCGCTTCTGATTCGTACTCGTTTATTTTCCTTTGGTCTCTATTTCAACCGGAAGACTGACCTTGACGACATGCACGATCTCTTCTTGATTTTTACCGTGCACGGACCACATGCCGACGGATACCATCAGCCCGCCTAGGATGTTTCCGATGGTCACCGGTATCAAGTTGGAAAAAAGCGCGTTTGAAACCGTCAGCTTATCCATATGATAACCGGCTTCAATCGCCTTTTGGAGATAGACGGGGTTGCTTTTCGCGAGCAGTGCGGCAGTCAGATAGTACATGTTCGCCACGCTGTGTTCGAAACCCAAAATGACAAAAAAAGCCACCGGCATGAAACAACCGATGAATTTCGCGGCTGTTTCCTTGGCCGCATAAAAGCAGAGTACGCCCATGCAGACAAGCAGATTGCATAAGAGACCCGAGAAAACGAGATTCTGAAAAGGCTGATCGATTTTCGTGACTGCGACTTTCATCGTGTAGGCCGCAAGCCCTCCCGAGCTGTAATCCAGCTGGCCGAAGAGGGCGGTCCCGCAGGCGACAAAAGCACTGCCGACGAAGTTTCCGCTGTAAACAAGAAGCCAGTTGCGCAGCATTTTTCTGATCGTCGCTTCTTTATTCATGACCGAAATCGAGATCATGACATTACCGGTAAAGAGCTCCATACCCATCAACATAATAATGCAAAGGCCGAACGGGAAGATCAGGCCGCTGATTAATTTCGCCAGCGATACACTGTCGACGGCGTGTGAGGTCATATTCGATACGGCGCTGCCAAACGCAATCGTCATGCCTGCCATGATACCAAGTACGAACAACTTGGCGGCCTCCCGATTCGCTTTAGTCCGGCCCGATTTACTGTAAGCCGCTACGATTTCTGCGGGTGAATTGATGTTCATATAAACTTTTATCCTCCGGGGATTCGTGAACTCTCCTGGTTCCTCATCGATCATATCAGCTTGTCGGCATAAAGCAATGGCCGCCCGCACCCGGCAAACGGCCATCTCCGATATTCACAAAATAAACTTTCGTCCAGCTTAATCCTCCAGGTCCAAAACGAGTATCAGGTCTTCGCCCCGGCCCGAGTTTGGCGCCATGAAACTCAAGCGGCCCTCGTTACGATAGACGCCTATATCGCTCCACCGGCCGTCTCTTGGATTAAACCAGGAGCAGCAAAGCATTTTGGCCAAAAGGGAGGAGGTATCCAGCGTTATCCGGGCGCCGATCGGCGAGTAGACCATGGCGTAGCGATCACCGCGGCAGGCGACCTGGTGAATCAGCCCG
This sequence comes from Fastidiosipilaceae bacterium, assembly GCA_050309435.1. GTDB lineage: Bacteria > Bacillota > Clostridia > Saccharofermentanales > Fastidiosipilaceae > CAYXVJ01. The sequence continues at coordinate 78,757 of JBNRMJ010000018.1, forward strand.
GGCAAGTTATCGTTCAAGAGTTCCCGAGCGGGCCTTCGGTCGAAGAAAGAACGTGATTCTATCAGAGACCGAAAATGCTTCATCTGATTGGCCGCAGGTCGATTCAAGGCTTCTCGCCAGGTCATCAGGAAATAAGGATCGTATATTCTGTTCATCGACCAGACGGCATGGTGGCCGTAAGTATGACCGAATGCCCCCGAGAAGACGGCATAATAAGCAGCCTGCCGGACATCGGCCGCATCGAAGTAGCCGTTTTCGATCTTGAAACTGATCGGATGATCTTCGTAGCGCGGCTCGCCGTCAAGGACCGGTTTGACAGGTACACGATCGTAATCCTTTCGAACGAAAAGATCGTTTCTGCGCTCTTCCGAATGACAGGATTGAATCATATGAAAGTCCAGCCAGTCGGCATCCGGCCAGTCGTCCGACGACGAGCGCCAGCCGCTGGGATGAAAGGTTTTCAGCCGGCATAACTTGTCGGCGTCGGAAATGCCCTTTGCCATTCGGGTAACGATCTCCCTGTGTTCATCCGTAAAAAGACTGCGATCTCCGCCCAAAACCCAGATCAGGTTCTTTCGATTGGAAAATCTCTTCGCGACCCACTGTCCGTAACGATATGCGTTCTCCGGATTGAAGATCTTAATCTGATTATCGGCCGTGGGATGAAACTTGTCGCCCCAGGTCGGCAAGAGGGCAATATAAAGGCCGTATTTCTCCGCCAGATCCAGGACGGCATCCACATGGTCCCAGTAGCTGTAAGGGCCTTCCAGATCCGGCATAAGCGGATCGGCCGCACCGCTGTCATCAAATAGCAAAGGCAGTCGCCCGTGAGCATTCGGCGTGCCAAGCCCGTCTCTTTCAGCCAGCAGAACCGCCTGGATCACATTGAAACCCTGTTCTTTACGGATGGCAAAGATCTCTCTTGTTTCGTCGAGGGTCAGGGCATGAAAAAGCTCCCACTCGGTATCACCCAGCCAAAAGAACGGACTGCCGTCCTCCAGCGTCAGAAAGCGTTTGTTTTCGCTGATTCGTATTGCTTGCATGTATTAAACCTTCTACTTCATATTAGTCGTCCGGATGGCGAAGCCAGCTGATCGCTTCGTCTCGTTTCGCCAGAAGATCGACATCTTCGGCAGATAGCTCAAAGTCGAACAGATCCGCATTCTCCCGGATTCGCTTCAAAGTCTTCGTCTTCGGCAGGGGCAAAAAGCCCATCTGCAGACTCCAGCGTAAGGCGACCTGAGCCGGGCTCTTGGCATATCTTTCAGCCATTTGGACGATTTCAGCTTTATCCAGTACCTGACCCGTGCCCAGAGGGCTGTAAGCTTCGAGTAAGATGTTCTCCCTGCGGCAATAATCCACGACATCCGTCTGGACAAAACCCGGACAGAGCATGATTTGATTCACCGACGGTTTGATTCTCGCGGTCTTCAGGAGCGCATCCATATGATGAGGCAGGAAGTTACTGATGCCAAGCGCTCTGATTTTACCGGCATCGCAGTATTCTTCCATCGCCCGCCAGGTTCCGGCATTGGCCTCTTCCCAGTGGTCCCGGAACTGTTCGGGGTTCGGCCAGTGAATGAGCACCAGATCGATATAGTCTACGCCCAGCGTTTCGAGGCTCTCGTCCAGGGAGCGCTTCGTATTCTCGTATTCGTGATTCCCGTCAAAGACCTTGGTGGTCAAAAAGATTTCTTCACGGGGAATGCCGCTTTCGCGAATCGCCAGCCCGACCGATCTCTCGTTTTGATAAGCCTGGGCCGTATCGACATGGCGATAGCCGATTGCCAGCGCTTCCTTAACGGCCGCGACCGTCTCTTCGGTATCGGGAAGCTGCCAGGTTCCGAAACCCACGCCGGGAATGTTCACGCCGTTGGATAAACGATAGGTATCTTTCAGTGAATGGATCGTTGTCATTTCAGGCCTCCTTTAGATTTCGTTTCATTCATCCTAACAAAGATTCGCCTGCGCCATAAGTACCAATGTATTTACAAATGTCAGGAATTCAAGCGACAAACATCCAAATCGGTAATAGAATGGAACTATCTTTCAATGTGATCTTTAGGTGAATATTGGCAAAGGAGACGTTATGAGAACGAGGCAGCGTTTGACGAAAGCTTACGATCACTCGATTGTTCGGGAAATTGATAAACAGTCCAGGTACGTCTTCTTCAGTGATTGTCACCGGGGAAGCGGCAGCTTTTCCGACGAGTTTTCAAAGAACCGGAACACCTTTATTCACGCTTTAAATTATTATTACAAGCGGGGTTTTATCTACTGTGAGGTCGGAGACGGCGACGAACTCTGGGAAAAGAATCGCATGAGCACCATTCAAGAGGCGCACACGGACGCAATCGCCGCCATGCAGCAGTTTCATCGCGACGGACGTCTGATTATGATCTACGGCAATCATAATATCTATCTGCGAGACGAAACCTATGTCAAGAACCATTATTACCGCTACTATAACGAGTTCAAAGAGCAGTACATGGACCTGTTTCCGCATCTGAAGCCGATCGAAGCGCTGACTTTAAAGCATAAAGAAAGCGGGCAGGAACTCTTCGTGGTGCACGGCCATCAGGGCGATCTGGCCAACGATCAGCTCTGGCGTCTGACCGAGTTCAGCCTCAAGTATTTCTGGCGTTACCTGCATTCCTTCGGCATCAAGAGCCCGGTCAGCCCGGTCAAGAATATTTTCAAGCGTCATAAGATCGAAAAAAACTATATCAAGTGGATCAAGGAAAACCGCACGCTTCTGATCTGCGGTCATACCCACCGCTTTAAGTTTCCGAGGGAAGGCGAGCTGCCTTATTTCAATACCGGTTGCTGCGTGTATCCGACGACTATCACGGCCATCGAGCTGGAAGACGAGCAATTAAGTCTGATTCGCTGGAAGCTGCTCGTGAATAAAGAGGGACTTTTACAAGTGACAAGAATGGTTCTGCAGGGCCCGCGTCATATCTCCGAATTTGATCTGCGCGAAACCTCGAAACCTGCTCTGGACCGACTGGGTAAAGGATCCGTACAGGAAATCATGAAGCCGGGGAAGGCTTCGGATAACGCGGCGGCTGTTTCCGGCGACAGTCCCTAGTTCGAACTAACGAATATATCTGCAATATATTGTTCAATAAGGCAAATAAAGCGATCAAACAAAAAACCATTTTGACGTTTTGGGGTTTTTGGCTTACTCTATACCTAATTTATGCATCAGGCAGGAGGTAGTTTATGTCCGTTCCCGACAGTGTCATGGTCGCGCTATTTTGCTTTGCCATGGTTTTAGCAGTTCTCTTTTTGTTATTCGTTTTACTGCGCATTTTCTCTCATCTGATCGTATGGGTGTCGCGCAGTCGCTTGTTTGCCAAACGGAACTAAGGAGGACAGCTTATGTTTTTGGATGCCATTAAAGATATTTGGTTTGAGTCCGGTTTCTTTGCGATTAGCTGGCAGCAGGTTGTTATGGTGGTCGTGGCTTGTGTTCTCGTATACCTGGCGATTGTCAGAAAGTTTGAACCGCTCTTGTTGCTGCCGATTGCCTTTGGTGTATTACTGGCGAATCTGCCGCTGACGGGTTTGATGGCCGAACCGCAGAACGGGGAACCCGGCGGTTTGCTTTATTACCTCTATCAAGGTGTTAAGCTTGGTATTTATCCTTCGTTGATCTTCCTGGGAATCGGATGTATGACGGACTTCGGTCCCCTGATTGCCAGACCGAGCTGTTTGTTCCTCGGAGCAGGTGCGCAATTCGGAATCAGCGTGGCGTTGGTCGCTTCCACGGCGCTTGGTTTTACGCCTCAGGAAGCGGCTTCGATCAGCATCGTCGGCGGAGCCGACGGTCCGACAGCCATTTACACGACGACCAGACTGGCGCCGCATCTGCTGCCTGCCATCGCCATTGCGGCTTACTCTTATATGGCTCTCATTCCGATGATTCAGCCTCCGATCATGCGCGCCATGACGACCAGGGCCGAACGCGAAATCGAGATGAAACAGATGCGCGAAGTTTCGAAGGCGGAGAAAATCTGCTTCCCGATCGTCGTAAGTTTGTTGACTATTCTGCTTCTGCCGTCCGTCGCGCCGTTGATCGGTATGCTCATGCTCGGCAACTTGTTTAAGGAGTCCGGCGTGGTCGATCGACTGTCCGATACCGCTCAGAATGCCATGATGAATATCGTTACGATCTTCCTGGGTGTAACGGTCGGTGCGACAGCCAAGGCAGAAACCTTCCTGCAGCCCGAAACGCTCAAGATTATCGGTCTCGGACTGCTGGCGTTCGCTTTCAGTACCTTTGGCGGCATGGCTCTGGGTAAATTGATGTGCAAGCTGACCGGCGGTAAGGTTAATCCCCTGATCGGTTCGGCCGGTGTCTCGGCTGTTCCCATGGCGGCCCGAGTTTCTCAGATCGAAGGCCAGAAGGCCAATCCAACCAACTTCCTCTTGATGCATGCGATGGGACCGAATGTCGCCGGTGTTATCGGGTCTGCTGTTGCGGCAGGTATCCTCTTAAGTTTGTTTTCCTGATGAAATTATCTTATCGTGATTGTATTTCGGCTATTTATCGAATGTTAAAGGAGCTTATAAGAGCCCAATATCCTTCCCGTGTGGTAAAATAAAATATACAGAAGCCTCGTGAGATTCAAATCTGACTGGAGGATATTAATTTGAGTAAGAAGCCTGTCAATCGCGTGTTTTTGATTGTATTGGACAGCTTTGGCATCGGTCATGCGCCGGATGCCGACCGCTTCGGAGACGAAGGCAGCAACACGCTGGCATCGATTGCCGCATCTTCTGAGTTTCATACCCCTGTATTACAGGAACTGGGTCTATTTAATATTGACGGAGTAGAGGCCAAGCCGGCAGCTGCTCATCCGCAGGCGGCTTATGGCCGCCTGTTTGAGGCGTCGAACGGAAAAGATACCACGATCGGCCACTGGGAGATCGCCGGTATCGTTTCGCCGACGCCTTTGCCTACTTATCCGGATGGCTTTCCCCAAGACATTCTGGATGCCTTTAGCAGGGCGACCGGGCGAGGTGTCTTGTGTAACAAGCCGTATTCCGGAACGGATGTCATTCGCGACTACGGCGAGAAGCATCTGCAGACCGGTGATCTGATTGTTTACACATCGGCGGACAGCGTCTTCCAGATTGCGGCTCACGAGGATCTTGTTCCTCCGGAGCAGTTATATGAATACTGCCGGATCGCCCGCGAGATTCTGACCGGCGAACATGCCGTCGGCCGTGTTATCGCCCGACCTTTTAACGGCGAGGCTCCCGAGTTTAAACGCACGTCGAATCGCCATGATTTCTCCCTGGATGCGCCTAAGGACACCGTTTTGGATTATCTGCATGCGGCAGGTTTGGACACGCTGGCTGTCGGGAAAATCAACGACATCTTTGTGGGTCGGGGCATATCGAAGAGTTATACCACGAAAAACAATACCGAAGGCATGGAGCGAACCATTGCTTTAATGGACGAAGACTTCAGGGGTTTATGTTTCGTGAATCTGGTCGATTTTGACATGCTCTACGGTCATCGCAACAACATCGACGGCTATGCCGCGGCTGCGACGGCGGCCGATCGCCAACTGGGCGAGTTCATCGGAAAGATGAGAGAAGACGATGTCTTGATCATCACGGCCGATCACGGCTGCGACCCGGGTTTCCCCGGTACCGATCACAGCAGGGAAGCGGTCCCGTGCCTGGTTTACGGCAAGCCTGTCAAGGCGGGAACTAATCTCGGTTCCCGGACGAGCTATGCCTGGATTGCCGCCAGTATTCTGGATATGTTTGCCGTTTCGGGTGAAACCGACGGCGAGTCTTTTTGGCCTGAAATCGCTCAAGGAGGTTTATGAGTGACGCAAGTAGTTGAAATGATGGACATAACGAAACAGTTCGGTACGTTTAAAGCGATCGATAAAGTTTCGTTCACGTTGGAAAAGGGTTCGATCCATGCCCTCCTTGGTGAGAACGGTGCCGGTAAATCAACGCTGATGAGTGTCCTGTTCGGAATGTATACGGCAGAAGAAGGCAAGATCCGGATCAACGGACGGGATGTCGAGATCAAGAATCCCAACGATGCCAATGACTTAGGTATCGGCATGGTTCATCAGCATTTCAAGCTCGTTCATAACTTTACTGTTCTGGAGAGCATCGTCCTGGGTCACGAAACAACCAGGTATGGTTTCCTGAAGATGGATGATGCGCGCAAGCGAATCATGGAACTAAGCCGTCAATATCAGTTTGCCATCGATCCGGACGCATATATCAGTGACATAACCGTCGGTATGCAGCAGCGCGTCGAGATTCTCAAGATGCTCTACAGCGATAACGACATTCTCATACTGGACGAGCCGACGGCTGTTTTGACTCCGCAGGAAATCGATGAACTGATCGTGATCATGCGGCGTTTGGTAGAGGAAGGCAAATCGATTATCTTCATCACTCATAAGCTTAAGGAAATCAAGGCGGTGGCGGACACGGTCACGGTCTTGAGAAAGGGCCACCACGTCGCAACCCTCCCGGTCAAGGATGTCACCCCGGAGCAAATGTCCGAACTCATGGTCGGCCGCCCGGTTGAGTTTGTACTTAATAAGAAAGCGTGTAATCCCGGCGAAGTGGTTCTCGATGTGCGCAACTTGTCGATGAGAGAAGCCCGCAGTTCGAAAAACCAGGTACACGATGTGTCCTTTCAGGTTCGTCGCGGCGAGATTGTCTGTCTGGCCGGTGTCGACGGTAACGGCCAGTCCGAACTGATTTACGGTTTGACGGGAATTAACGATATAACGGACGGCAGTATTTATCTGAGAGGTCAGGACATCACCCGCAGTTCGATTCGTCAGCGCTGTCTGGAAGGTTTCGCGCACATACCCGAAGACAGACAAAAATACGGTTTGATTCTGGACTATACGCTGCAGCAGAACCTGGTTTTACAGTCCTATTACCAGCCGGAATTCCAATCAAGAGGTTTCATCAACTTTGGTGCGGTGGAAGCGTACGCCGAGAAAATGTCGGAACGCTATGATATCCGCAGCGCGGAAGGTCCCGATTCGATCGTTCGAAGCATGTCGGGCGGCAATCAGCAGAAAGCGATTCTGGCACGCGAGCTGGATCGCAACGCCGATCTGATTATCGCCGTTCAACCGGTTCGAGGTCTGGATGTCGGCGCCATCGAATTCATTCACTCGCAGCTGCTGGCTCAGCGCGATGCCGGTAAAGCCGTACTGCTCGTCTCCTTCGAGCTGGACGAGGTCATGAACTTAAGCGACCGGATTCTGGTTATGTACGAAGGCGAAATCGTCGGCGAGCTCGATCCCGCCGAGACGGATGTTCGCGAGTTGGGTCTTTATATGGCAGGTCAGAAGAGGGGTGAGAAGAAATGAATGAGTTAAGTAAAAAAACGCGAAACAGACGCAGCTTGATGAGTTTTGCCTCTTCGATCCTGGCCATTGTCATCGGTTTACTCTTCGGCTTTTTGATTCTTTTGTTTTCGCATCCGGATCAGGCTCTGGCCGGTTTCGCGACGATTCTGCGCGGCGGCTTGACAGGCGGCATGCGTTCCATCGGTCAGACGATAAACCTGGCTGTTCCGATCATTATGACCGGTTTGTCGGTGGGTTTTGCATTTCGGACGGGCTTGTTTAACATCGGTACACCGGGACAGTTTACGATGGGTGCCTACGTCGCCATCTATATCGGCGTCAAGTGGACCTTCCTGCCGCCCTGGCTGCATTGGTCCGTGGCTCTTCTCGGCGCCATGATCGCCGGCGCGATCTGGGGTGCCATCCCCGGACTTCTGAAAGCGTACCGGAACGTCAACGAAGTTATTTCGGCTATCATGCTGAACTATATCGGTATGTATCTGGTCAACTTGATGATCGTCGAAACCGTTTATGATCAGCTTCGCAATCAGTCGATGCCGATTAAGGCGACCGCCAAGATTCCGACCCTGGGTCTGGCGCAGCGTTTCCCGGGATCTTATTTGAATATGAGTCTTTTGCTCTGTGCTTTATTTGTGGGCATCGTTTACATCATTGTATCCAAGACAACCTTTGGTTTCGAGCTTCGCGCGGTGGGTCTCAATCCTCTGGCCAGCCGTTATGCCGGCATTAACTCGAAACGCAGCATCGTTACCTCGATGATCATCGCAGGCGGTCTGGCCGGTATCGGCGGAGGCCTGATGTATCTGGGCGAAACCGGTGTCTTCCTGCAAGTCGTGGATGCCATCGCGCCTCAGGGCTTTAACGGTATTCCCGTAGCCTTGCTTGGTTTGAATAATCCGATCGGTATTTTCATCAGCGGTCTTTTCATCGCGAGTATCACGGTTGGCGGTTATAATCTGCAGCTCTTTGATTACACGCCCGAAGTCATCGATATGATTATCTCGGCGATTATTTACTGCAGCGCGTTTACCCTGCTGTTCAAGCATTTCATGGAAAGCAGATTTGCTCGTCGCCGGGCAGCGGCTTTATCGGATGAGGTGGAAAGATGAATAACATAGCCTTTATCGTACAACAAACCATGTTCTTTGCCATCCCGCTCCTGATTGTTGCTCTGGGTGGTATGTATGCGGAGCGCAGCGGTATCATCAACATTGCGCTCGAAGGTATCATGGTCATGGGCGCATTCGTCAGCGTTCTGTTTATCAATCAGATGCAGGACCAAATGAGCGGACAGTTATTGCTGATTCTGGCGATCCTGGTAGCCGGTGCCACAGGCGGCGCATTCTCGCTGCTGCATGCTTATGCTTCGATCAATCTTAAAGCAGATCAGGTTATCAGCGGTACGGCCTTGAATCTCTTCGCACCGGCCTTCGCCATTTTCGTAACCCGATCGGTCCAAAAGGTGCAACAGATTCCGTTTAACGATACGTTCAGACTTCAGAGTGTTCCCGTTTTGGGCGACATTCCCGTAATCGGACCCTTATTCTTCCAAAATGCATATATCACGACTTATATCGGTATCCTGATATTCTTCGCGGCGGCTGTTGTTCTGAACAAGACGCGCTTTGGCTTAAGACTTCGTTCCTGCGGCGAGAATCCCAATGCGGCCGATGCGGTCGGCATCAATGTCTATCGCATTCGTTATGCCGGTACCTTTATTTCCGGTGTACTCGCGGGAATCGGCGGTTTGGTCTTTATCATTCCGACTTCGACAAACTTTAACGCGACCGTCGCCGGTTACGGTTTCCTGGCCCTGGCTGTCTTAATTTTCGGTAACTGGAGACCGGTGTCCATTCTCGGTGCCGCTTTCTTCTTCGGACTGATGAAAACAATTGCCAGCGCTTATTCGGCAATACCCGTGATCAAGGATCTGCCTTTACCGTCGAATGTTTACAAGATGATTCCTTATATCGCGACACTGGTTGTCCTTTCGTTCTTCTCGAAGCGTTCGCAAGCGCCGAAAGCCGAAGGCATACCTTTTGATAAGGGAACACGATGAAACGGTAACGGGAGAGATTCCGTTACAGCTTAAAGCACGCTAATATTGCCTTTGGGCATTTTAGGAATATTTTGACAGTTATTATCGCACTGGTTCGGCTCGATCGAGGGATCTTGTTTGACGAAGCGATATGAATATAGGAGGTAATCGAATGAAAAAGAGAATTGTCAGCTCACTGTTGGCAGCTACATTGCTCGTACTTGGTCTTTCTGCCTGCAGTGGCAATACCAACACGACCAGCGGCACCACGGGCTCTACCACGAAAGGTGAAGAAGCGACCACTACTGCCGGAGGCAGCGAAGGTGATACCTTCGAACTCGCTTTGATCACTGACGTAGGAACCATCGATGACAAATCGTTCAACCAGGGTTCCTGGGAAGGTGTGGTCCAATACGCAGAAGAGCACAATATCACTCACAAATACTACAAGCCTACCGAGAAATCGGATGCCGCTTACATGACTTCCATCGATCTGGCCGTTGAAGGCGGAGCGAAGGTTATTGTTACACCCGGCTTCCTCTTCGAAGTAGCCGTGTTCACGAAGCAAGCCGAATATCCCGATGTTCGCTTTATCCTGATCGACGGTGCTCCCCACAACGAAGATTACAGCGAATATCGCACGGACGACAACGTCGTCGGCATCCTGTATCGCGAAGACCAGTCCGGTTTCCTGGCCGGTTATGCAGCGGTTCATGACGGATATCGCAAGCTTGGCTTCATGGGCGGTATGGCTGTTCCTGCCGTTATCCGTTTCGGTTACGGCTTCCTTCAGGGTGCTGACTTAGCTGCCGAAGAGCTGGGTCTGGCTGAAGGCGAAGTAACCGTTAACTACACCTACCTGGGCGACTTTCTCCCGTCTCCCGACCACCAGACGAAGGCTGCTGCCTGGTATAATGATGGTATCGAAGTAATCTTCGCTTCTGCCGGCGGCGCAGGCAACTCGGTTATGAAGGCTGCGGAAGCTGCCAACGGTAAGGTCATCGGCGTTGACGTTGACCAGTCTGTCGAGTCACCCACCGTTATTACATCGGCTGTGAAGAACCTGCAGAAGTCCGTTTACGAAGCACTGGCCAAGCACTACGACGGTACTTGGGAAGGCGGCCAGGTTGTGACCTTGGGCGCAGCCGAAGACATGGTTTTGCTCCCCGGCGATACTTCGAAGTTCGAGACCTTCACCAAAGAGCAGTATGATGCGATCTATGCGAAGTTAGTCTCTGATGAAATCAAGCTTGTCAACGATGCCGATGCCCCGACACTTGATGATCTGCTTCCTTCCCTGAAGCTGGTCAAAGCAACGGAGATTAAGTAATTGACAATAATGTCGAAAAATCGGAAATAGTTAATTAAGATGGGACCGCGCCGCTCCGTTAAGTGCAGTGCGGTCTCACACTATCAGGAGGTTACAGATTATGCCTACAGCACATAATGCCGCAGTTAAAGGCGATATTGCCAAGAAAGTATTGATGCCGGGAGATCCTTTGCGTGCGAAGTTTATCGCGGAAACTTACCTGGAGAATGTACGTGAATTTAACAGTATTCGCGGTATGTTTGGTTATACCGGTACCTACAAGGGACAGGAAGTCTCGGTTATGGGCAGCGGTATGGGTATGCCTTCCATCGGTATCTACAGTTATGAACTCTATAACTTTTATGACGTTGATGCGATTATCAGAGTCGGTTCCGCCGGTGCTTTCGCAGATGACGTAAAGCTGAAAGACATCGTAATCGCGATGGGTGCCTGCACGAATTCCAATTATGTGGATCAGTACAACTTACCCGGCAACTATGCGCCGATTGCCGATTTCGATCTTCTGCGTAAAGCCGTCCTCGCGGCAGAAGCCAAGGGCAGTTCGGTTAAGGTTGGCAATGTTTTGTCGTCGGATACCTTCTATAACGATGACCCGACGTTCAACGATCGCTGGAAACGGATGCATGTACTCTGCGTCGAGATGGAAGCCGCTGCTTTATATATGAACGCTGTCCGTGCAGGGAAGAAGGCGCTGGCCATCTTGACCATTTCGGATCACATTTATACGCAAGAAGAACTCTCTGCCGAGGAACGCCAGATCGGTTTTGGTGAAATGATCGAGATTGCGCTTGAGGTATAAGAGCCGGTTTCCTCTTGTAATGGGAATGAGAAATCAAATTGATCAGTCTTCGTCTGCATTTGGAGTCCTTTTAGCCTAAGGTGACAGCTGTGCGTTTTCGACTCATATTTTTCAAAACACCCCTGTTAGCAATCAGTGAAGCGGTCTCCCCCTTTTCTTTGGTAGAGGTGGTAATCCTTTTCTCCAGACGGCCTTTTTGTCCGGCTTCCTGAGGGTCCAATAGAAGACGCGTGTACGCTGTCCTTTTTCCAAAGCGTTGGCGAGTGTGAATTCACTACCACGATCGGTTAAGAGGACTTGGACCGTTGCGACAAAGCAGTCTCTGAACCGAGTAAGGTTTCAAGACGATCGATGCCTTGGACCATCGTACCTGCTTGTCGATTCGGCTGGAAGTAGGCGGACAGGAAGTCATATGGCATGAACTTGAAGGTTTGAAGAACGGGTCCTGCCGGTCGGTTGTTTAATGTAATCTAAAAGTACCAGAAAATATCATGTCATAATCTCGAAAACGTCGTCAGGAATTCCCGGGAAATATCTTGTTGAAAAAGGGACAGCCGAGCTGTTCCCTACACGCTATCCTTGGTTAGAGAATGAATCACAGCCAAGGAGGAAAAGGAGAATGCTCAGGATGTCCCACATCAATGATATCAGAGAAGCCTACCGCTCGGGTAGCAAGGTGGCTCAGATTGCTCGTGATTTTCACGTCGATGAGAAAACCGTTCGCAAATACATCCGCCGGACTGATTTTTCGCCCGCTCTGCCACTCCCCGAAACCCGACCGTCCCGCCTGGATCCCAACAAGTCCCGGATCTTGGCCTGACCCCGGCCGAAGCCTGGGCCATGAGCACTTAACAGACGCGACACTTCATGTTGCAATTAATACTTTCCGCAAAATTCAAAATGCCGCTTGACAGCCCTGTGATCTTGATTTATAATCTATCAAGTCAGCGGGAAATCCGCTCGGTGATAATTTGGGGGTGTAGCTCACCTGGGAGAGCGCTTGAATGGCATTCAAGAGGTAAGGGGTTCGATCCCCCTCATCTCCACCAGAAGAAAACCGTTGGAACCACGAGGTTTCAGCGGTTTTTTCTTTTTGAATTTATTCAGCCAAATTCCTTTCTACCTGAACGCGACCTGAATTGAGTTATAGAGCAAAATGATACAACTAGACTTCCATAAACGCACACTGGCTTTTTTCATATTGGCTTTTTGGTCACGCAACGCGTTCATTGATTCTCATCTGAAGCAACCTATGTTTCTATAGATAAACAATGTTGATCAAGCTATATATGCATGAGAGGTGCAGGATCTCGCATGCCTTTTCGAGCGAACGATGGTTTCTATGGTGAGACCGAAGAAACTCAACCTTCACACTGCTTTTGCTTTGAGAAAGCTTAGAATTCAACAGTATATTCTCCAATTAACTTTTTCATTGGCTTTTGGGGTTAACAAAAGTTCCAGTGAACGATTCCTTAATGTTCGTGAGCCCAACGTTGCAGAATTGTGTTCTTGATGCCTACCTCTTAGGGCTGGTCCAGGACGTTCTTCTGTTTATAAATAATCAAATTGAGAGCCGATCTTTGTACTGTCGAACGAATCGTATTCACGATGTTAACTTGAGAATTACTATTCACCATATCTTGGTGTCAGGTTTAGCATAGTCGCTTCAGTAATACAAAGGGTTCAACCGTAGACTCGTAATACTGTATGGGACATATGCTATGGGTAGGCGTACGAGCATCGTCTCATAACCTTGTCAAAGCACTGCTGGAGAGATTCATCTTCTTTCAGCTTGATTAGTAAACAAAACAATGTATAATTATATTTAATGGACCTAAGATCAGGGGTTTATTAAGTATCTGCCCCGCGTGTGCGGGGGCGACCCCGTGCGACCCCCTGCTCCCAAAGCAGGGCAACAATCTGCCCCGCGTGTGCGGGGGTGACGCCATCTGATAGTCTCTGACCCCTTGCTGGCGGACATCCGCCCCGCGTGTGCGGGGGTGACGCTGGGATCCAGCTCCTACCGATAGACGCCCTGTAATCCGCCCCTATAGAACAAGTTTTCCTAGATTACATAACCAGATCTGCACTGCGTGTACGGGGGAACTCTGCCGGAGCCTAAATTATCGGGCACAGCAATGCTGCCAGTTCAAGATAAACGCGTCAAGCTTGTTTCGTATTTTAACAAGTCTCGACAGCCTATCCAAACTCATGGAGCGTTTATTTAGAACCTGTGTCTCAGATGATTCCAAATATTTTGAGTAGCAGGTGTGTAGTAAGCTGTTATTGATCTTAATAGTGTACCTCGTGAATGTTCAGGTAACTGATCTCGAATACGACCAGCTTCTGTTGAACATTGGAAAATCATCAGAATTTACGATCAGATGCTACTCAAAGGCGGCTAGATAGACCTGAGCGTCTCTAATTACGGCACATTTTTGAGCCCGAAGATGCTTTTGAATTAAATGGGCTTTGCAACAACAGCGATACTTTCATTAACATCGCAAACCAGGGTATTACTAGGAGCGGCTATGAACGGTGATGCCAATTCGACCATCTGGCATAGCTGTTCGAATTGGAAGATAATAAAAAGTGTCTTTTGTCATCGCGTCTTTTCTACTTTATGCAGATCTGGTCTGTTTCAGCATAATTCTATTTAAGTTGGCCTTGGTTATCCAAAAGGTCCGCTCTGAACAATGAAAGAACGACATCCATTTGGTGATTGTAGGCACTTGGGAATTGTAGATCAGGATTCTCCACTTTAACTATTGCCCATAATTGAGAATCCGTAACTGAGCTATCGGGATTTTCTTTTAGATAGACAAAACCTGCGTGCGCATATTGAGCATTTTTACCGTCCACTCCGCAGAACCCGAGAAAGGCGCTTCTGGGACATGATTTAGACCAGGATGAACTCCCTCGATCAAAAACTTCATCGGCGGCAAGATTCCAAGCGTCACGAGCATCCCTACCTTCCGACTTATATTTCGCAGCTTTCACGGCGATCTGTCCGTAATTTCCCATTTCTAAATACCCCTTCATTCTGTGATTTGTCTACCATTGAATGGCGGCTGAAATCTGTTTATGAGCTCATGTTCCATCCTATCGAAGTCGTTCGTTTCATGGAAAAATAAATACACCTTTCCCCCGGCTAGATATTCTCGTAAAATCATAGCGTTTATCTTGCAGTTGGTCTGTTGCCCACCAATATAACAATTTCGTGGAGATATGATTCCATAACCTGTGTTGAACCGCTGAGCCAAATCAACGCATTGGCCAATATATAACAGGTTTGAAGAATTAAACAATGCGTACACGCCGGAAACACCCCGCCATGATCGAGAGATGGAAAATCGGCAAAATGGTCCAATACCATAGCGGTGAAGTTTCGTGGTCTGTCTCTTTTCGTACAATGCATGCGGCAGATATTGTCGAATCTTCTCCTGCTCATCACGATTAGGTTCAAGTTCTTGGACAGGGATAAATGTATAACCCAACAACTCACAAGAATCCGAGGAGTCAAGAAATCCCATGGAAATTGAGATACCAATATCGACAGGGTCTATTGTTCCGTTTCTGTTCCAATCGATCATATTCTTCCTACCTTTCACCGCTTCGTACTCCTCATGACCTCTCTTTCGAATAGCCTCAATATAGTTATATATTAATGTCGCACTAAAAAACAAGATAAGCTTGAATTGTTGTTTTATGGTATGTTTTAAGTAAGACCATCAAATGCCGTAGGGAATGACGTTGTTCGGTGGTCGTCGGCATCACGGCCTGGCTGTAGGTCCCTTTCTCCACATGCTGATAACTCTCCGCGTAAGCGATGGCGGCCAGAATATACGTGATGAGCAGCGTATCATCTAAGGCGTGCGTCATGATCAAGTTCTGCTTGACATTGGGCAACAGGTCCGTCACAACACTCATCGTACCCTCCTCTTACTTAGGACCCCGCACCCATATGCAACAGCTGGATACCTTCCGGCAAGATAACCTTCGCGTCCACTAGCTGGGTAGCCAAGAAGCCGATCTGGCCGTTACCGGCATAGAGCTCGCTCAAACGCTTCACCGTCCGGCCCACACGGTCGGCGATCCAGTAGTTGGAGAAATCACCGAAAGCCAAGGGGAGGCTACTGGCTTCAATCACCGGGGCATAAGGTGACGTGTGGAGCGGATAGCCCATCAGGCGATCCGGCTCACCCGCCTGAACGCTCGGCTGCCATAGGTAGACCTCGTTGTTGTCCTTCAGTTTGCGCAAGGTGGAGACCGTGACGTCCCGCATGAGGAAAGAAGCGTTCTGGCGATAAGGGCTCTTCAGGGCATAGATCAGATCGATCAAGTTGTCGGTCGTGATCGCGGTGGCACTGGACAACGTCAAGCAGATCTCACCGCCGCTCGTGGCGTGGATGGGCCCGGTCGGTTGGTCCGTGCCGGTACCGATACAAAACGCTTTTTCCTCGGCCATGCCAGTGGCCCTGGCGAACTCACCAGCGAGGTAGGCTTCAAGGTCGAACAGGCTGTCTTGCAGCAGTTCGGTCGAGATTTTGACCAGATCGGTCAGTTTGAACGCGTCGATCGTCTTCTGCGCGAACGTGGGGTTGCTCTCGGTATAGGCCGCATTCTGCGCTGTCCAGGTCGCGACGAAATGCGTGGCTGCAATCGGGATCTTTCGCTCCGCCGAGGTCGTGATTACCTTGGCGATGGAGCGGATGATGTTCGCTTCCTCGAGGCCTGCGAGGATCTGCTGTTCAAACTCCGTAGGCATGAGGAAGCCGCCATCGGCGTCCGGCGAGGCGCTCATCACATTATGGAGGGGCGCCTTGCCGCGGAGGATGTGCTGGAAGTCCTCCCGGTATTCGTTCGAAGCGCGTCCGGCCTTCGCTTTACCTGGTGAGCACTCCGGCTGATTGCAGATCGGGTCACTGGTCGCTTGAGACAGGTCGGCATCGATCGATCTCTTTGCCGAGGTTCACCACATTGGTTTCCATCTTGTCATAGACAGCGGTGTCCATCGCAGACAGAAGGCCATTGCTGCCCCGTTTGCTGTCCAGAAATGCTTTCGCGGCGTCCCAGGTTTTGGCGCGTTTGTCACGCAACTCTAAGATTTGATTCATGATAAAGTCCTCCTTAGTGACGAAGTAGATTGAGCCGCTTCTCGAGCGACTCAATCGGTGTGCCTTGCGGCTGGGTGAATACTTTAGGTTTGACCTTAGCCAGCAGGGAGTTCGTGACCGCCCGCCGGCTAAAGGCATAGGTCAAGTCTTGCACGTGGCGTTTCTCATCGGCTAAGATCCCATCGGCAAAACCGAGCTCCATCGCTTTGTGGACATTCATCCAGGTCTCCGCATCCATCAGGTGGGAAAGCCGAGTGCGAGACAAGCCGGTCCGGAGTTCATACGCGTTGATGATGGATTCCTTTACATCTGAGAGCATGCCGATGGCCTTTTGCATCTCTTCCGTATCGCCGATCGCTATGGTTAGCGGGTTATGGATCATCATCAATGTGGTCGGCTCCATCAGCACCGTGGTCCCGGCCATCGCGATGACAGATGCTGCTGAAGCGGCGAGGCCGTCGATCTTCACAGTGACGCTGCCTTTATAGTCCATCAGCATGGCGTAGATTTGGCTGGCGGCCACGCAGTCACCACCGGGGGAGTTCAGCCAGATCGTGATGTCGCCTTCACCGGAGAGGAGCTCCGCTTTGAAGGCGCGTGGGGTGACGTCGTCATCGAACCAGCTTTCCTCCGCGATGGTACCGTCGAGGGTAAGAACGCGCGAACCGTCTTCGTCACGCGCCCAATTCCAAAATTTATTCATAGCGTTGTTTCCTCACTTTTGTAGAAATGACCCGCTTGTTGAAGCGGGAGCATGTTGCCGTTGACCAAAAAGAGATCACCACCTTCCTCCGCGGGGATGCGGTTCAGGTTTTCGAGCTCACTGACGTCGTTTGCCGAGAGCCAGCCGTTCTGCCGGCCTGTGGCATAGCCGGTCATCCGGCTGGCGTAGTCGCCGCGCAAGAGACCGCCAAATTCAATTTCACGAAGATGGTCTGCTTCTCCGATGGCAGGATCAGGGCCTGTTGAATGGCTTGCTCCCAGCGGATGATCCACGGGTCCAGCGTGTACTTCACAAACTCCAAGGACTGCTGCTCGATGTTGGAGAAGCTTGATTTCTCGAGGTCACCGACCATGTGCGGAGGGACCCGGAAGATCCTCGAGATCTCGTTGATCTGAAACTTCCGCGTTTCCAAGAACTGTGCCTGGTCTGGTGGGAGCGCGATCGGATGGAACTTCAGCCCTTCTTCTAAAACCGCAATTTTGTGGGCATTGCCGCCCGAGAACTGAGCCTGCCAGCTGTCGCGGAGCCGTTCGGGGTTTTTGACAACACCGGGGTGCTCGAGGACACCGCCGGGGTTCGCGCCGTTCGCAAAGAAAGCCGCGCCATAGTCCTCGGTGGCGAGGGACATGCCGATCGCATTTTTGGCCATGGCGATCGGGTTGTAACCGACTAGGCCGTCAAAACCGAGGCCGGGGATGTGGAGCACTTGATCACGCCGGAGGGTTACAGCGCCGGACTTAGGATCCACGCCGCTTTCGTCGGCGTTCCGGTAGTAGGTATAGACCAGCTCGCCGTTCTTCGCCCGGCTGACTTGCATTTTGCTAGGGAGCCAGTACCTGACCTCGCCCGTCTCGGACAACTTGCGCGTAGGCATTGCCCCAGAGCAGGAGGTGGCTCATCAAAGTCTCGCGGAAAACAAAGGACGTCATCTCGGGATTAGGCTCGTCGTGCAAAAGAAAGATGTAGCGGGTAAATAGAAAGTGAAAATGGCAACTCCAATAATCGATAATAAAGTTGGAGTGAGGTGCTTTGTTAAGAAGTTAGATATGAATTCTAGAAATTTTTCCATTTTTACACGTCCTTGTTGCTAGAGTATTCATTTGAAGAGTGGAGAGGATCACCCCACCTGATGTGGCTGATGAGTCGGATCCCCTTCTCCCATCAGTGTTCTAGTTTTTTCTGGGCCGCATCTTCGATGCTGGCTACGACCGATTCGAGGGCCGCCAGAATATCGTCTAGGCTCTCAATTGCAGGCTTCATTTTCCAGTACCGCTCCTTTCCTTTATACTCGCAGCCCTGTAGACTATTTCCTAGTTGCTGATAATAATCGTAGCTGATGTCTTCAGGTAGACCGATATTTTTCAATTTTATGGGTAAGTTACCTGTTTCAAAAGTTCCGTAGGAGTGTACAATCAATAAACTCAATTTCTGACGAGAGCCTGACGGATCACGGTATCGGATTGTATAGCTGGACTGCCTCATCTTGATTAGGCAACCGAGATCTTCCGCGTCTTCCATCAGTTGCCGAGCAAATTCGACCTCCTCTGAACCAGCTCTTTCCTGTAGCAGTTCAAAGAATTCTTCTTCGGATAATGCCGTTCGTTTGTGCTTGACCTTATCGGGTTCTATGTTAACGTCCGTATCGACAGAAATTTGCTGGATCTGATTGCCTTCGATCCGAATGATCGCGCGGGTAATCTCGCGCGTACGCGTAACCACCTGTGGGATCACCAGCAGACCATCTGTGGCTTGATAGATTTTTAGTTCGACCAAGGCCAAGGTGAAATGCAATTGCGGGCTCTCGGAAAGGTACTCCGCCAGCTCTTCGGTGCTTTCCCTGATGCCATCACCGACAATGAGTAGGAGGAAATGCCCGCGTTGCATATTCTTCGAGATGGCGTCGATGAGGATGCCTTCATCTTCTTCGGGAATCGGTACCACCGTGCGGATCATGTCGATCACACCCCACCGCTGCTCATTGTGCTCTTTAACCTTTTGATTTAGTTCATTAAACGACCAAGTGCTGACCACTTTTGCGTACTCTATTATCTGTCCGACTACTTCGCGACGGGCTTCAGGATTACGCCAGAGTTTCGTTTCGACAATGGTCAGATACCCCTGTGGGCTGATAAAGAGGTTATCGATGAACCAGCTATCTGCTTCAATTTCTCGGCCGAGTGAGATTAGCGGACTGAACGCGGGTTCAATTTCGGTTGTCGGCAACAAAGAGGGATGGTCATGAATGACGCGCTGTAGCCAATCTTCCTGTAAACTTTTCTCCGTCAACGGGATTTTATCGAGTTTAGAAGGCTCTCCATCGTTCGGAAAATAGATGGGAGACGCCTTGATACGATCACCTGGATAGCTCATTGTTCACCTCTTTAGGAATAACATTCTTGCCTTACATTGTCCGATAGCCCTAACGAAATAGCAATCCTTTTGCATCGTTGATAGGGGGCCTGTGTTCGATTTAGATCTGTGCGTGCGTTAGTCAATAGTCATTTCATTTACTTACTTGATGTCGCCAGCACTAGACGCACAACTGCGACATATAGTGGCGATTTATATATGATCACAATAACTGATGGGAGTCGACTTTGTCTCGTAGTTTCAATAATCGCCAACTGTTTGAGAATCATGGCATATAAGCGATTGATCTGACGGATGGTTTTGCTCATGATCTGTTTGAGACCGAAGGAGGGTGGCAGTGGATAAACTTGAGAAAATGGTGAGGCAAGGGACGATCAGTGTGTCATGGGTGGACAATCATTTTGATTTGGTTTTTGACCAGATAAGAACCAAACTTTCTGGATCAAACGAACCACGATCCTAATACATCTTGATCGAATTGAAGACGCTTTATGGCATTGAACACCTTTTTGGCTAATCCATATCGTGGAGTTAATGACTTTCCACCGTCGTTTTTTGACCCGGTTAGGTTGAAATGTAAAATGAAGTGTCGCGAAGGGTAAAAAAAGATCTCCCAAGCGGCACATAAAAAGTGTCCCGCCAGAACGGATTCCCCTACCATGTTAAGTGACTAAACGAACACGGAGGAAGCGCCTGTGGGACACGACCATTGTACGGGAAAAGCCGGCGGATACAAACACCTGAGTTACAAAGATCGCTTAACGATCGAGGTCTTGCATCGGGCCAAACAAGGGACACGGGCGATCGCCGAGGTCGTGGGTTGCAGCCAGCGCACGATCCAGCGGGAGTTGGAACGGGGGCGTGTCCAACAGCTGGACGTCGCCGCCTGGTTGTACTACGAGACCTACTGCGCGGAGAAAGCTCAGCAGGACGTGGCCTTGCAAGCGACCGGCAAAGGGCCCGGTTTAAAGATCGGCAAGGACCATCGGTTGGCGGCGACCATTGAGCGCTGCATCCGTGCGGGGGAATCGCCGGACATGATCACCCATCGCATCAGTAGCGAAGCCGAAGCGGACAGCGTGACGCTCTGCACCTCGATCATCTATCGCTACTTGTGCGCCAATCTGTTTTTCCACGTCAGCTGGCAAGACTTGATTCTCGGCCCGTACAAGAAGCGGCAGAGCCGCCGGTACAATCGGCCCTCGTACCACAAGACCCAGGCCAGCGTGGTGCAGGCGTTGGATCGGATCGAACGGGAACTCAGAGCCAAAGGGTTTCGGGACACCTTCCGGACCATCACCGTGGACAACGGCAGCGAGTTTCTGGGCACGCCGGAGCTGGAACGCTCCTGTCTGCAGCGCAATAAGCAACGCACCCAAGTCTACTACGCGCACCTGTACAGCGCGTGGGAACGAGGCAGCAATGAGAACCTGAATCGGATGATTCGCCGTTTCATTCCGAAAGGCAGTGATATCAGCCGCTTTACCCGGCAGGAAATCAATCGCCTCGAGCAATGGCTCAATGTCTACCCCCGAAAGATTTTGATCTACCTGACCCCGGCCGAAGCCTGGACCAGAAGCAATTAACAGACGCGACACTTCATGTTGCAATTTATATTATTTGGTTATACATAAATTGTAGGTTATCGATATGATTAGCCTGCTCCATAATTTATCTGGCATCATAAAATCATCGTGAGTAAATTTTACTTACAATAGCCGATAAATGTATAGTATAGCTAAGTAAAATAACGGCAACTACTGTTTGCTAAGGAAGGTTACACAATGCACATTTCTTTTCGGGACCCCATATCAATATTGGATCTATCCATGCGCACTCATCAGGCTCTGAGGAAGGGTGGAGTTCATAGTGTCGAAAAACTTTTGGCTTGCACCGAAGAAAATCTTTTGGACATCAAGCATATAGGTGAAATAGCCCTAGAGGAAATACGCACAAAATTAGACCGCTTACCGCCCCATATCAAGGCTGAAGCGAAGTTGCTTAGTAATTCATCCTTATCAGAAATAGATGGTTTGCTGACATTGTTGGAGGAGGCTCAAAGCCAGCCGATCTCTGGAAGCGAGCTAGAACAAGAACCGCTCAATGTCAATAATCCCATCGACGACCTGAACTTAAAAAGCCGTACCAGCAATGCGCTCAAACGCGCAGGCATACATCATGTCGGATCGCTAATTGCCCTGACAGAGGAACAGCTTCTAGAGATCAGGGAGATTGGTATGTTAGCTCTGCAGGATATTCGGCAGAAAATTGAGGACTCAGGCATATACCGGCACGGTGACAAGAAACCGATGCCAGAAGAGAAGGATCTCTTTATAGGTCGAGATGGACTGTTATATGCAGACGCGCCTCTCAGTTGTTTTTCGCTTCCTCAGAATATACTAGACCTCTGTACGGCGGCTGGCATTAGTCGATTGTCTCAGGTCTCGCAAGGAGACCTAAAGGTACTAAAACAACATGGCCTCAACATCACTGCCGTAAATAAAATTATAAAGGCTGTGCAAAATGTCTCGACCATTGAGGAGATTGTAGGGAGAGAGTATCAAGAATTAGTAAAGAAGGTAAAGTTTAAGTCTGATCTGTCCAATGAATTGGCATTGATCCTTGATGTTACGCGTCGAGATCTACCGGCAGAGATTAATAAGTTGATCCAAGAGACAGATGACATACCGGTATCTGGGCTCATCTTCGATATTGGACCGACCTTCCAGAGGCTAATTTCCATTACATCCTCAGTATATGAGGCAATACAAAAAATAATACTAACAGCATTGGAAATAGAATTATATGGCTTGACCAAGGATTTTCTTCTAGAGAAGTTGCCATTGCTCTTTCGGAGTTCTGAAATACTTTCGTATCACCTGGAAATACTCACTCAACAGGGCATCATTATGGTGTTTAAAGGTGAGCGTTATCTCCTCAAGCGTATGCACTTGATGGATTACATCCAGTCTTTAGAGTCTTCACGGAACAAAGAGATCGTCTTGCTTCGGCTGAGCGAGATGACATTAGAGGATATCGCTCATCGTAAGGACATTACCCGGGAAAGGGTGCGTCAGATCTGCTGGAAACAGTTCCGCCTGTATCCAACTGTCACTGAAGACCTCTATATGCAAATATTTGAAACATACCAGTTCGATAAAATAATGTTCACTCAAATGTTCGATGAGCCAATTTCCACATTAGTTGAAGCATTGAAAGCATCTTCAAAATTAATATCGCAATAACGACTATAGAGCATCAGCATCAAAAGAGCTGTATTATGCGTGATTGTTGATAGCAATATAGTGTAGAGTATAAGAAGCCTGTGCTCTGGCAGCGACGGTAATTTCATAATCCGGAGGTCTTGATGAAAAGAAGTGACGGTAAACTGAGAAAAGCAGCGAATCCTTTTGCAGGTTTGATTCCCCTTATATTGGATAAACGAAGTGCTGCCCAGAATTTTTCCAAGCATGTTTATGTCACAGACTCTATTGATGACTATATCCTCGCCAAGAGAGCGGAAGGCCGGAACTTCGCTTATCTGCACTGTTTCATAGCAACATCGTCGATTTGGGCAGATAAATAGTAAGGACCCATTCATCAAAAAGAGTGAGATGATAAAATTCTGACCGGAGTAAAACCCTGAAACCTTTATACTTGAATGGCTTCAGGGCTTTTTCATGCTTACATTGCTCTGACGAAGAACCTGTTGCCTGTCATAGCCTAAGGTAAAGGGGCAAGGATGGAGTGGGTCGATATTTCCTGATTGTCGATTGTTTGATAAGCGATGATAGCCGCATCGGTACCACAATTAATTACTTTTGGATTATGTATGGGCGTATCGGCATCTGGTAGAACATGATAACAAATTTCTTTCTCCATATCTATCAAGATCAATAGATTGAGTCCGGTGAATGTAAGGTAGTGATCCATGGTGATGATTCGGTAGGGCGGCGGTTCCGGCGTAGGCGGTAAGCCCTTTATGCTTGTGGCCAGTGCTTCTTCCAGCCACCTTGCTGTCGACCAATTGCCGTTCGTATCATACTGCAGCACCGTTCCACTCACCCATTTATCATTGGGGACGGGTGTGCCTGATGCGAGCGGAATCACAAGCAATCGGTTTTCAATCCAAGCCGCTGACATAGCGGCGCCAGGCAAATGAATGGATTGGGTCTGTGCTGATTTGAGATCATAGACCTTGAGGAAATTCGCTTCGGACTGAGATGCGGCTGCCGGATCAGGCGTGTCGCTCTGCAGAGATGCCGGGGTCGGTATCCAGAGCCAAGTTAAGTGATCTTGATTATACTGCAGAGAGCCGAATGTTCTTCCTCTCTGATCATCGAGGCGATCCAGGACCTGCTCCGTCATTGTCGCTTCATCCTCTGTTTCCCCAAACAGTATGACGGCTGCCGGTAAGTCGCTTGCTTGATTGATCTGAGCCTTATCCGCCACGAGAACACTAAATGAATAGCGGTCCAGATAGGCCGGAACGATGTTGAAAACACCGGCGACAGCTCCTTCATCTGTGAGGGTCAAGCTATGAGGCAATACGGCGTCTCCCAATCCGATCAGCTCGGGATCGCCGGGCATTCCCGTAAACTCGGCTATCTGTCGAATCTCTGGTTTCGAGCGGCTAAATCGCATGATGCGCCAACCGAAATCGGCAGAAAAAGCCCCGCTGCTGCCGCGATCTTGTTCCAGCCAGACAATCCAATCGCCATAGGCAATCGCATCCAATACGATAGAGTTATCGGATACCAAATCCAATGCTTCGATGTGATTCGTTTCGATCATAAAAGTAAAGAGATCTTCACCTTCGGAATCAATCAGCAGCAGTTTGTCTGTACCGAGCGAGGCCAAGACAGACATATTTTCAAGTGTATCTACTTGTTTTTGGAAGTCAAAATCCTGTGAGAGCTTCCATGTTTGAGTCTGAAGCGAGATCACATGCAGATCTGTTTCTGCTGTACTTTCTTGGGTGGTTTCCGAAAATTGCAACTCATTTGTTCGCTGTACAGCGGACACACACCCCCCAAGGATGGCAAACAGAAAGAAGGATAGAAGGATTATTGTAACGCTTAGAGGTGTAGGCTTATCCGAGGCGACCGGTTTCATATGAGAGCCTCCTTTCGTGAGTGATTATCAGGTAGCAGAATGAATGAGTTGATAAGTTCTCGACTGTCCTCCAACAGTAAAGGAAATGACAAATCCTATTTGTGCTTGAGGGCCAGTCAAAAAATGTTTTCTCCCCAGGCCATAGGTTTTGATGTGCTATAGGTTAAACCAATACCTGGTTGACTTTTTTGAACGGGAATTGAATATTGATAGTAATCGTCGAATTGACCACCTCTGATGTAATTAAATCCAGGATAAGAGTAAACAGCTCCGGCAATTAAGTAAGTAATACCTACGTTATCCGGTGGTGCACCAGTTTGGGTGCTCAGTACGGTGAATGAAGCAGACTTAGGTCTTCCAAATGGAAAGAATCGATAGACTTCATCATCGTTTTGATATCTGATATCACAGGTAGAAGTTACACGAATGTTTATCAGGGAGTCTTGCTTGGTCATACTCTCTTGGACATCCTTTACAGAAATATACATTAATTCATAATCAGAGTATGCGTTGCTTTGATTAACAGGAAGAAGCGTTGTTCTAACCTCTTTTCCATCAATTTCCGTTTTGATATCATATGCGAATGAGTAAAGGTCAGAGCTGCTTTGATAGAGAGCTAACGATATTCGTGAATTACTATTGATTTCAACTTCAAGTGCTTGACTGCTTATAACATGCTCTTGTGCGGATGTGATTTTAAGGCTGGCTGATAGTGAAAAGATAAGAGTAGTAATTAATAGCGTTGAAACAGTAAATAATTTTTCACTTATTCCCCTTTCTACTTTTGCTTTTAACTTGCACCACTGCATCCACATTGTACTATAAATAGGCTTAAAATGAATGACAATATTGACATTCTCACAAGTATTTTCATCAGTGATTTTTTTGACGGTTTTTTGCTGAATTTGATATGCTTTAAACCTGATCAAGTTAGGTAACAGGTATGGTTACAAATGAATCATTTGCTCCTGCTTCCTACACGGCTGCGTCCTATAATCGGGGTGATATTGAACCTCCGCTTATACCCCTCATAACAGGTAAAGGAGCCAATCAAATGACGCGAATCAGTATTTTCGGAGACGGAGCCATGGGTAAAGCACTCAATGAATGCTTTAAGAAAGCCGGTAGCGTTATTTTCTTGACCCGCGTGACGGAGCGCAGCCCCAGTAACTTCATCAAGCGATAAATCCGCTTGAGGTTGTAAGAGGCCTGCAAGCGGCAGTTGACTTGCAATTCAAGTTTTGAGATGAATTTTGTTATTTCATCTGTCAACCTGAAGGTGAGCATATCAAAAGTGAGACAGCCCCTACGCATTGAGCGACAAAGAAAGCAATCACCGAAGTCCTCGCCCATGTAGCAACTTATGTTAATGAACACAATATCGATTAGTTGAAAGATCAGGGTAAGTTAACCTGCCAGGCCTCCGATCAGATAACCGATTACATAAGCCGCGCATGCTGCAAGACATCCCCACCAAAAGCATTTCGATGCCGGATCGAAGCCGGTTAACGCCGCTGACTTTACTTTTGGCTGCACCGAGGACGAACAGCGTGGTACCGGTGAGAACGGCCGAAACGGTAAAACTGTTTGAGGCGAAGAGCGGATTGAAGTATGCCAAGATCGTAGCCACCAGGGGAATAAACCAAAGGCCAGGAAGGAAACGAAAGTAACAACGGCATTTTTGATCGGGATTTCGCTATCTTCGATAATGCAGAGCTCTTCTGCCATCATCGTATCGATGAAGAGTGACATGTTATTGGCTGCTAATGACAGAATTGGCGGACTTTTTTGTGAGTTTATTCCATTTTTGGCCTTTAGAGTGATTACAATTACTGTGTTTGTCTTTTTTTAGCGTTATCTTTTTGTTGATAGGTTTGTACTTTAGATGAAAAGGCACATACATGGAGGCCAAAATGATTAGAGAAGAAAATATCTTAGACGATAATAACGACATCCAAGTTGAAGTTGTACGCGACAACCCGTGGGATGGTTTTGCTGGTGGTAACTGGAACGATAAGATCGATGTTCGTGACTTTATTCAAAAGAACTATACAGCTTACGACGGTGACGAGTCTTTCCTCGCAGATCCGTCCGAGGATACTAAAGCAATCTGGAATAAAGTAGATCAGATGATCCAGGAAGAAATTAAGTCCAAAACGATTTCTGTGGACACAAAGCGATTCTCCGGAATCAACAATTTCGAACCCGGCTATATCAATCGTGATATGGAGCGCATCGTCGGTCTGCAGGCTGATGCACCGCTCAAGCGTATCATGAATCCTTATGGCGGATTTCGTATGGTCGAATCCTCTCTCGAGGCTTATGGACTCGAAATGGATCCGGAACTGGCAAGCTCTTTTAACGAGTATAGAAAAACACATAACCAGGGTGTTTTTGATGCTTATACTCCTGAAATGCGTTTAGCCCGTACGGCAGGCTTGCTCACAGGCTTACCCGATGCCTATGGCCGCGGTCGCATCATCGGCGACTATCGCCGTGTCGCTCTTTACGGTATCGACCGACTGATTGCAGGTAAGCAAGCCGATCTTAAGAAGCTTAAAGGTAACGCTACCGAAGATCTGATTCGCTCCCGCGAAGAAGTTTCCGAGCAGATTCGTGCTTTACAAGAAATCAAGGCCATGGCTGCCGGCTACGGTTATGATATTTCGAAACCGGCTTCGAACGCGAAAGAAGCGATTCAGTGGCTTTACTTCGCCTATTTGGCTGCCGTCAAGGAAAACAACGGTGCTGCCATGTCCATCGGACGTAACACCGCCTTCATCGACATCTATATCGAGCGTGACCTGAAAGCAGGCTTGATTACCGAAGAAGACGCACAGGCCCTGGTCGACCAGCTGATCATCAAGCTGCGCTTGGTACGTCATCTGCGTACACCGGAATATGACGAGCTCTTCGCCGGAGATCCGACCTGGGTTACCGAGTCGATCGGCGGTGTGGGCGAAGACGGCCGTCACATGGTAGTCCAGACTTCATATCGCTTCTTGCACAGCTTAACGAACCTTGGTCCTTCTCCCGAGCCCAACATGACGGTCTTGTGGTCGGAAAAGCTGCCTGAAAACTTCAAGCGCTACTGTGCCAAGATGAGCATTCAGACCGATGCCCTGCAGTATGAAAACGATGATCTGATGCGCCCGATCTACGGGGATGACTATGCCATTGCCTGCTGTGTTTCGGCTATGAAGATCGGTAAGCAGATGCAGTTCTTCGGCGCACGTGCCAACCTGGCCAAATCTTTGCTTTATGCTATCAATGGCGGCGTGGATGAGAAGAAGACGGACAAGAAAACCGGCGCCGCATTGAAAGTTATTTCCGGTCTCGAGCCCATTACCGGCGACATTCTTGTCTACGATGAGGTGCTCGACAAGTTCAAGATCGTGATCGACCGTTTGGCAGAGCTCTATGTGGATACCATGAATACCATTCACTACATGCACGACAAGTATGCCTACGAAGCCGGCCAGATGGCTCTTCACGACACCGATGTTCATCGCTTCCTCGCCATGGGTATCGCAGGCATTTCGATTGTGGCCGACTCCCTGAGCGCCATCAAGCATGCCAGGGTTCGCGCCATCCGTGACGAAAACGGCCTGGTTAAGGATTTCGAAATCCAAGGTGATTTCCCGACTTACGGTAATGACGACGATCGCGTGGATAACATTGCCGTCGAAGTGACCCGTTACTTCATGGAACAGCTCAGAAAGCATCCGACCTACCGTAACTCCGAGCACACCTTGTCTCTGCTCACCATTACTTCAAACGTCGTTTACGGTAAGAAGACCGGTTCGACACCAGACGGACGTAAGGCCGGCGAAGCCTTCGCTCCCGGTGCCAATCCCATGCATGGCCGTGATAAAAACGGTGCTCTCGCCTCGCTTAACTCCGTAGCCAAGATTCCTTATGTGGGTGTAGCTCAGGACGGTATCTCGAATACCTTCTCCATCACACCCGATTCTCTCGGTAAGAGCGAAGAAGAGCAGAAGAAGAACCTTGTAAACATCCTCGACGGCTACTTCAAGCAAAAGGCCTTCCACCTGAACGTCAACGTCTTGCACCGCGAGATGCTGATCGACGCGATGGAGAATCCCGACAAGTACCCGAATCTGACGATTCGCGTATCCGGCTACGCCGTTCGCTTCAACCAGCTGTCGCGTGACCATCAGAAAGAAGTCATTAAGCGTACTTTCCACAGCCACGTCTAAACACATCGATTAAGAAGAACAGTCAGAGAGGAAAAGGAGGCATCGCATGCAAACAGGTTATTTACACTCGATCGAGACATTGGGTCTACTGGATGGACCCGGCATTCGCACCGTCTTTTTCCTCCAGGGCTGCCCTCTGAGATGTCAGTTCTGTCACAACCCCGACACTCAGGAGTTTACGGAAAGAAGACCGATCGAAGTCGACGAAGTTCTGAGAATTGCCAGTCGTTATCGTAACTATTATGGACAAGACGGAGGCGTGACATTCTCGGGCGGCGAGCCGCTGGCCCAGCCCGGTTTCGTGCTGGAAGCCTTGAAAGCCTTAAAAAGCGAAGGCTATGACACCTGTGTGGATACATCCGGAGTTGCCTCTCCCACTGCCGTGCGCAGAATTTTACCCTATGTTGATCGCTTCCTGCTGGATATCAAAGAGTTCACGCCGGAGGCCTTCGAAGAACTGACGGAAGTGAAGATGGATCATTTGCATCGTTTTATGCACGTTCTCAAGGAAGGTGACTTTCAAGGCAAGCTGTGGATCCGTCACGTCATGATTCCCGGTCGCACAGACTCGAAGGAAGATATGGACATGTTTCTTAAGACCATCGAACCCCTGCGCAAATGGATTGAACGTATCGAGATTTTACCGTACCATGTAATGGGTAAGGACAAATACGCTCAACTGGGTCGCGAGTATCCTTTGGAAGGCGTTTTGCCCATGGATAAGGACGAGGCCAAAGCACTGGAAGCCTACGCAAGAGAACAGTTCTTTGGTAAAGAAGCAGTAGCATAAGGATTTGGCCGGATGGCAGAGGATTCTTCATGAACGATTCGAGCCGTTGTGAACAGGGACGCTTATGTGATATTCAGCTGTTAGCCGCTTTAGATGCGGCAGCTTTCTTGGCCGTCGCGGGCGAGTCGGAACTTCGACCGTATAAACGCGGGGAGTATGTTTTTCGTAGCGAACAGCCGGCCGAACAGTTTTATGTAATTTTGTCCGGCAGTATCAAGATTTTCAAGAATACCTTCGATGGTCGCGAACAAATTTTATATGTTTATGAAAAGGGCGATTTTGTCGGCGGACTTAATCTTTTGATGTCCGACAACTACCTGTATATGGCCCAAACGCTTGAAGATTCAGAAATACTCATCATTCCGAAGTCGGCATTCGACCGGCATATGTATAGTAACCCGGCTGTTCTTCGCGTGATCCTGGAGCAATCTTTTTTACGAATCCGTTATGCGGAGGACCTGATCTCCAGATTGAGCAAGAATACGGCATCTTTGAAAGCCGCAGCTTTACTTTTGAGATTAAGAGACGATAACGGGATTAAGACTGATAAAGGAACTCTCCTCAAGCTGAAGCTCAACCGCGAAGAACTGGGCAGTTATGCCGGTTTAACGAGGGAGTCCATGACCAGAACATTAAATGAGTTTCGGGAACTGGGTTACATCACCTGGAATGATCCCAAAGAAATATTGATTCAAGATGCGAAAGCCCTGCTCGGATTACTGGAGAGCTAAGGGCACAGCAGTTTATATTTACCTCCAAAACGCAGCATATAATCGAGCGCTGAAAGCTGTCTCGCGAAGGGATATTACTCCGTGAAATAATATCGGCATAGTTTGGATAAATCCGGCTATGCCGATTTCTTCTGTTCTTTGGGCAGTTCTACTGTGCCGATGAAGTTCCAGTGCATAAAGGACTCAGAAGTTTTTTGAGTTCACGTCTCTGAGAATCGCATTATCCCAGCTCAAGTCCGCAACCAGTTTCTTCAGCCTGGCGTTTTCCTTCTCCAGTTCCTTCATCCGCTTGGCATCGGCGCTGTTCATGCCGCCATACTCTTTCCGCCAGCGATAGTACGTTTGCTCGGTGATCCCTGCCTGACGCGCTG
>JBNRMJ010000019.1:0-39524 GCA_050309435.1 Fastidiosipilaceae bacterium
AGTGTGTAAAATGGTGTCAAACGCAAGGCAGAAAACGATTCGAGAAATAGCGAACGAGGCTGGTGTATCTGTAGCAACTGTTTCAAGGTACCTTAATAATAAAGAACAAGTTAGTGCGAAAAAACAAAAAGCGATTCAGACTATAATCGATCGCTACAATTACAAGCCAAACCAAATTGCCAAACACCTGTCTATTCAGAAAACGGAAACCTTCGGCCTCGTGATACCGGATATCACAAACCCGTTCTTCTCCGAAATTTGTCGTGCTATCGAGCAGGCAGCTCTCGATAAGGAACATGCCGTCATGATTTGCAATACGATGAACCAGATTGATCTGGAGCAACGCTATTTGACTGATCTTCAAGCCAGACGGGTAGACGGAATTATTATGCTCGGCGGCAGCGTGAACGACGTCAACTTGAGTCCCGAGATTATCGATAATGCCAAACAGGCTATCGGAGATATCCCGCTGGTGCTAATTGACGGTCAGATGGATGGCATGCCATCGATTCGAATCATTCAGAACATTGAAAGCGGCATGAAGCAACTGTTTAATTACCTGCTATCGCTCGGTCATAGAAAAATTGCCTTTATGGGCGGCTTGGAAGAGGTCAGTACATTTCGGGATAAAGCGGATATGTATCGATCACTGATGGATGCCAATGGCTATCAGAAACATACAACTGTCATACCTGGCGGTTTTTCGTTTCGGGACGGATATGAAAGCATGAAGAAAGTGATTAACGGGAAGGCTGATCTTCCTACTGCTGTTATTGCCATCAATGACATTTTCGCCGGAGGCGTGATACGCGCCTGCCATGAAGCGGGTTTAAATATTCCGGCAGATATTTCGGTAACGGGATTCGATAATACCGAGTACTGCGAAATGCTAAATCCGACCTTAACATCTCTGGGGATTGATTACGAACTTTTAGGTAATGAGACGATCTCGGCTTTATTGGGAGACGACGGTTCAGAGCTAAAAGTACTGGATATGAAACTGATTCATCGAGGATCGACAGGTCCCTACTCTGGAGACAGATGAAAAATGGCACTTACCACCCGATTCCGTGGTGACAGTAGTAATAGAGTAACAAGCAGACCGGAAGGTCAAGCAATACAGGAGGCAATATGAAACAGCAAGTAGCAGGTATGAATACAGGATGGCAGTTCCATCTCGGTGATGTCCCCAACGCCTGGCAAAAGTGGTATGAGACACCGGACTGGCGCGAGGTCGAACTCCCTCATGACTGGTCGGTCGAACACCCGTTTTCCAAGGAGCATTCCAGCGGTACGGGTTATTTACCCGGAGGTACGGCATGGTATCGCAAACGTTTTACTTTACCCGTCGAAGAAAAAGGCAAACGTGTTTTTATTGCCTTCGAAGGTGTGTATAGAAACAGCGAAGTCTGGTGCAACAGTTATTTCCTGGGGAAGAGACCTTATGGTTACATTCCTTTCCTCTATGAAATTACCGAACAGGTGAATTTCGGCGAAGAAGATAATCTGATTGCCGTTCGTGTCGAACATGAAGAGATTGCGGATTCCCGCTGGTGTACCGGTTCGGGCATGACTCGCCGGGTGCATGTTTTCCTGGCAGATTCCGTACATATTCCTCACGAAGGAGTTTTCTTCTATACCAAATCGTTGGCAAATATCAAGGAAGACAAAAGCAGAGCGGATGCGCTTCTCGGGCTTTCGATCGAAATTAGGAACGCCACGATTGAGAAAAGCGAAGCGAAGCTGGATTTGAAACTGGAATTCGGTTCGTCCATAGCAGAGAAAACCGTCCATGTTACACTTGAAGCCGGCGAAACGAAAGAAGTTGATCTGGAAATCGAGCTGCAGGATGCCGTTCTCTGGTCGAACTTAAATCCCGCTCTTTATAATCTGGACGTCAATTTGTCGTCCGGAGACTTATCAGATGAAGCCACATTAAAGGTCGGTATCCGTGAATTCTCCTTTGATCCCGATAAAGGCTTTAGCTTGAACGGGCGTAATCTCAAGATGAAAGGCGTCTGCGTGCATCACGACGCCGGTACCCTGGGTGCCGCCGTGCCGAAGGCCGTCTGGGAACGTCGCTTAAGAAAACTCATGGAATTGGGTACCAATGCCATTCGCTGCAGTCATAACCCGCATGATCCGGGTTTATACGAGCTCTGCGACGAGCTTGGCTTGTTCGTGATCGATGAAATATATGACGAATGGGAAGGTCCGAAGAACAAGTGGTCTACCGGCCACAACGTGTATCCGCCCAAGCACCAGGGTAACTATAAGGATTTCCCCGTCTGGCACGAAAAAGACGTGGTTTCATGGATTCGCCGCGGACGCAGCCATGCGAGCATCTTTACCTGGTCCATGGGTAACGAGATCGACTACCCGAACGATCCTTACTGCCATCCGCTCTTCCGGGAGATGACCGGTAACAACGATGCGAACAAGCCAAAGGCCGAACGCATGTATAATCCCGACAAGCCGAACGCCGAACGCTTGACCGTACTGGCCAAACGCCTGGTAGAAATCGCGAAGAAAGAAGATCCCACCAGACCGATCACGATCGCGGCGGCTTTCCCCGAGCTTTCCAGCCGTATCGGTTTCACGGAGCTCTTTGATATCGTTGGTTATAACTACAAGGAAGAATTCTACGAAGAAGATCACAAGCGCTTCCCCGACAAGCCGCTTTACGGCAGCGAGAACGGTCATGCTTATGATAAGTGGAAGGCCGTTCGCGATAACGAATACATCTTCGGTCAGTTCCTCTGGACCGGTATCGATTTCATGGGTGAAGCTCAGGGTTGGCCGATTCGCGGATCCGGAGCCGGTCTTCTGACCATGGCCGCTTATCCGAAAGAAGAGTTCTTCTACCGTAAAAGCCTCTGGTCGGATGAAGTCGTGCTCCATCTCTCGACAACGATTCTGACAGAAGGCAGAGGTCGCAGATGGAATCCAGTCCTTCGTACATGGACATACGCGGAAGGTCAGGAAGTGGAGGTTCGCTGCTTTACGAACTTGCCCTCGGCCGAGCTCTTCCTGGACGGCAAGTCACTGGGCCAGAAGGCGATTGACGAGGAACACGGCTATATTTCCTGGGATCTGAACTATAAGGCCGGCGAGCTTGTCGTCAGAGGAAAAGATGCCAAGGGTCAGATCCATGAAGATCGTTTAAGTCCTCAAGGGCCTGCGGTAAAACTGACGGCTGATGTCTGGGAGCCTTCTCTGGTCAAGGACGATCGCTTCGTTCAGGTCGAAGTTTCGGCTGTGGATGCCAACGGCGTCGTCGTCGACAGCGACAACACCCTGCTGCATGTTCATGTTTCCGGCCCGGCCGGACTGCTCGGAATCGAGACCGGCAATATCGCCGATCTGACGGCTTACAGCACAAATTACAGAAACACATACCGCGGCCGCATGATCGTTTACCTCAGAAAGGACTTGAATGCCGGCGCTGAGACCATTCGCTTGAGCATCGGCGGCGGAAACCTGAGTCCCGTATCACTGGAGATTTAAGCGAAACAAAAACGATTCGCAGATGGCAGCTTTGAGTTCCGGAAACCGGGCTTTGAGCTGCCCTTTGCTATGTTGATATTTCATATAAAACTTGAAAGTTATCTGTTTACTCATTCCCTCATTGTGGTATAAACATAGAAGCACATAGAAAGACAATGAGGATCGGCTTATGAACATCGGTGTATGCATTCGTCACACAAATGATTTGGATATCGGCCATGAATTTTCGAAAGCCCGCGAGCTCGGTTTTAACTGCGTCCAGCTGGTCAGCTGGGAGAACGAGCTTTGGACAGATGATGAAGTGGAGAGAGTTCTCGCTGCGGCCAAGGAGCATCAGCTGACGATTTCGGAGGTCTGGGTAGGCTGGCGCGGTCCCAAACGCTGGAATTTCTACGAAGGTTACGAGACGCTGGGTTTCCTGCCCGTTGCTTACCGTTATGTCCGCATGGAGGACCTCGTTAACGGTTCAAACTTCGCCAAAAAACTGGGTGTGGACAAGGTTATCACGCACGCCGGCTATATCCCCGAAAACCCTCATGACCCCGACTATGCGGGCATGATCACGGCTCTGCGATATATCGCCGAACATCTGAAGGCAAGCGGCCAGCAGTTCCTCTTCGAAACCGGTCAGGAAACACCGGTGACCTTACTGCGTGCCATCGAAGATATCGGGATGGACAATGTAGGTATTAACCTTGATCCGGCCAACCTCATTATGTATGGTAAAGCCAATCCCGTCGATGCGATCGATACCATCGGCAAGTATATCGTCAGTGTCCACGCCAAGGACGGCGCATATCCGACCGACGGCAGAAATCTGGGTCCCGAGCATGCTCTGGGCGAAGGAAAAGTAAATTTCCCGAAGCTTCTGCGCGCTTTAAAAGATGCCGGTTTCAACGGCACGCTCACGATCGAGCGCGAGATCAGCGGCGAGCAGCAAACTG
This sequence comes from Fastidiosipilaceae bacterium, assembly GCA_050309435.1. Lineage (GTDB taxonomy): Bacteria > Bacillota > Clostridia > Saccharofermentanales > Fastidiosipilaceae > CAYXVJ01. The sequence continues at coordinate 4,452 of JBNRMJ010000019.1, forward strand.
CCGACATCATGAAGGGTAAGGCCATGCTGGAAGCAATCCTGGCCGAAATCGATCCTGCATAACGCCAAAGCCGTTATGCTATAATGCTCGAAAAAGGGAATGAAGTGCTCCCCTGGCAACTGCCTAAACCGCTTATACAAGCTGATGACTTCTGCATCCTTCGGGTGCGGAAGTGTCGGCTTTTTTATTGTGAAGGAGAAAAAATGCTCTACAGTATTGCCCTGATGATTCTGCTAAGTCTTTTACTTGGCGGTATCATGCGGAAGTTAAAACTCCCCGGATTGGTCGGCATGCTCTTGACCGGCATCATTTTAGGTCCGTATGCACTGAACCTGATCGCAGTTGAAATCCTTACGGTATCGGCGGATCTGCGGCAGATCGCCTTGATCGTTATTTTAACGAGAGCGGGTCTGGCCCTCAATATCAATGAATTAAAGAAAGTGGGGCGACCGGCCTTACTGATGTGCTTTGTTCCCGCGACTTTCGAGATGATTGCCACGACGCTGCTAGCGCCGCTCTTTTTCCCGATCTCCTATCTTGAGGCTGCGATCCTGGGTGCGGTGCTGGGAGCGGTCTCGCCGGCGGTTATCGTGCCCAAGATGCTTCATTTAATGGAGACGGGTTACGGCCGTGCCCGGGGTATCCCCCAGCTGATTATGGCAGGCGCCTCGGTGGATGATATCTATGTGATCGTCTTGTTTACTTCGTTTATGAGTATTGGCCAGGGAGGCAGCTTCGAAGCCTCTGCGCTTGCGAGGATCCCCCTTTCGATTGTTTCGGGCCTTGGCATCGGTATCGTCTCTGGTCTGCTTCTGGTTAAGCTCTTTCGCGTGATTCACATGCGGGATACGGTTAAAGTTCTGATTATTCTCAGCGTCGCATTTTTACTGGTCTCAGTCGAAAAAAGAATCGAAACAGTCTTCCCGATGTCGGGCTTGCTTGCTGTCATGGCCATGGGTGCGGCGATCCTGCAGCGCTACGAGCTTTTGGCTAAACGCCTCTCCGGCAAGTTCTCGAAAATCTGGGTGGCAGCCGAACTGATTCTGTTTGTGCTGGTGGGAGCCACGGTGGATCTTCGTTATCTTAGCGGCGCCGTACTGCCTGCGATTGCTTTGATACTGTCGGTACTCTTGTTTCGGGTTCTGGGCGTCTTTCTCTCTTTGCAAAGGACAGCCCTTTCCCGTAAAGAGCGCGCCTTCTGTGCCATCGCCTATCTCCCGAAAGCGACGGTTCAGGCCGCGATCGGCGCACTCCCCCTGGCTGCCGGCATCGGTGCCGGACCTGTCATCCTGACGGTTGCCGTTGTGGCGATTTTGATTACGGCTCCGCTCGGTGCGCTGGGTATCGATCTTGCTTATCAGCGTCTGCTAAACAGAAACTAATTTCTTTTCCCTGCTGGCATAAAAGGAGATTTAGTGTAGAGTATAAGGAGCTTTGTTCTGCCGGGGGAGGCAGGCTTACATGGGAGGTTTTATGAAAAGAAGTGACGGTAAATTAGTAAAAGCGGCAAATCCCTTTGCCGGCATTATTCCTTTCATATTCGATAAACGCAGCACGTCTCAGAATTTTTCCAAGCATGCCTATATCACGGATTCGATCGATGACTACATCCGTGCCAAACGAGTCGAGGGTTATCCTTTCGCCTACCTGCACTGCTTTATCGCCGCTTACGTCCGCCTGCTGGCCGAGCGACCCGAGCTGAACCGTTTTATTATGAACAACAGGATTTATCAGAGGAACAACATCTGTATTTCCATGGTCGTCAAGCGTTCTTTCCGCGAAGACGGCGAAGAAACAACGGTTAAATTTGAATTTACGGGTCAGGAGTCGATTTTTGAAGTAGCCGGGATTCTGGAGAAGACGATTGCCGAGGCCAGAGCGAAAGCAGACACGAGCGATGTCGATGCGCTCGTCGAGAAGATTATGGCTCTGCCTGCGTTTGTGAAGCGCTTTGCCGTGAGGACTCTTTTGGGTCTGGATAAAGTGAATCTCCTGCCGGCTTCGGTGATTAAAGCCAGTCCTTTTCATACCAGTCTCTTTTTTACGCATTTAAAATCGATCAAGACGGATTATATCTACCATCACCTCTATGATGTGGGGACTGCGGGCATTTTCGTGGCCTTGGGTAAAAAGGTTAAATTGCCCATGGTCATCAACGACGAGATTGTTATCAAGAATTGCATTCAAGTCGGTTATACCGTCGACGAAAGAATCTGCGACGGCGTGTATTTCGCGCGTTCTCTGAAACTTCTGAATCGTTATCTGGAGAATCCGGCTCTGCTCGAACAGCCTTTGACTTAATCTTTTATTTTCGCTTTTTACCGGCGGCGATGATCTTTTCGTAGCGCTCCAAAACATCCGGAATCACGTCGCGCCAGGGCCTGGGAATACTTTTTCGGGCGGCTTGACCCAAGGTTTTTAACAGCGCCGGATTGTCCAGTGCGCGGACAATCTGCTCGGCGAGATCTTCGGGATCGTCCTCTCCTGCGAGGGCATTTACCCCTTCAATGACCATTCCCGCGGGTCCGGAACCCCGAACGACCAGAGATGGCGTGCCGACCGCTGCGGCTTCGCTGACCACCAGACCGGCCGTGTCGTAAAGCGACGGAAAGAAGAGGAGACTTGCGCGGGCATACAGGCCATCCAGAAGCTTGCCGCTGACGTGGCCGGTAAAGATCACGAACCGATCGAGCTCCAGCTGCGAAGCAAGTTCGCGGATTTCAGCTTCCGCGGGGCCCGAACCGGCCAGAACGAGTCGAAAATCAAGACCTCTGTTCTTCAGGATACCCGCGGTTTCAAGTATTCTGCGAATATTCTTTTTCCAATTCATTTGTCCGACATAAAGCAGCAGAGGTAAGTCGCCCGGCTGATAACGCTCGTTTACCAGGCGGATGGCTTCGGGATCAACGTCTTTCATGTCGCTGCCGTTTTTTACGATATCGATCTCGCCTTCGTAGCCGTAGGACCGAAGTTCCCGGGCCGCAGATGGACTGACCGCCCATACCTGATCACATTTTGAGAAGAACTTCGCGACTTTCCGGGCACCCAGCCGGGCCAGTCTTTTACTATGCGTAATCTGCAGGAAGTCGTCATAGAACCTGGAATGAAATGTAGCGACCATAGGAATGCCGAGACGCCGCGATATACGGTATGCTTCGCGTCCGGCGATAAACGGATCATGAGCATGGACGATATCGAGATCGATGCGATCGATTCGCCGGCGATAGACAAGGTCCAGCCGGGGTAAACCGATACGGTACTGGGGCAGGCCCGGAAGAGCGGTACTGAAGAAATCCGCGAGCTGATAGGAAGCAGGGTCACGAGGTGCTTTTTTGTTTCTCGGGGTGATCACGTAGCAGGCTTCGCAGAGTTCGCCCATTATCCGGGCATAATTACTAACGACCCGTCCGACACCGTCAACTACGGGAAGAAAGCTGTCAGAAAATTGCCCGACTTTCATGACGATGCACCCCTTCGCCTGATGGATCTGTTTTGATTCTGCTTTTGCCTTTGATACTTGGATTATATCAAAATTCCTCTAGGACCTTCTGTTCATACTGGTCAAGCATTTCGGATTGTAAGATAATGTACATAAGATATTGTCGCTATATGAATTGGAATGATACGTTTCAGGTACAGTGAGGTTAGCATGATTGAATGGATAAATCGCTTCGGCCCCGTACAGCAAGCTCTGATCGCGACCCTTTTTACCTGGGGTGTGACCGCTCTGGGCGCGGCACTGGTCTTCTTTTTCAAAACGATCAAGAAAGAAATACTAAACGGTATGCTCGGTTTCGCAGCCGGAGTTATGATCGCGGCAAGCTTCTGGTCTTTACTCGCTCCCTCCATCGATATGGCGGAGGAACTCGGGCAGATACCATATCTGCCCGCGCTGATCGGATTTATTTCCGGCGGTGCATTTTTACTTCTGGTTGATAAGCTTTTACCGCATTTGCATCTGGGTCTTGAGACATCCAAGGCGGAAGGTATCAAGACAAGCTGGCAGAGAAGCGTGCTGCTGGTGCTGGCGATTACCCTGCATAACATACCGGAAGGTTTGGCCGTCGGGGTGGCGTTTGGCGCGGTTGCCGCGGGAAGCGGAACCTATGCCAGTTTGGCCGGCGCGAGTGCTCTGGCAATTGGTATCGGTCTGCAGAATTTCCCGGAAGGTGCTGCCGTGTCGATTCCGCTGCGGCGGGAAGGCTTCAGCAGAAAGAAAGCCTTTTTATACGGTCAGGCCTCGGGTATCGTCGAACCGATCGCCGGTGTTCTTGGCGCTTTTGCCGTTTTGAAAATCCGGCCGATGTTGCCCTTTGCCCTCGCTTTCGCCGCCGGTGCGATGATTTATGTTGTTATCGAAGAACTGATTCCCGAAGCGCAGCGCGAAGTCGGCGGTTCGAAGACCGATATCGCTACGATCGGTGCGATGCTGGGTTTCTCTGTGATGATGGTTCTCGACGTCGCCCTGGGATGATTTTTACGCTCATTAGCCCTAAACATTCGTAGAGGGTATAATAGGCATTTGAAATTCATCTTGAGGAGAACGAAACCATGGCAGGTAACAGAATTATTTGTACGGATAACAACGTAGAGTATATCAGCATCCGGAAAGCGATGATCAACGGCGCCAGAACGAAAGCCGAAGTCCAAGAGCAGACAGGCGCATGCTTGACTTGTGCAGGCTGCGAAGCTGATCTGGACTATATTCTCGGCTCTGTTTGCGGTTGTAAGAATGTCTCGCTCGAAGCCGTCATCAACGCCGTCAAGGCCGGTGGCAATACCGTGGAAAAGATCGGTGAAATGACCGGCGCGGGTACGGGTGTCAACGAAGAGACCGGCGAGGAATGCGGCAAGTGTAAAGGCCTGATCCAAAACATCATCGACCTAGGCAGATAAACGGAAAATGGAATCCTGTCCCGAGGGATTCCCGATAAGCAGGCCCGGAAATCAAGGGACGACTTGTATCCAGACGATGCGGGCCGTCCCTTTTGCTTTGCCTAATTTATTGATTTCTTTATTGACTTTCGTTAAGTGCGGAGCTAGAATTGAGTAAACGTTTACTCTCAAGAGTAGCCGATACTATAATGAAGAATCGAGACTGGATTTTATGGGCACAATCATAGAAGATGCGAAGCAGCGGATCAAACAAGTCCGGCAAAGGGATGTTGAACTGCTGGCTTTGAAAGATGGCAAAGCAGTTGAAAATGCCGAAGTCAGTTTTCGCATGAAGGAGCATCAGTTCCTCTTCGGTGCGGTCGGCTATGCACATGGAAAGTTTGGCCACGCCGGAAAAGAAGAGCGATTTACCGAAGCTTTTACCAGGCTCTTCAACTATACAATGGTTCCGGTGCACTGGAACTGGTACGAACCGAAAAAAGGCCAATTTACTGAGCCTTACACGAGTAATCTTTTACATTGGGCGAAAGAAAATAAACTCAAGACTAAACTGCATGCTTTGATCTGGCATGAATTGTGCCCGGATTGGGTGACAGACGAAACTGTCGAAGCGGATATGGAGAATCGCATCAGGCTCTTGATGGAGAGGTTCGGCGATGATTTCGACTTTTTCGATCTGGCGAACGAAACCACGGTAAACGATCGTTTCGATAATCCTGTATCTCGTTGGGTTAAGCGAAAAGGTCCTCTCGAGATGATGAAGTTCGGCAGTAAACTCGTGAGGCAGTATCGTCCCGATGCCAGGTTGCTTTATGGTGACTGGAACGTTCATGAAGAGGAATACTTCGATTTTCTGGGTCAGATCAGAGACGCAAACATTGATATCGACATTCTTGGCATGCAGAGCCACATGCACCGCGATCTCTGGACCGACGAAGAGACCATGAGAGTGATGGACCGGGCTGCCGCGTTTGGCTGGCCGATTCATTTCCCCGAATGCTCCGTTATCAGCGGAAAACCCATCGGTTATCTGTCTTACGAGCCCGGTGCGGTCAACCGTTTTACCGAAACAGAAGAAGATGCCTGGTGGCAGGCCGAATTCACGAAGAATTTTTACACGCTTGTCTTCAGCCATCCTGCCGTCGAAGCGCTTTCCTGGTTTGACTTCACCGATCACCGCTGGCTTGGCGCTCCGGCAGGTCTGATTGATGACAATCTTGATCCCAAACCGGTCTATGGCGCGCTTTATGACCTGATTCACCGGGAATGGCATTCGGATGCCGACGTTACGACCGGTACCTCCGGGCTTTGCCGAAGCCGGTTGTTTACTGGAAGCTACGAGATTACGGTTCGTAGCGGAGAGCGAAAGAGGACTCTGACAAAAGACATTCATCGCGAGAGTTTTTATGCCGGAGGCGGTGATGCCATCAGGCTGACAGTCGACCTGGATGCTTGACGGAAGATCGTGATATACCGGATTCATGAGGAAGATAGAGACGAGAAGACAGTGCCCCGCGCTGTCTTTTTAACATGAGGAAAAGACAGGCTTAGAAACACACAAACCGTCGCAGCGAGCTTGTGCCGACGGTCGATCAGCCGATTCGTGAGGCCTGGTCATGCGGTCTGCTTGAAAATAATATAGAATCAATAGCGGCACAGGGAAAGGAGCTGAGGCTCGTTTCGGCCTTACGAGATCAAGACCGTGAGGATCTGCCGGGAATAAAAAGTTGAAGGAAAATCTATGAAAACTCGTGTGTCCCAAGAGAAATTGCCGTTTCTGCTCTTTTCGATCTATGTGTTTTTCTATTCGGCTGTTGCCGTTTATAACACGTATATCAATTTGTATCTCAGTTCCACCGGTCTGACGAATCCCGAGATCGGCGGTATTGTTTCGGCGGCGACGATTTTAACGATGGTCACGCAGCTGGGCTGGGGAATCATCAGCGACCGGGCGCGAACGAAGAACCGCGTACTGCTGCTCTTGTTTCTCCTGGCGGCAAGTACCAGCCTGGCCTTTTATCTGCATACGGGCTTCGTATTCCTGGCGGTCATGGTCGCCTTGTTCTCGATGGTCTTTAATCCGATTACGCCTTTGCAGGATAATTTATCCTTGGAGTTACTGGAGAATACGAAAACCGACTTCGGACAGATTCGGATGGGCGGCACGATCGGCTATGCTTTGACATCTTTTGTCATCGGCTTTCTCTTGAAAGATGCCTACCGGAATATTTTCTGGCTTACGGCCGGCTTCCTGCTGATCTGCATGATCCTGGGCTCGAGGCTGCCTCGGGTCGAACGGCATACGGACAGCCAGAAGCTTACGAATTTTCGCTTCACCTCGGAGATGCGTCTGCTTCTGGGCATTGTGCTCTTCAACGCGGTCTATTACCTGGGTATGGCTTTTTACTATAATTTTTACCCGATCTATTATGTATCGGTGGGCGGCGACAGCGGCATGATCGGCATGCTGATGTTCGCGGCCTCGTTGTCGGAGATTCCCATGCTCCTTGTCGTACGGCGTCTGATCGATCGCATCGGGGTACGAAGGCTGCTACTGATCGCGGCGGGAGCAACCATGCTTCGCTTCGTGATTCTGGCCTTCTTCACGCATCCGGCGGCGGTCATCGGAGCCAGTCTCCTTCACGGCCCGGGCTTCACCAGTTTCTCTTACAGCGTGGTCACATTCATCGGTAAGACTATGCCTCGTCATCTGCGTGCCCGCGGACAAAGCATGAATGTTCTGCTGGGTACTGTTGTTCCTCGGATTCTCGCCGGCTATATCGGCGGCGTCGCCAGTGTGGCGATCGGAACCAAGCGGGTTTTACTTGTGAATGCCGGCATACTCGGCCTGGCGGCCATGATTTTCTGGATTTTCGGTAAGCAGGAGAGCCATAGCGAAGAGCAAGTAGAATAATTTAGCCAAGGAAATATCCAGACAAAACGATGGCCCGTACTTCCGATCTAGGCCGTTTCTTTTTCCGGACTGTCGGCGACTGCTTCGTATACCTCGAGCGCTTCGGAATCAATGATATGTTTTTCGCGCCATTTTCCCTTCCTGAACCAGGTATAAGTCAGCACCATATTCGTGATCCAGGCGATCAGGACGGAAGCGAAAATCGCATGAGGCGCGCCTTTCGGCCACGTTTCGGAGCGGGTCAGATAAGCCAGCAGATAGGCCAGAGGTACGCGCAGACCGATCGTGGCGAAGAGTGAAATCCACATGGAAGGCATGGTGTCGCCGGCACCGCGCATCACGCCGCCAAAGACCTGAGCGATTCCGAGCGCGACATAACCTAGTGCCAAAATCCGCATCTGCTGAAGGCCCAACGCGATAACGGCTTCCGTGCTCGTAAAGAGCCGAAGCACCTGACCGCCGAAAAGCAAGAGCATCAAGACCAGAAAAGAGGAGACAGAAACCGCCAGGCGAAAGCCGGCCTTCGTTCCCGCTTCGACCCGGTCCATTCGTTTCGCGCCGACATTTTGTCCCACGAAGGTAGCAATTGCCATACCGAAGGTGAAGTTTGGCATCATGGCGAAACCGTCGATGCGAATCACGGCCGTGTTGGTCGTAATAACCGTCGGTCCCATGGAATTGATCAGAGCCTGCACCGTCACCATTGCCAGCGAGAAAATAGCCTGAGTCATACCCATCGGGAGACCGATTTTTAAGAGATTCTTGATCAAGGCCCCGTCGGGGACAAGGTTTCGTGGCGTGATCTCGACAGCTTTATTGATCTTTATCAGATGAATCAGGCAGAGGATGGCAGATACGGCTTGAGAGATAATGGTGGCGAAGGCAACTCCGGAAACACCCCGGCCGAGTCCCGCAACAAAGTAGATATCCAAAGCGATGTTCAGAACCGTCGTGATGACCAGAAAAACCAGCGGCATAAACGAGTCGCCCATACCGCGCAGGATACCGGTAATCATGTTATAGAAACCAAAACCCATAATCCCCGCAAAGGTAATCTGCAAATAAGAGGCGGACATATCAATGAGTTCGGGCGGCGTGCCAAGCAGCTCGAGAATCGGACGCGAGAGGGGAATGGCAAGCAGCATCAGGAGCAGCGAGACGATGAAAATCAGGGTCAAGGCGTTACCGATGGTTCGATTCAGTTTCTCTTTATCTTTCGCTCCGAAATACTGTGAGATCAAAATACCCGCACCGCCGGAAACCGCCGTAAAGAGGACAAGAAGGAAGTTCGTAATCGGGAAGGTGGCACCGACGGCTCCCAGAGCGTTATCGCCCACATAGCGGCCGACAATGATCGAGTCTGCCGTCGAATAGAGCTGCTGGAAGATGTTGCCGATGAGCAGCGGCAGCGAAAAGCGAATGAGGCTGGCCATAACCGGTCCGTCCGTCATATCCTGCGGACTGAAAAAGGAGCGCAAAAGCGCTGCCGGCGAGTGACGCTGTAAATTCTTTGGCTTCAACTTGGATCTCCTTAAAAGTTAATCATTTCTTGTTGAATAAAGCGATTGTAAGGCTTGGCTATTCTATACACCTTCATATGTAAATGTCTTTTCAAAATAGCAGAAAATCCTCTCTCTGACTAGAGCAAACAGTAAGAAATTACTACAAACATTGCGCTTGATTAAATCGTACCTTATTGACTCATTCGGTCAACTTGTCTAAAATAAATATAAATTTATCCAAACGGCTTTTGCTGGAAAGGGAGAATAAAATGACTTACAAGATGCTACTTTCACCTGGTAAAATCGGCACACTGGAGCTTAAAAACCGTTCAGTTTTCCCGCCCATGGGAACCAACTACTGTAACGAAGGGGTCGTTAACGACCGTTTGATCAATTATCACGCGCGCCGAGCCGCAGGCGGCTGCGCCCTTAATATCGTGGAAATCTGCCCGGTGCATTACACGAGCGAAACCGGTTCGAACCCGAGTATCGCTTCGGACGAGAGCATTCCCGGCTTTACGCGTCTGGCCCAAGCTATCCATGACAACGGAGGTAAAGCAGCTCTGCAGTTATGGCATGGCGGCAGACAGACATCGGGTAAACCTTTCGGCGGACAACCCTGGGCACCGAGTGCCACGACCTGTTCCTTCATCGGCGAAGAAGCTCATGCGATGACTCTGGATGAAGTTTGGGAAGTCATTTATGCGTACGGCGATGCGGCGCTTCGTGCGAAAAAGGCAGGTTTTGACACTGTTGAATTGCATGGTGCACACGGCTATCTCATCGACTCTTTCTTGAACGAGTATACAAACCACCGCAGCGATGAATTCGGCGGAAGTCTCGAGAACCGTGCCCGCTTCGGATGCGAGATCATTAAAGATATTAAGAAAAAGTGCGGCCCGGACTATCCTGTTATCATCCGTATGTCCGCCTACGAGCATGCTCGTGAACCCGGCGGCCTGATGATCGAAGAGAGCATCGAAGCTGCCAAACTTTATAAGGCGGCAGGCGTCGATGCCCTGGATATTTCTCAAGGTTCTTATCAGACCATCCAGTACACTGTTCCGCCATATTACTTCCCTTATAAGATCAACGCCGAGAATTCCAGGCGCTTCCGCGATGCCGTCGGTCTTCCCGTCATCTGCGCCGGTCGCATTTCGACACCTGATATGGCCGAGGAGATTCTCGAAGCCGGCCAGGCGGATTTCATTTCCTTCGGTCGCGTACAGATGGCCGATCCCGATTTTATGAAAAAGACCATGGAAGGCAGAGTCGATGAAATCATCCACTGCATCGCCTGTAACCAGGGTTGTGTCGAACGCTTGTTTATGACACCCGACGGTGCCAGCTGTATTTTTAATCCCGAGTGCGGTTACGAAGCCGAAGTCTCGGTCGAAGCAGCTACAGAGAAGAAGAAAGTTTTGGTCGTCGGCGGCGGCCCGGGCGGCTTGATGGCTTCCCGCATCGCAGCCGAGAGAGGACACGAGGTCATGCTTCTCGAAAAATCCGGTAACGTCGGCGGTCAGTATAACCTGGCAGCCGTGGCACCCGGTAAGGAGCGTCTGGGCGAGAACATGAATCAGATGGGCATCCTCGCCGCGAAGGCCGGTGTAGACATCAAACTCTTCACCGAAGCAAGCAGAGACCGCATCGAAGCATTGAAACCTGATTTCGTCGTCGTGGCGACCGGTGCCGACTTCGCCGCTCCGCCGGTCAAGGGTACGGAATACGGCATCAGCGCCTGGGCGATGCTTAAACACGACGAGTTCGTCACCACTCAGGATGTCGCGATCATCGGCGGCGGCTTGACGGCGATGGAAGTCATGGAGATCCTGGCCAAACAGGGTAAGAACGTAACCGTCATCGAGATGGCCGATGCGATTGCCCGCGATATGGAGTTCTACGTGAAACCTTATTTTGATCAGATTATTAAGGACTACAACGTCAATGTCATGGTCAACACCAAGTGCGTCGAAATCGGCGAAGGCTTCGTCATCGTGGAGAAAGACGGACAAACGGAGAAACTGTCCTTTGGCAGCGTCGTCCTGGCTTCCGGTGCGAAAGCGGTTAACGAGGTTGAAGAGATTGTCAAGGAACTGGATATCGAGTACGAGACAATCGGTGATGCCGTGAAACCCGGTAAGGTTATGAATGCTCTCTGGGGCGGCCATAAGATCGGCAGAAGCATCTGATCAACCCTTCATACCATATCGTCATTAATTCATACAGTCATTTCAGAAACGAAGACCCGGAAGAATTTCCTTCCGGGTCTTTTAATTAATGGAATTTCACTGGGGGTCTTAGATAAACATACCGGGGTAGTCTTGAACAAGCAGACGGATACCTTCGGCGGTAGAGGGGAAGAAGATGCCCTCTTCGTGAAGCTTACTGCAGTTCATGGCCAGACTTCGCCATTCCTGACTGTCATCGGGAAGTATGAGATCCCTGGCGCGTTCACCGTATCCCATGGCAAGAAGAAAATCAGAGGCTGTTACGTACATGTTCTTATCGTTTTCACTGCCAAAGTTATAGGCACCGCCCGCTAGCTTAAAGCTCTGAGCGAGGTGTTTTGTGACGGTTCGAACATAGGTCAGGCCGCGGTAGTCGCTTGTGGAGTAGCGGGCCGCTTTTCCCGAGATGAGGGTTCGAAGAAGATTCAAGACGATGTTGCCGTTGGTCCTTTGCCCATATTGGGGGAGGTCGTACATCCAGGTCAGACGCAGATGCACGGCATCCGGACATATCTCCGAGACAAGCGATTCGGCCAGCAGCTTATGTCGTCCGTATACATTTCGAGGCTCGGGAGTTTCTTCTTCGGTGAAAGGACCGCCTGCTGTATTGGCGGTATATACCTGGTCGGAACTGCAGGAAACGAGCTTGGCGGCATACTTCTCGGAGAGCTGTGCGAGCATCAGCGGCAACTCGACATTCGCCAGATAGGACTCTTCCGGATTTCTCTCGGCATAGCCCGTGTCTGCGATGGCAGCAGTATGAACGACGGCATCGGGCTTATTTTCGGCGAAATACAATTCCAGGCTTCGCTTGTTTTCCGGATTTTTCGGATCGCGAACGACGGCTGAAGGAATGCACATCACCTGATGACCTTCTTCCTTCAGTTGATACAAGACGCGGGAACCGAGAAATCCGCTGCTGCCGGTGAGAAGAATATTCATGTTTACCTCCGGGTTTCCTGAGATTACCGTTACGCTGGACAAGGAATTATCTTCATCTATTATATGCTCTTATACTATATTTGGCATCTGTCTGACCGATGGTTTCGGCCGGCCGGGAAGAAAGCCTCTATAATGAAGACAAATCGTTTGAAGAAAGAAGAGTAAAATGAAGAATCACTCTCCTCACCAACAGAGTCAAACAGGCCCCTTTGATATCATTGGCGATGTCCACGGCTGCTATGACGAGCTTTTAGAACTGCTCGATCTCCTGGGTTACCGGGCCGATGAAAGCGGAATTTACATGCATCCGGAGAAACGCCGCGCGATTTTCGTAGGAGACCTCTGCGACCGCGGTCCCGAGAATGTCGCCGTATTAAAGCTTGTCATCAATATGGCCAAGGCAGGCACCGCCCTTATGGTTCCCGGAAATCACGATGATAAACTGAGGAGATATCTGAAAGGCAGGGCCGTACAGCAGACGCATGGTCTGGATATCACAGTCCGGGAGATAGATGCCGAGAGCGAGAGTTTTCGGCGCTCTGTCCTTTCATTCTTCGAGAGTCTGCCCACACACCTGATTCTGGATCATGGTAAGCTGGTCGTGGCTCACGCCGGTCTTAAAGAATCTCTGCATGGCATGGATTCCGAACGGGTACGATCGTTCTGCCTGTATGGGGATACGACGGGAAAAACGGATGCTTCGGGACTGCCGATTCGCCGGGACTGGGCGGCAAACTACCGCGGGCAAGCCATGGTGGTCTACGGGCATACCCCGCTTGACGAAGTTTCCATTAAGAACAACACCTATTGCATTGATACGAGCTGCGTGTATGGCGGGAAACTCTCCGCACTGAGATACCCCGAGCGAGAGATCCTGAACATAAATGCCAAGCAAAGCTACGCCGTCCGTGCCTACGGCGGTCCCGTGAAGCGGGAATAGTTGTCGCTTCATGATTTCGGATTAAATAACTCGAGAATAAGCTGAACAATCGATTTATTATCCGATTTATCACTAAGGCTCCCGATTGCCTGAGTTACTTTCCCGACAAAGCGGGAAGAGAATTTAGACTCGATAATTTTCTTCACCCAGTCTATATCTGCCGTACTCTTTTTACCCAGATAAACCTGCTCGAAGGCATAAACGGAACCCTCACCCAATGCTGCCACGATACTGCCTGCAATAACGGCATTTAATAAAGATGTTCCTAGCGACAGTCCGGGTATGGCTTTCAGAGTATTAATGGCTGTCTTCGCCGCAAGTCCTACCGTACCGGCCTCGACGATCGAATTCATGAATCGCTTGGATTCCTCGTTCTTCCCAAGACCATATATTTGAGAAAGTGCATTGATCTCCGCAACTTCCAGCGGACTCAGGATCATCGCGTCCGGAAAAGGAATCGGTACCGCACCGACAACGACGGCCGCGGCTGTAGCGGCGGCTACCGTGGCATGAGCGAGCGCTCTTTTTCGATTCAGCTTGAAACTCGCGATATCCGTTCCGGCTGCCCGCATCCCTTCGGGCAGCAGTTCAATGGTGGCATCGATCAATTCGGTGATGCCATCGGGCGGGGCGAAGGCGGTATCGTTAAGGATATAAGGCATGGCAACGACAGGAATGACCTGTTTGAGATTTTTGGCGAAACGCTTCTGCATGGCAAAGGCCTGGTGCACCATATCGATATTCCGGCTGCGTTCGGGTACCGAGTAGGATTTTGTAATGACTACGATCACCGGAACAGAGGGCCACATCGAGGTCGCACGGGAAAGATTTTGAATCGCATTCGGGAACAACTTGCCGGAGGTTCCGTCGATACAAAACCAGATCACATGAATCCGGGTATCTTCATTTCCCTCTTTCGCACTGTTTTTCGACCACTTCCTGACTGCCCGAATCGCTGCTCGTTCTTTCAGATATGAGGGTTCGAAACCGACGGTGTCAATGAGACGAAACGGAACATCGGGATGTTCGTTGATGGAGAGTTCTTTGGTCGTTCCGGTGGACCCGAAGCCCGTAACGAGACGCTCTTCGCCCAAGACTGCATTAATCAGAGTAGACTTGCCTACTCCGGAGTTTCCGATGATCAGAACATTTCCTTTTTCCATCATTGATCCCTCAATGTTATCCGTATTCATCTGCTTGATTCTGATTAAGACATCACAAGTTAGCGAGTTTGTGCCTGCTCAAAACGACATGGCGACATCGTTTCGTTTCAGGGGTTCTGCTTCGAAGAATTCGCGTTTAACCAGCTTCTGAGAATTTCCGATAATGCTGGAAGGGAAAGACACCAGGAGCTGATTGAAACTGGAAACGTTCGCGTTATAAAGACGTCTGGCAGCCTGGAGATGAGCCTCTGCATCGCTGATGGCACTTTGTAAACTGACGAAGACCTCGGAGGATCTCAGTTCCGGATAGTTCTCGGCCAGAACATTGATTCGGCCTTCCATCTGGTCCATCGTGGCATTCGCTTCGTTACGCTCGGCCATGCTCATACCCCGACGCAGGTTGATGACTTTCTCGAATGTGCTTACTTCATGAGCCGCGTAAGCACGTGTCACATCCAGCATCTTGGTCAGCGTGTCATAGCGCTTCGTTAAAGCAACATCAATACCCGACTCTGCTTCGTCGATTTTAATGTTCATCCGTCTGAACTTGTTGCCGGTTACTATGGCCCATATCAGCACGATGATGGCGATAACGGCCAGTGCGATGAAAAACTCTTTCATATTGAAGCCCTCCTATGACTTAAATAAGTACTCGTTACGCATGATTTCATCCAGAATATCGCTTAGGTAGGAAATGTCTTGGAGCTGTTTGGCGCGTAAGACATTTATATCTTTAGCATCTCTGCTTGATACCTGAAAAAGTCTTCTGTTATTGTGCAGGGCCAATACCAGGAGATCGGAACCGAAGTACATATAGGTGGTACCTTTGACCCGTTCGTCCATGCTTGTGATAAATTCCATGAAGTGAGGGGTCAAAATCAAGAAAGCCGTATGACCGTCGTCGCAGCGGATCTGAAACTTTTTATTGAAAGCCAGGTTCTCTGTTTCGACGTTACTGCCGCCCCGGTTCAAAAGCAGCTGGCGTTCGCGTAGTCTCAGAGGTGATTTCAATTTCCGGCCATGAGACAAGAAGACAATCGGTCCTTCGAAGACCGTCGAAATATTTTCCGTGGTATGGCCATCCGAATCAGTGGAAGTCGTAACTTCCTCCAGCTTCATATAACACAGTTCAACTGGGTGTCCTTTATATCTGCCGCGTAGATAATTGTTACCCTCGCAGCGATCCCATGAACGAAGTAAATCCAGATTGCTGATGCGGTTTTTCGCGATATAGCTCTGATAGTTATAGTCATCGACATCAAAAACTTCTTTCAGGAGATTTTGAGTAACCTCTTCGCTGATGAATTTTTTGAGCTCGTTATTTCTTTTACTGTAGAAGAAGGTTGAGACTGCGGCAGTGATGAATAAAAGCAGGACGACGATGAACACGGAGTTGCCGTAGATCAAGAATGTCGCTCCGTTGATGAAAAAAGACAGGAAAAACAAGACAATACAGACAATAGATACGATACTCGCAATTTGGAAGGGCAGAGCACGTTTCTTCAAGTGATTCAATTGAGCCTGGATCTCGCTATCGTTTTGTTGATTGAACGGTGCGCTCATCTTTTCCATCATATCGCCTCTCGCCGGATAGGGCTGGTGGTCTCAGCTTTTGCTCAATAATGTTTGTATCAACAGTATAGCAGTCTGAATCTCTTTTCAACATTATTTTTTACGATTTGATCTGTAAATGGGTATGAATAAATCGATATCCGGAAAAGGGCATGTTGGCGGACCGTTTCGAAACAGAAGATTTCGTTTTGGATGCCAAGAGAAAATATACGATATAAAGGTCGAAAAATATCTTCAGAAGATCTGTAGCGGCTGTGCTATAACATAACTATATAAATCTAAATCAAAACAGGACTCGTTCGGTCAAATAAGTGCAAAGGACAGAGGAGTGAAAGCATGAGTATGATTACATCAGATCAGTATTTCGAGAAACTGTATGCCGGCTGGCTGGGTAAACTCATCGGCATCAGAGCCGGTGCTCCGATCGAGGGCTGGACATACGAACGCATCAAGAGCACATTCGGCGAGCTGGACGGCTATCCCGCCGCGTATAAAAACTTCGCCGCCGATGACGACAGCAACGGCCCCATGTTCTTTATCCGGGCGATCGAAGATTGCCGGGACCTAAGCCGCTTCTCCGCCAATGACATCGCAGGAGCCTTGATGAATTATGCGCCGTACGAACACGGCTTCTTCTGGTGGGGCGGTTACGGTATTTCCACCGAGCATACGGCTTATCTGAATCTGATGAGCGGGATCCCTGCACCGAGAAGCGGCAGCATCGAACAAAACGGTGCTACGGTAGCCGAGCAGATCGGCGGACAAATCTTCATCGATCCCTGGGGCTTGATTTCGCCCGGTAATCCGAAACAGGCAGCCGAGCTTGCATCGAAGGCGGCGAGTGTGACACACGGCGGAAACGGTGTATACGGAGGTGTGTATATTGCCACTTGTATCAGCCTGGCATTCGTCGAAGAAAGCATCCGGAGCATCCTTACGAAAGCGCTCGATTACATACCCGCCGACTCTGAATATGCCCGGGTCGTTAAAGCGGTCATGGCATATTACGATTCGCATCCGGATAACTGGAGAGACTGCTATCGCTACATCTTCGAAAACTTCGGCTATGACAAATACCCCGGAAACTGCCACATTATTCCGAACACGGCCGTAATGATTCTGGCCCTCTTATATGGCCGCGAGGATTTTACTGACACGATCAATATCTGTAATATGTGCGGCTGGGATACGGACTGCAATGCCGGAAACGTGGGTTGTATCATCGGGACATTCTGCGGTTTGGATGGTATGGACTATGAGAAATGGCTCGCTCCGATCAACGACCTGCTGGTCTGTTCCTCCGTCATTCCCTCCCTGAATATTATGGATGCGCCGTATTGTGCGAGTTATTTCGCGAAAATGTCCTGCCTGTTATCCGGACAAATGCCTCCGGAGCCTTGGAAGGAGATCCTCGAGCGGCTTATCGACAGTTGCCACTTCGAATATCCGGGCAGTACGCATGCGATACGCTATCGTTCGGAGCAGACTTGCTCGATTGAGAACACGGATGAAGAGGCCCGAAGCGGCAGACGTTCTTTGAAAATAACAGTGGCACCATCCTCTGACGGGGCTCGGGCTTTTATCTACAAGCAAACACACTATCGGGCCGAAGACTTTTCGGATTCGAGATACGATCCGGCCTTTTCGCCTTTAGTTTATCCGGGCCAGACAGTTCGCTTAAGTGTACTGCCTATAGAGTCGGATGCTCCTTATACCGTTTCGATCTATGCGAAGAATGGTAAAACAGGTGATGTCTTCATGGGTAAAGAAGCTTCTGTCAACGCTACCTGGCAGGATTTATCACTGGATATTCCGGGCGGACAAGACGGTTATATCAGCGAAACCGGCTTGATGATTCGCACAGATTCGAGCTTCGAATCAGATATCACAGTCTACCTGGATGACCTCGAATTTGGCGGAAAACCCGATTACATTATGGATTTCTCAGCCGATAGCACGGAACAGTGGAACGGTCTGCACAGCGAAGTCGATCAGTTCTCCCGATTTAAAGGGCTGGCTTACCTCGAAGAAAACAGACTTCATTTGACCTGCGCCGATCGAGGGGAGGTCTATACCGGGCATCACAACTGGTCCGACTATCGCTTCGCTTGTCAGATCGAACCGCTGACCGGTTATCACCATTATGTGAATCTCAGAGTCGGAGGAGCGATGCGCTCTTATGCGCTGGGTTTTCACGGAGAAGGTAAGGTAGCCTTACTGAAGAATCATTTCGGATATAAGGTTCTATACGAAACAGATTATCCCTGGGAGCCTAAACAAAGATATGAGTTTGAAGCATCTGCTGCCGGCAATCTTCTGGAACTGAAGATCAACGGCGAGAGTGTGATTCACTACGAGGATACAGATGAGCCTTATCAAAAAGGCCTCGTCGGTATGGCTGTAATGGAAGGCAGCCATTGTGCTTATGCCGGGGCGCTTGTACGCTAATAAAGAAGCCGGATTGCGATATTAACCCGATTTACTATGTGCGCATCAGTGTGCTTAAGATAATACATGATAAAAATAGAACCTGACTACGGGGTATTAAACCCGGCGGTCAGGTTCTATCTTCTATTAGTGATGAATGATGGCGGATTTGATTTCTAGAAATCTTTCTCCACAACAGCTGCGGGAGCATTTTTCCGTACGCTTTCGATGCCGTTTAAGCAACCTGCTTTCGCTTTATAACCCTCCGATGTTGCGATTACTTCTCCGTTTCTGGCTTTCAGACGGAAACGGAATTCTCCGGCATTGTCCGTATACATTTCGAATTTTGGATTGCTGGCCGCGACTAGTGTTTCTGCCGTCAAGTCTTCGAGATTCGCGACTTTCGCGTTCTTTCTGACGCTCTCGACGCCTTTTTGACAAGAGGCTTCACTGGTATACACTTCCGATGATGCGATGGTTTGGCCGTTTCCTGCTTTTAAATCAAATTTAAAGCCGGTAGCTGTCTTACGGATAAGAAATTTACTCATAACAAAATCCCCCTGTTACTTTCATTTGTTGTTTTATATTAGCATGTTATTGAAAATGTCAAGGATAATTATGTTTCGATTTATGTAAAATGTTTGGCTATTGTTCAGAAAAGAGTGTGATGGCAATGTAAGAGTAGCGTAAGCTCTTACAGTTCCTGGAATAAACAGGGCAACAAAAACCACCCGGAAGATCATTTTGATCATCGGATGGTTTTTGTATCTGTTGGTAGAAATAAATTATTCTTTCAAAGAGCCGATCATGACACCGGAAACAAAGTACTTCTGGATGAAAGGATAGATGACCAGAATGGGTATGGTAGACACGATAATCGTGCAGTACTTAACCAGCATGCGATAGCGTTCCTGACCGCTTTGGCCGACCGAACCGATCTGAGTCATCGAGCTTGTATCATTCTTCAGCAAGATATCGCGAAGAACCAGCTGGATGGGCCATTTTCCCTTATCGCTCAAGAAAATGGAAGGGTTGAACCATTCGTTCCAGAACCGTACCGCATAGAATAATGTGATAACCGAGATTGTCGCTTTGGAGACGGGAAATACAATCTGCCAGACGATGCGCCAGTGGCTTGCTCCGTCAATGGTAGCTGATTCAATCAGTGATTCGGGAACTTGAGCGAAGGATGTCCGAAGAACGATCAGGTTCCAGGTATTAACCAGAATCGGCAGAATAATAACCCAGCGGTTATCAAGTAACCTCATATTCTTTACTTGCATGTAAAAGGGAATTAATCCGCCTTGAAAGTACATCGTCAAAATAATCATTCCCATGACTAGTTTGTTCCAGTAAACGTTCTTGCGCGACAGGACATAAGCTCCCAAAATCGTTACAAACATGCAAAGGATGGTTCCCGCGAAGACATAGAATGTCGTATTGGCAAAACCGCTCATCATATTCGGGTTTTCGAACACCAATCCATATCCGCGAAAACTGATCTGGCCTTTGGGCAGAAAATAGAAACCGCGGTTCGCATACAGCAGAACCGGGTCGCTGATGGAAGACATAAATATGTGCCACATCGGATATAAGGTCAGTACACCGAGGATGGTCATAAAAACATAATTGAATATTGCGAATATTCTTTCGCCGGCTGAGTGTTTAATCATAGTTCACCTCACCACAGACTCGTATCGGTAAGCTTGTTACTGATAGCATTGGCACTAACGACTAATGTGACATTAACCAGCGAGTTGAAGAGTCCTACAGCCGTCGCATAGCCAAAATCATTTTCAATCAAACCTTTCCGATAAACGAAACTGGAGATAACATCCGCTGTTTCGTAGGTCAAACCACTATAAAGAAGAATGATTTTTTCGTAACCGACGCTCATCATACCGCCGATTCTCAGGATCAGTAAGATGACGATTGTAGGAACGATACCAGGAATGGAGATATGCCATATCTGTCTGAATCGATTGGCTCCATCGATTTTAGCTGCCTCAAATAACTCCGTATTGATGGAAGCCAACGCCGCCAGGAAGATGATGGAGTCCCAGCCCAAACGTTGCCAGAGTTCCGAAATGATATAGATACTTCGGAAGTATTTCGCATTACCAAGCAGATTGACCGGTTCCAGACCGAGATATTTCTGGATGACACCAAATACACCTGTCGATGCGGTAAAGTCCACGATAATGCCGCAGAGAACCACGAGCGATATAAAGTAAGGGATGTAACTTACGGTTTGGATGGTTCGCTTAAATGCCACATTGCGAATTTCGTTTAAAACAATCGCAAAGATGATCGGCAGAGGGAACGTAAAGAGTAAACTGTATAGGCTGATCAATAATGTATTTCGGATCACTCGCCAGGCATAAGCACCTTTAAAGAAGGTGATAAAGTTATCGAGGCCTATCCAATCGGAACCCCAGATGCCTTTTCTTGGCGAAAATGATTTAAATGCAATTTGGATACCGTACATAGGTGCATAACACCATACGAGATAAAACAATACGAGTGGAAGCAACATAATATAAAGGCTGTAATTACGCTTCCAGTCGTTTTTTACCGTGCGACTCCAGGATTTGGAGCGAGTATGCTTTTCTAGTTTTTTGACACTTATTTCCTGCATGATGACCTCTCTGTATTAAGTAGAAGGACTGTATCAAAAAGATACTAAGCAGGAGAGCGAAACCGCCCTCCTGCTCGAATCCTTAACGCTGTTGGTAGCGATCCAGGGCTGCCTGATAAATTTCTACGGCGCGATCGATATTGAGCTTTTTGATATGCTCGACATAAGAGTCATATTCGCTAAGAGGTGTCTGTCCGGTAATAAATGTTGCTGTCTTCTCTTCGACAAAGGTGTTGATATCAGTCATGATCGTGCTTAATTCACGGGATTCTTCGGAAGTAAACGAGAGGTTGTCGGGCATCAGCCAGTCGGCGTCTTGAGAAGCCCAGGTCTCGATACATTCGAATACTTCTGGTTCGAATTCGTAAGAAGTCGAGTCGCGCAGATAACCGTAGTTATGAAGTTTGAATTTCGGATATAGAGTCCAGAAGTCGGCATCGGTCGTCTCGGTTAGTTCCGGGAAGATCCATTCGACATTACCGTCGTCGTCCCACTCGTAGCTGACGCCTTCGGGTCCGTAGGACATCAGGTCGCCGCCATCCTGGCTATACCAGTAGTCCTTCCAGCGGGCGATAACTTTATCTACGCCGTCATCAATCGCTTGAGTCGTCATAAATTCGCGGTCCGAGCGAACAACAGAGTTATTCTGATGCAGATGGATTGTCTGGCCTTCATAAGATGTCGGATTTACGACGGGAATGACCTTCCAGTCCGGATCCAGGGTCATACCGGTCAGTTTCTGCTGGCCAAGTTCGCCATAAGCCAGACCGAAAGCACCGACGACACTGTTGGCAACATTGGCGAAGTAGTCATCGTTTGTTCTCGTGGCAAAGTCGGGATCCAGGATTCCTTCTTCATACCACTTGTTCATCAATTTCAGGAAGTCTTCGTAGCCGGGTTCGATCGAACCGTAGACAACGGTACCATCTTTATTAATAAATTGCTGATAAGCAGATTCAAAGGAGCCGGCGAACATGTAGTTCGTTTTCACGCCGTACCAGTCTTTTATATTGGCTGCCAGCGGGAAGCCGCCCTTTAATTCTTTAAAGGCGTGCAGCATTTTGTCCCAGTCTTCAATTGTCTCGGGCGCATCCATATTGACTTCTTCAAGCCAGTCTTCACGAACCCAAAGGCCGCTCCAGGGGTGGCTGGGGACAATATCGATCATCGGGAAGAACGTCATTCTTCCTTCGTCATCTTTAAAATCTTTATCGATATCAGGATTTGACTCTCTAAGATACTTGATGTTGGGCATCAAGCCTTCATCATAGTAAGGAGTTAAATCGGCGTAAATCTCGTCATCAATAGCTTTCGTAACGCCGCCGGGATATTCGGGAGGCGTGGAGAAGATATGGGGCAATTGATCAGAAGTTACTCGTAATGTGTAATTTTCATTTTCGTTACCGCTGGGAGGATAGAGCCATTCGATTTTTACGTTTGTCCGTTTCTCCAACTCTTCTATGGCGAGACATTCATCCATGCTCTGCATAACGGTTGAGGAGAAAGAGCGCCAAACGGTAATCGTGGTAACTTCATCCGTGATCGGTAAGACTGTGGCGTTAATTCCGTTCTTGTACTTGTCGGCGCGCGAGTCGTAGTAGGCAGGCGTCAGGTTGTACGGTCTGCCGTTGTTTGTGTCCTTGCCTTCCTGAATCTCGCCACCGGTCCGGGCACTTGTGGTGGAATCTCCCGTGCCTTTACCTGTACCGCCCCCTGTGTCGCATCCGGTAGATGCTATAAACAGGATACTGAGCGAGATCATAAAAGCCAGTATCTTTCTTGCTTTCTTCATTCGAATCCTCCTTGATTCCTGGAACTGCTTGCCGTTTCCGGCGGTCCATCAGGCGTGAAAACCGATATTGTTTCTGGCCTGATATCCTGTCGAATACTTCTATGTTTAGTCTTGGTGACTAACAATCAACTAAAGATAGATCAGCATTCTAGATAATCAATATATGTATAAATATATGATTCACAGGTTGTTCGTTAAGCTAGTTATTCGCAATGAAAAATTCAACCATAAGCTTGTACGAGGATAAAGACTAAAGCCCGTAAACGCTCATTCAAATGAGGTGAATCTGTGATCAATATACAATTAAAAATTTTAAGTGTCAACATATTGTAAGTATATTTTCGACATGAAAATCACTTATCTATACAACTTGTCAAATAAAAAACAGACAGGGAAACGGGTTGTGTTACGCATATTTGGATTTGTGAAGAGCAATAATTCGCAATAAATGATGTTTTTATCATAATGCCTTTGCAGGGAAGCTGACCTATACTGAAAACGATCTGTATATGGACGAAGATTATGTAAGAAGAGGTGCGACAATGAATTCAGTACGTGTTTGGGAAGAAAAAGTCTTAATTCCAACCTACGAAACAGGGCCGGCCGAGAAAAATCCGATGTTTCTGGAGAAGCGTGTCTATCAGGGCAGCTCGGGAAAAGTTTATCCCTATCCGATAACCGAAGTAATAAGCGACGAATGTGAAGATAAAGAATATACGCTTGTCAATTTGGAAAATGATTATCTGAAGGTTAGTATCCTGCCCGAGCTCGGGGGCCGTATTCAGAGGGCGATCGATAAGACCAATAACTATGATTTTGTCTATTACAACCGAGTCATTAAACCTGCACTGGTAGGTTTAACGGGACCCTGGATTTCCGGCGGTATCGAATTCAACTGGCCGCAGCATCACCGTCCGAGCACTTATTTACCTCTGGTTTATGAGTTAAAGGAAGAAGAAAACGGTAGTGCTTCGGTCCTGGTTTACGATGTCGACCGGATGAACGGCAGCCAGTCCGTGCTTCGCTTTACTCTGTATCCGGATAAAGCTTACATCGAACTGAGTGCAGAACTTTATAACCGTACGTATTTGCCGCAGACTTTCTTGTGGTGGGCGAATCCTGCTGTTCCGGCCAACGAACATACGCAATCCATTTTCCCGCCGGATGTACGATTTGTCATGGACCATGGAAAACGAGATGTGTCCCGTTTCCCGATTTCGCGCTCCGTCTACTATAAAAGCGACTATAGCGAAGGTGTTGATATTTCTTATTATAGAAATATTGCTGTTCCTACTTCGTACATGGTCGAGAAGTCCGATTATGACTTTATCGGTAATTACGATCATCAAAAGCAGGCTGGCTTGCTGCATGTAGCGGATCACCATATTTCTCCCGGCAAGAAGCAGTGGACCTGGGGACATGGCGACTTCGGCCGTGCCTGGGATCGCAATCTGACGGATGAAGACGGCCCTTATGTCGAGTTGATGACCGGTGTCTACACGGATAATCAGCCGGATTTCTCCTGGTTAAAGCCGTTTGAGACAAAAAGTTTCAAGCAATACTTCATGCCGTATAAGGATGTCGCCGTGGTGAAAAATGCCAGTGTCGATGCCGCTTTGGGTGTTGACTTTTCTCCGGAAGATGACAGCCTTGAGATCCGGGCCTACGTAACATCCGTCTTTGACGAGGTTGAACTGTGCGTGCGGCAAGAAGGCACGGAGTGCTATTGCGAGCGCTTTGCCTTATCTCCTGTTCAGACTTATAAGAAGTCTATTTTGGCTGAGGATCTGAAACTAGCGCAATTCAAGCCGTCGGAAATGACTTTTGAACTCCGGGCGAACGGCCGGGAGCTTGTTTCTTACAAGCCGGAAAAAGAAGTGATTGCTCCCATGCCCGAAGCGGCTAAGGAACCCCCGGTTCCGGAGAAAGTTTTGACCAATGAAGAACTCCTCTTGATTGCCAGACATCTGGAGCAGATTCGTCATGCACGGACCCGGCCGGATGCTTATTATCTGGAAGGGTTAAAACGAGATCCATATGATAGCCGGATCAACACCGCTTATGCGACCTTGCTGGCGAGACGGGGGCAGTTCGAAGAAGCCGTGCCCTATCTCGAACGTGCCGTCAAACGTCTGTCCAAGTTGAATCTTAATCCTTATGACAGCGAAACATATGAGATTTTGGGACTGTGTTACTGGTACCAAAAACGCTATGACGAAGCCTTTAAGCATTTCTATAAAGCGGCGTGGACAGCCGAACAGCAGAAAACGGCTTACTTCTATCTGGCGGCGATCTCGTGCAGGCGTCAAAATTTCAATGAAGCGCTTGACTTTATCGACCGCTCGCTCGAAAGACAACAAAAGAACATCAAGGCAAGAGCCCTGAAGGCATATATTCTGCGTCGACTGGGACGTGTTGCAGAAGCCAGTGCGTTGGTAGAAGAAAATACACGCATAAACTCTTTTGATTTCCTGTCGATCTATGAAAAGCATTTATTAAGCGAAAAATCGATCAACTGCTTTGGCATGTGGATTCATGACGACTTGCGTTTATTGATGGTCGCCAGGGATTACGCTGACATCGCAGCACTGGATGAGGCGATTGCAGTGCTCGGACTGAGTCGGACGAAAACACCGCTGATTCTATACTACGAAGCATACTATCGCTCCTTGAGAGGCGAGGATGCGAAGGATTTACTAACGGAGGCCGAAGCAGCGGACCCGGCCTATTGCTTTCCCAACTCTCTTGAAGACATCGCTGTCCTGGAGTATGCGATCGAGAGCTCTAACGGCCCGAAAGCGAATTATTATCTTGGCAATCTTCTGTATGACCGCCGTCGCTGGGAAGAGGCGGAGATATACTGGCAGCGTTCCCGCGAGCAGGATCCTTCTTTCCCGACCGTAGCCAGAAACCTTTCGCAGCTGTATGCCAACAAGCGCCGTGATTACGAGCAAGCCAGACTCATGATCGATCAGGCTTTTGAGCTCGACCCCGGTGATGCACGTGTCTTTATGGAGCGTGACCAGCTTTACAGGCAGATCGGGGTTTCCTTTGCCAGGAGGCTCGAAGAGATGGAAAAGCATCCGGAACTCTTGAAGCGCCTCGATCCCTTGTATGTTGAATACATCACCCTGTTGAATCTGAACGGTCGCTACGAAGATGCCTATCAGGCAATTCTGGAACATCGCTTCCATCCCTGGGAAGGCGGCGAAGGAAAGATTACCGCACAGTACGAGCTGGCCTTGATTGCTTTCGCTGAAGAACAAGAAGGAAAAGGAGATCTCAACGAAGCCATGGCCTGTCTGAAGAAAGCACTCGTTTATCCGGAGAATCTGGGAGAAGGAAAACTGGCGGGAACGAAGGATAACCACCTGTATTACCGCCTGGGTCGCCTGGCCAAACTGCAGGGAAGAGAAGACGAAGCCGTGGAATACTTCAAACTGGCGACTCTGGGAGTAACGGAAGTTTCGCCGGCCTTGTATTACAACGATCAGCCCGTGGACATGATCTACTACCAGGGTCTTGCCTGGGAGGAGCTTGGCGAAGCGGTTCGTTCGAAGTCGGCGTTCTCGCGTCTGATCGATGCAGGCGAACAGCGTTTCGATGCAGAGGTTAAAGCGGATTTCTTCGCCGTCTCGCTGCCGGAAATGACCGTCTACGAAGAAGACGAGCAGGCGATCAATAAGGCAAACTGCTGCTATCTGATGGGACTAGGTTATCTGGGTTTGAAGAACAAGGAAAAAGCCGTGAAGTTCCTGAAAGATGCACTTCGTTACGATCCCTCTCACATGAAAGCCTTTCTCTATGCCAAAGAAGCACGCAAACAGATAAAGGAGAATTGAGCAGATGAATTTATCGATTGACTTAAGTCAGGTCGAAAAAAAGAACATCAGGCCCTTGGACGATCATTTTCGCGGAAAAAGCCGTTCCGGTCGCGAGATATCATTTACCAATTACTATATGGAAGCAGACGGGAAGCCCTTTTTTGCCGTGAGCGGCGAGATTCACTTTAGTCGCGTCGCCAGGGAGCGTTGGGAGGACGAACTTCTGAAAATGAAGGCCGGCGGTATTAATGTAATCGCTACCTATGTTTTCTGGAATCACCATGAGGAAATAGAAGGCAATTTTCGTTTTGACGGCTGCCGGGATATCGGCAGTTTCGTGCGACTCTGCCATAAGCATGATTTGTTTGTGATTCTGCGTGTCGGTCCGTTTGCCCACGGGGAAGTGCGTAACGGCGGCTTGCCGGACTGGCTGTATGGAAAAGATTTCCAGGTGCGCAGTATCAACGAAGGCTGGCTTTATTATTCGGCCAGATACTACCGTCGTATCGCTCGGCAGGTTCGGGGACTTTTCTTTTCGGATGACGGACCGATTATCGGTGTTCAAATTGACAACGAATATATGCACTCCGCCGCGCCCTGGGAAATGACCGTGGGTACGACCAACGAGTGGGTTTTCGCCGGTAACGAAGGCGATACTTATATGCTGACGATGCGTGGCCTGGCAGCCAAAGAAGGTCTGCAGCCTGTTTTCTATACGGCTACGGCCTGGGGCGGGGCAATTGCTCCGGAATCCATGTTGCCGCTTTGGGGCGGTTATGCATTCAGACCCTGGCTCTTTTACAACAGGGTCGGGGAGCATCCTTTGACCGAAGAGTTCATTTACCAGGACTTTCACAACAATGAGTTCAAAAGCCGGACGGATTTCAATCCCCGTTACCTTCCCGAAGATATGCCGTATGCCTGCTGCGAAATGGGTGGCGGTATGATGGTCAGCTATTACTATCGCTTTCAGTTCCCTTATAAGAGCGTCGATGCCATGGCGAATATCAAGCTGGCTTCCGGCTGCAACTATCTTGGCTATTATATGTATCGCGGCGGGACCAATCCGCGCGGCATCCATGGTGGTTTTTTAAACGAAGGTCAGATTTCCAAAATTTCATATGACTATCAGGCTGCGATCGGCGAGTTCGGTCAGATTCGGGAATCTTATTTACGTTTGAAGAATCTGCATTATCTGACAAGTTACTTCTCCGATCAATTCATCGATTTACCCACGGTTTTACCGGCGGGAGGAGCAGAGATCGAACCGGACGACCTGGATTCCTTCCGCTATGCGTTCAGAACGAACGGCGAAAGAGGCTTCCTCTTTATCAATAACTATCAGGATCACGCCCGAATGACAGTGAAAAAAGATGTCAATATCGATCTTCGTCTGAAATCCTCCGGCCTTCGTTTCTCTGACTTATCGATCGAAACCGACGAGAATTGCGTGCTCCCCTTTAATCTGGACCTTGGTGGTATCTGTCTGGTGACGGCTACTGCTCAGCCGATCGGCTATGTCGACGAGGATGGTCTAAGGACATATTTCTTCGCTGTACCTGCCGGAATGCGGGGGAAGTTCGAATTCGATTCGGCCGTAAAAATCAACGGAGAAAGATCAGCGATGTATCACTGTGCGGAGAATCTGGAAGCACAAGCTTTCATGGTAACAGAGGGCGATAAAGAGATTCGGATCTGTTGTCTCAATCGCGACCTGGCTTTAAATCTTTATCTGGCGGACGGTCGTGCTTATCTGACAACAGCTGCATTCATGCAAGATAAGCACGGTATTCGCCTCGAGACAAAAGATTATGAGACCGGCTTCTATCGCTATCGCTCCGCGGCCGAGCCGTGCTCAGTCCTTACTGATATCTTCGAGCCCGAGCGTTTCTCAACTCGCGAAGTCCGGCTGGAAGTCGAGGCGGAAGCGGTCGCACCGTATCGCTGGAAGGTATGCCTGCCGGAGACGGTTTTTGCAGAGATGAATCGACAAGCCATTAAGGATGTTCGGATCCAAATCGACTATACAGGCGATGTCGGACAGGCATTTGTCAACGGCCGGATGCTTCACGACAACTTCGCTAACGGTGATACCTGGGAGATCTCCGTGAGGGATTTTTATCACGAGCTGCAAGAGGGCGATTTGATCATTTATATCACCCCGCTGAAAGAAGGGACAACGGTTAAGGTTGATTCTCCCATGGCCGCCCGAAGCGAATCGAGCGAAAAGGTCGTAGCCGAACTATATAATATTCAGTTGCTGCCGATATACGAGTTTGAAGCCGAACTTCGATAATCCCCCGGTGTCATGCCGACCTGGGTCTTGAATCGGTGGTTAAAGACACTCTCGCTGACAAAGCCGCTCTGGAAACAGATCTCTTTAATCGAGAGATCCGAATTGATGAGAAGGTATTTGGCGGCGTTCAAGCGGGTGTGAATCAGATATTGATAAGGGGTGATGCCCATGGCTCGCTTAAAGCTGCGTATGTAATGGTAGGTGCTCAGTCCGGCTTGTCTGGCCAGTTCATCGACCGTAATCATTTCGGCGAAGTGATCGTTAATAAACATCATGCTCTCTTCGGCCATGGCAGCCAGAGAGCCGGGTGTATGGCGACCGGCATCGCCTGACTGCGGAAGTTTTTTCTGCAGGAAGAAAGAGGTCAGGATATCGTAAATGTACTTGGAGACCATGGCTTCGCGTACGACATGACCGTTTTGGAAGGTACGCAGGATCAGATCCATCTTGGCGATAACAGGATATGCGTTATCGAGTTTGAAGATCTGTCCATGGCGGCCGACGATCGCGTTATAAAATTCTCTGGCCGAAACGCCGTCGAAGTGGAGCCAGAGACAAGACCATGGCTCGAGAGCCGTATAGCCGTGTTCTTCATAGCAGTCGATCCAGACAAACTGGCCGGCCGTGGCCACCTGATAAGTCTGGTTGTAATAGACTTCGATGGAGCCGCTCTCGATATACATGAGCAGATAACTGTTATAGGAGTTTCGAAATAGTTTGTAATCGGCATTGTAGAAAAAGCGTCCGGTGTAGAGAGGATATAAGAAGAGATCGCGAGCTGTCTTACTCGGTGTATAGACATAATAGTCGGATGTTTCGAGAACGTTGGCTTCTTGTGATTTCACAGCAATACCTCCCGAACGATTTTCTTCATTGTAACGGAAGGAAAAGAAAGGATCAAACGATGCGGACAGTAAGTTTAGCCGGCAGATGGCAGGTGGACACGGGTGACAATCAGCTGCACGAAGCGATGTTTCCGGGCAGTTTGGACGAGAATCGGATCGGTTATAAAGACGACGGTTCCAATCAGTGGAAAGGTGCGGGAGACGGTTCGCTGGCCCGGTCAAACAAAGAGGTCATCGCCACGCGTTTCACGAGACACTATACTTTTGAAGGCTGTGCGCGGATTCGTCGCGAGATCGAGATCACGCGCCTGGACGGCGAGCGAGTCTTTCTTGAGGTAGAACGGGCGAGGCATCTTCGCCTGTTCATCGACCAAGAAGAATTTTATCCTCTGTATCCCGCTAATATCAGCACGCCTTATGTTTTCGAACTCACGAAGCTGCCCGACGGTATACATCAATGTACATTCTTGTCCGACAACAGCTATCCCGGCTGGCCGCGTGATGCGATTGTCTTTTCTTCTGCGGCGACGGATGAAACACAAACCAACTGGAACGGCTTGCTCGGCTATATTCGGCTTCGTTATGAATCGTCTTGCTTTATATCCGGCGTACGTGTTTATCCACACGGCAAAGCACTTAGCCTGCAGGTGGACTTATCCCTGGAAGAAAGTTTTTCGGGTCAGCTTCGCGTAAGGTCGGCGGCACTGCACGCGGAACAACTTATCCCGGTCGACCTTCCGGCCGGCGAACATACCGTGAAAAAGGAGTTGTTGGAACTCGCCCGCGATCTTCGGCTCTGGGACGAAGGCGAAGGTAATCTCTATGATATGACCGTCACACTCGAAGCTTGGCTGCGTGCGGAGGAAGATGATACTACGTCTATCGTATCGGATAAGAGCACTCGTTTCGGCATAAGAGATTTCAGAACTGACGAAAACGGACGACTGGCCTTAAACGGGAGAGCGATCTTCGTTCGCAGCGAAGCGAATTGCGCGGTCTTCCCGATTACGGGACGACCGCCGATGACGAAGGGCGAATGGCTGGATGTTTTACGTGTTTACGAATCTTATGGCGTGAATCTGATGCGCTTTCATTCGCACTGTCCGCCGGCGGCGGCCTTCGAGGCAGCCGATGAACTTGGTATGCTGATGGAGCCCGAGCTCTCCCACTGGGATGCACAGACTGCCTTCGAGTCCGATGAAAGCTATGCCTATTACAAAGCCGAGATGGAGCAGATTCTGCGGATGCTGGCCAATCATCCTTCTTTTGTCATGCTCAGCTGGGGCAACGAACTATGCTGCGGCGATCTCGGTATATCCAGGATGACAGAGCTTCTGCTGCGTGCCCGCGAAATCGATTCGACCCGCCTCTATGCGAATGCCTCGAATGGTTTTTACGGAGCCAGGGGTTGTGACCCCGCAAGCGATTTTTATACCTCGCAGAAGTTCGGCACTGCCGATCTTCGCGGCAGTTTCGCAGCATTCAAAGGTGCGAATCCGCCCGGCATCCAGGGCTTTATCAACCAGACCTATCCGCACACGACGGAAACATACAACGAGGGCATGCGCCTTCTTCGCGAAACCTATGATAAAGCGGTTATCAGTTTCGAGGTCGGCCAATACGAAGTGCTACCCGATTTTGATGAACTGGAACGCTATACCGGCGTTACGGATCCGGCCAACTATCGCCTCATCCAAGACAAAGTAATCGCTGCGGGATTCATGGAAGACTGGCCGGATTATGTGGAAGCCAGCGGGGAACTATCGCTCCTGGCATATCGAGCCGAGGTCGAAGCCGCCATGCGTACCCGTCAACTCTCGGGTCTCTCGCTTCTGGGGCTGCAGGACTTCCCCGGCCAGGGTACCGCGCTAGTCGGCATGATCAACGCTCTTCTCGAGCCAAAGCCTTATGATTTCGCCCGACCGGAGCGTTTCCGCGCGTTCTTCCGAGCAGAGTTGCCCTTACTCTTGTGGGACAAGTTCACCTACGAGTCAGGCGAGCGCCTTAGAGCCAGATTGCAGTTTGCCAACTTCAGTAAGAAGAAAGTCGAAGAGACTGCGATCTATCAACTGCTTCGTAAAAAAGCAAGCAGTGAAGAAGAGGTGGTCGTAGAAGGAACAATTCCGAGCCGTATATATGAAGCGGGCTATCTGCACGATGTCGGCGACGTGGTCCTTGATTTACCCTTACTTGATCGTGCCGAGAGACTGGATATTCGTATCTTGATCGGCGATTATGTAAACGAGTATCCCTTGTGGGTTTATCCTGTTCACGTTCCGGAGAAACCCGATTCGGTCTATGAGACCGGCGTATTCGACGATGAAGCAATCCGGATTTTAGAAGCGGGCGGTACGGTCTATCTGTCACCGCCATCGACAAAAGATGCTCTGCTTCATTCGATTCAGGCTCAGTTTACCACCGACTTCTGGTCTGTCGGAACATTCCCGGCTCAGGAAGGCGGTATGGGGCAACTAATCGATGCAAGTCATCCGGCGCTTGCCGATTTCCCGACTGAAAAGCACAGTAACTGGCAATGGTGGCCCATGGCCACGCAACGGGCTTTGATCCTGCCTCATAAGATTGACAGCATCGTTACGGAGATGGACAGTTATGCCTATCTTCGTCCCATGACCAAACTCTTCGAGTGCCGCTGCGCTAACGGCAAACTGCTCGTGTCCACCTTCGGTCTTCAGGATCTGAAGGCTTACCCCGAAGCTAGAGCGCTGCTCTCGTCCTTGTACCGCTACATGGATTCCGATGCTTTCGCACCCAAACAAAACCTGTCCGTCGACCGGATCCAAAATCTTTTCCGGCAAGCTAACGACTAAAGGTCGTTCATGAAGTAAGATAATACAAAAGGCAAAGGAGAAAGCATTATGAAATTCATCCCTGAAACCATTCGTCTATTGCACGGTGCCGACTACAACCCGGATCAGTGGCTGGACTACCCCGAGGTCCTCGCCCGTGATCTCGAGCTGATGAAAGAGAGCAAGGTCAATTGCGTCTCCATGCCCATGTTCGCCTGGGCGAAACTTGAACCAGAAGAAGGCGTCTATGACTTCGACTGGCTCGAGGAGATCATCAACAAGCTCTACGACAACGGTGTCTACACGATCCTGGCCACACCGACGGCTGCCAAGCCGAACTGGATGAGTAACAAGTACGAGGAGATCCGTCGCGTGAATCGCTACGGTCAGCGGGAGCTGCCCGGCCGAAGGCACAATCACTGCTATACCAGCCCTGTCTATCGCGAAAAGAGCAGAGCGATCAACACGCTCCTGGCCGAGCGCTTGGCAAGTCATCCCGGCGTGATTCTCTGGCATCTGTCCAACGAGTATAACGGAGAATGCTTCTGCGACTTGTGTATCAACGCTTTCCGCGGCTGGCTCAAGGACAAGTACGGCACACTCGATAAGCTCAATCACGAGTACTGGTCGGCTTTCTGGAGCCATACCTACACGGACTGGGATCAGATTCATCCGCCTTTCGCCCATGCAGATTCGGATGTTCACGCTCTTAACCTCGACTGGAAACGCTTCGTCACCTATCAGACAATCGATTTCATGAAATCGGAAATAGATGCGGTCCGCACCGTTAATCCGGACATTCCCGTGACCACCAATCTAATGGGTTTCTACGAAGGTCTTAATTACTTCAAGTTCGCCGAAGACCTGGATGTTGTCTCCTGGGACTCCTACCCGATCTGGCACTCGGATGACGATCAATCCCCGCAAAGGATAGCCCTGCATACCGCCATGGCTCACGATCTGATGCGTTCGATCAAGCGCGAGCCCTTCCTCCTGATGGAAAGTACGCCGAGCATGACGAACTGGCAGGCGGTCAGCCGCCTCAAACGTCCGGATATGCATATGCTGTCTTCGCTGCAGGCCGTCGCTCATGGAGCGGATTCGGTTCAATACTTCCAGTGGCGAAAGAGCCGCGGTTCTTCCGAGAAATTCCACGGTGCGGTAGTCGATCACTCGGGCCGAAACGACGACCGTGTCTTCCTGGAAGTGAAAGTGCTTGGCAATCGCCTTGAGACGATCAGCGAGTTGCAAGGCAGTCAGGTAGAGAGTAAAGTAGCCATCGTCTTCGACTGGGAAAACCGCTGGGCAATTAAAGACTCCCGAGGACCTCGCAACTCCGGCATCCACTACGAAGATACCGTCGAGGAGCACTATCGCTTCTTCCGTGAAAAGGGTATCAACGTTGATATAGTCGACTCCGAAAGTACGCTGGATCGCTACAGTCTCGTTATCGCTCCGATGCTTTACATGCTGCGTGACGGTTTCGCCGATAAGCTGAAGACCTTCGCCAGAAACGGCGGTCGCCTGGTCGGTACTTACATGACCGGCCTGGTAAACGAGAATGATCTGGTCTATCTGGGAGATCTGCCGGGCGAAGGCTTGAATGAAGTCTTCGGTATACGCCGAGAAGAAATCGATGCGCTTTATGACCATCAGTCGAATCAGATGAAGATGACGGACGAAAAAGGCGTGCACTATAAACTGACCGAGCTCTGTGAATTGATTCACCTGGAAGGCGCGGAAGTGAAAGCCGTCTATGCGGAAGACTTCTATGCCGGCATGCCGGTCTTAACTCGTCATCAATACGGTCAAGGAGAGGCTTACTACCTCGCTGCCAGAGCTTCGATCGACTTCCTGCGTCGTTTCTATGGGGAACTGGTAACAGAGCTTGGCATCGATCAGACCATGTTTACCGATCTTCCGACCGGAGTATTCGTCAGCGAGCGAACAGGCGATAAGCGCTACTACTTCCTCCAGAATTTTACCACCGAAAGTCATGAGGTCGCATCTACGGATATCCTGCTCGATCTCGAAAGCGGAGAAGAAGGCACGACCTGGACACTGAAACCATACCAGTGCAGAGTCCTTGTCGGTAAGTAAGAAGTCTATAGAATGATCTGAGATATCAGAAACCGGCCCTGCTGCAGTGGGGCCGGCAAGTCAAGTCCTTAATGTTGGTGTAAATTGCCTTCCGGTTGACCGACCGCTAAGCGGTCCTGCTTAATTGTTGTCGCATCAGATCTGCGTTCGTTCGTGCCTGGTCTCGTTCCAACCAATAGGTATC
>JBNRMJ010000020.1:0-165793 GCA_050309435.1 Fastidiosipilaceae bacterium
AGGAAATCAACCGCCTCGAGCAATGGCTCAATGTCTACCCCCGAAAGATTTTGAACTACCTGACCCCGGCCGAAGCCTGGGCCATGAGCACTTAACAGACGCGACACTTCATGTTGCAATTAATAAATAAGTACGGTATTTTATCGATCACTTGACAAAATGAAAAAACACTATATACTAGTAAGGAGTGACAGCCAAGTGCTGAAACAAGTCTTCACATCGCGGAGTGGAGCAGTTGGTAGCTTGCCGGGCTCATAACCCGGAGGTCGCGTGGTTCGAGTCCCGCCTCCGCAACCATGAACGATATACGGTAAACGATCGATTGGGTCGCTTACCGTATTTTTATGTCCGGGAATATCTTGATTTCTTTGTATGATTGGAAGTAGTAAGGTATTACTATATATACCAAAGACATATAAAGTGGAGGTATTTTTATGAACAGGGTGGATTTCGGTGCCAAGCCTTATTTACTGCCTATGCCGGTATTGATTATCGGAACCTATGACAAGGACAAAGTACCCAACGCCATGAATGCGGCATGGGGATGCATCACTGACTATACGGAAATCACAATCAGGCTCTCCGAGCATAAGACGACGGAAAACATAAAGGTAAGCGGAGCATTTACCGTAAGTATCGCTACACAGGATTATCTGGTGGCTTGTGATTATGTCGGAATTGAAACGGCTAAGAAGGTTCCCGATAAATTTATGAAAGCAAAATTTCATGCGAGCCCGAGCAAGCATGTCAACGCACCGCTAATCGATGAGTTACCCATGGCTTTGGAGTGTAAGGTTAAGCGTTATGAAGACGATATCCTGACAGGTGAAATCGTAAATGTGTGTGCAGACGAATCCATTTTGACCAATGGTAAAATCGATCCCGGAAAGTTGAAGCCGATCACATTCGATCCCTGTAATAATACTTATCTTGGATTGGGGGCTGTATTGGGAAAAGCATTTTCTGACGGTTTAACAATGAAATAGTCAATTAAAAAGGATCAAAAAAGTCGAGAATTTCGACCTTGCTTCGCGATATCATCTGAATTCAAGGAGATGAGATGATGGAAGAGCAGAGAGTGGCGGTTCGCCGGATGCAACAGTATATCAAAGATCATATCAAAGAAGAAATAACGATGAATGATCTTGCGTCTGCGGCTGCCTTTTCTCCCGGCTATGCCAGAAAACTGTTCATCAAGTATCTGGACATGACGCCGGCCGTGTACATCAGACGTCTTAGATTGTCGGAATCAGCGATCAGACTGCGAGATGAAAGTCGTCATGTATTAGACGTGGCTGTGGACATGGGTTTTAAGAGCGTGGACGGATATCAAAGGGCTTTCAGACGAGAATTCGCCTGCAATCCCAAGGAATATTCCACAAGTCCCGTACCAATCTGGCTCTTTACTCCGTATTTCATATCTGACAAAGAAAGGAAAGCAATCGATATGAGCGAAACAAGATCAGTATTTATTCAAGTAATTGAAAAACCAGCGCGTAAGGTCATTATCAAGAGAGCTATCAAAGCAGACAATTATTGGACTTACTGTGAGGAAGTCGGTTGTGACGTATGGGGTCTGTTGAAGAGCATCAAGTCGGTCAGCGGAGAACCGGTTTGTCTCTGGCTTCCGCCGTCCTTAAGAAAACCAATAACAAATGTATATGTTCAGGGAGTGGAAGTAGAAACCGAATATAACGGAGTGATACCGGAAGGTTTTGACCTAATTGATTTGCCCGCGTCTGAGTATCTTCTGTTCAGAGGAGAGCCCTTTGCCGATGAGGATTTTGAGAGCGCTATTGCCGAAATTCAGAGTGCAGAGAAAAAGTACAACCCGGAATTTATCGGCTACGAATGGGACGACAGTAATCCTCGAATCCAACTGGAACCAATCGGAGACAGAGGTTACATCGAGCTGATGCCGGTAAAAAGAAAATAAGCAGACGTTTTTCCTGATTCTGATCTAATCGGGCGGCTTTTTCCAGCGTCAATTACACAGGCGAGGCTGGAGACGGCCGCTCTTTCTTCTCCGGGTGAGCAGCCTGTAAAGAACGAGTTCATCTAAAAGTAAAGAGATATCCGGCTTACCGATGTTAAAGGTAAAGAGTGAAGTCACGGATCTGAATATTTTCCTTGACAAGCGGGTCTAATTCTCTTAATATACTGAAGTGCATGAAATGAGTTGCTCGTGTGGCGGAATGGCAGACGCAGCGGACTTAAAATCCGTCGGAGTAACATCCGTGCCGGTTCAAGTCCGGCCATGAGCACCAAACACATTTCATTACAGATACCGCGGAGTGGAGCAGTTGGTAGCTTGCCGGGCTCATAACCCGGAGGTCGCGTGGTTCGAGTCCCGCCTCCGCAACCACTAAGGCAGTCAGACAATGATCAATTGTCTGACTGTTTTTTATTAATTATTGACATATAATCTAAATATCTAACAAGGTAAATAAGCTGACAGGACGGAGCCCCGGATGGAACGAAATGATATCGCGCGTTTGCGTTTAATGAATCAACAACTTAACGGATCGGCTTTTCGAACGCCGGCTAAAATCGTCGATTACTTCGGTACGATACAGGCTCAGAGTCTGACTCAGGCTAAGTGGGCTCTGAGCAAACGCTTGCCGGGATCGCATCACAGTGAAATAGATGCAGCATTAAACGAACGAAGCATTGTAAGAACATGGCTTTTTCGCGCTAATATGAGTTTTGTTACACCGGGCGATTTACCCTGGATCCTGGATTTTCTTGCTCCCTGGGTTAAGCGGGCGATTCAAAAACGACTAGAAGTCGTGGGTTTGGATCCGGCAACACTCTTGAGCAGCCACGACATTATATTTCGAAGTCTCAAACAAAACAAACTGATGACACGTGATAGTCTCTTCTCTGCCTTGGAAGAACAGGGTATTGATACAACGGCCGAGCGCGGCTATCTCTTATTGACTACTGCTGCTCTCGAGAAACTTATTATCTGCGGTCCGGATTCGGTCAATGCGGCGACTTTTGAGTTGTATGACGATGTTGTTGGAGCCGCTCGCAGCATACCGGATGAAGAAGCTCTGGCAGAATTGGCGCTGAGGTACTTTAGCAGTCGCGGACCGGCTTTGTTATCCGATTTTGCCTGGTGGGCCGGCTTGCCTTTGGAAGAAGCCAAAAAAGGCTTGAAACTGGTAGCGACGCAGTTAACGGCCGTGAAATCCGATAATAAACTTTACTTTATGCCCGCGCATATGGATCGCCCTTCCGGCGGTGATGATATTATGCTCTTGCCGGCTTTTGACGAGTATCTGCTTTCTTATGTCGAGAGAAGTCCTGTTTTGGACCCCCGCTTTTCCAGGGATCTCATGCCGAAGCAAAACGGTATATTTTTACCCATGATCGTCAGCCGAGGGGAGATCATCGGAACATGGACCATGGAAGTACAAGACGAAGGGCTTCGTCTTCAAACAAAAGCATTTCGGCCTTTTCTCGAACAAGAGCAACTGGCAATCAAAGAAGGCGCCATTCACTTTATCGAGTTCATGAGCCGGAAAAAAGAAGAAACGGACTCCTGACTGAAGCCCGTCTCTGCCAAAGAGCGATAAACTGTATGTTTTACGAACCGGAGCTGCGATCGTCGGCTTCGGTTCTTTTTAAGAAGGGGATAGCATTAATGCCCAGCGAGACGAGGATACCCAGGAGAGTTTCACCCATTCTGAGAAAGGCGAAGCGCAGAGGGTCACGACTAGTCGCATTTAAAACGATACTGAGATAAACCACGCAGGTAATGTAAACTGCAGGATGTTGTTCCAGTAAAACAATGATCCAGATCAAGGGGAGTAGACTAAGCGCGATCACAGTGATAAAGAGCCATCTTGGATCACTAAAATCGACTTGTTGAAGCAAGAGTGTGACCAGCAGTCCGTAAATACCCCCGATGAAAGTACCGATAATACGATTTCGCGCCACGGGCCAGCTGCTGTGCACATCGGATTGCATACATAATATTGCCGCGATAGCCGCATAAAAGCCATTGGAAGAAGGATTTGCCACGGCTATTATCGTTAAACAGGCGAAAACGGCCAGGACGGTTTTGAACATTCGAAGACCGGGCTTCGGTAATTTTACCTTCCCGATAGATAGGTGATTTTGATTCGACATGTTATAGTCCCGTTTATTCCAGAGGCAACTGCCCGGCAGGCAAAGCGGCAAACGATACATGACAATAGCCGTTGGGATTCTTGTCCAGATAGTCCTGGTGATATTCCTCGGCCGCATAATAGCTTGTTAACGGAAGAATCTCGGTAGCAAGTGGTTTTGTATACTGCCGTGCAACTTCGTCTCGAACCTCTTCGATTACAGCTAAATCGGCCGGATCGATGTAATAGATACCGTTACGATACTGATCACCGATATCGTTAGCCTGTCTGCCCCGCTGAGTCGGATCGATGATGCTGAAGAACTGCTCCAGAAGTGCGCGCAGACTGATTCTTCCCGGATCGTAAGTGATTTTAACGACCTCGGCATGTCCTGTGTTGCCTTCACAGACCTTTTTGTAACTTGGGTTTTCCAGGTGACCGTTGGCGTATGCACACTCGGTTTCGGCGACTCCGTATAGTCTGGCCATATAGGCATCGACACCCCAGAAACAGCCGCCTGCCAGCACAATCTCGCGCAGATGCTCCCGGTCAAAGATCAGATTTTTATTCGGATTATCCGGTAAAGCGGATTTTGAATTCATATTCATTTTCTACCTCGATTCAAATCTCTACTATTCTTGATAATAGTTAGTATAACGGAATATTTGCGAACGTCGTGCGCGCTTGTCTCCTAAATCGGGACAATGCAGACAACTTGCTTTTGTTTATAGTATATAATTAAATCATGCGACAAAAGAAGAAGGTGGAGGAGCTTATGGACGCTGTATATTTGTTCAATAACGGAACGAACTACCAAAGTTATTTGCTTTTAGGCGCCAATCCCGCAGTCGATCAAGGTATCGGGGGATGGCGTTTTTCTGTTTGGGCTCCCCGTGCGAAAGCTGTATCTCTGGTGGGCGATTTTAACCAGTGGGATTCCGAAGCCAACCACATGAGACTGATTCAGTCAAGCGGTATCTGGACTATTTTTCTGCCCGGAGACTACAGCTGGCAACGCTATAAATTTGCCGTTCGGGACCGACATGACAGAGTCGTGTTAAAAGCAGATCCGATGGCCCGCCACAGCGAAACCCGACCAGCCACCGCATCGATCGTTTATCCGGCGGATCACTATGAATGGCGCGATAAACTGCATCTGAAGAATCATCGTAACGCAAGATCCAATACACCTCTAAACATTTATGAATTGCATCTGGCGTCCTGGCGTCGTTATCCGGATGGAAACTGCTATACCTACCGGGAGACAGCCATACAGCTGGCGCCGTACTTAAAAGAAATGGGCTTTAATGCCGTCGAACTGATGCCGGTGACAGAATATCCTCTGGACGCTTCCTGGGGATACCAGGTGACCGGATACTTTTGCCCGACATCTCGCTACGGATCGCCCGCCGATTTTAAGTTCTTTGTGGATACGATGCATTTGCACGGTATAAAAGTCATCATGGATTGGGTGCCATCCCATTTCCCCCGAGACGAACACGGTTTGTTTTACTTCGATGGCACACCCACTTACGAGCATCCCGATCCTCAAAAGGCCAATCTGCAGGAGTGGGGGACGGTATCTTTCGATTATGCCCGTAAAGAAGTTCATTCGTTCTTAATATCGAGCGCCTATTACTGGCTATCGGAGTTCCATATCGATGGTTTACGGATGGATGCCGTTACCAGCATGATTTATCTTACCTTTGACCGGCCGGATAACCTTCGAAACGAGGAAGGCGGATCCGAAAATCTGGCAGCGGTAGATTTCCTCAAGCATCTGAACAGCAGTATTTCCAAGTATTTTCCGCATGCCCTGCTCATTGCGGAGGAGTCCACGGCTTATCCGAAAATTACGCATCCGACGGACGAAGGCGGTCTTGGCTTCACTCATAAATGGAATATGGGCTGGATGCACGATACCTTGGATTACATGAAACAAGATTACTTTATGCGGCCCGGATCGTATCATAAAATGACTTTTTCGATGACTTATGCTTTCAGCGAACATTATGTTCTTGCTTTTTCCCATGACGAAGTCGTACATGGTAAAAAGAGTCTTTTGGATCGCATGCCGGGTGATTTATGGCGTAAGTTCGCCAGCATGAGAATCTTGCTTATGTATCAGATTGCCCATCCGGGTGCCAAGCTGAATTTCATGGGCTACGAACTGGGTACTTTTATCGAATGGAGATTTTACGAAGAACTGGAATGGTTCATGCTTCAATATGACCGGCATTGTCAGTTACACGACTTTATCAAAGCCTTGAATCACTTCTATCTGGAAAATCCTGCATTTTGGGAAGAAGACGATAACTGGAACGGTTTCGAGTGGTTGCAGGCAGATGATGCCGAGAATTCGGTGTATATCTTTTGTCGTCAATCAAGCCAAGGCAGACAAAAAATCATCACGATCCTGAATATGACCCCGACCGTATTACCAAAATACTCGTTTCGCGTACCGGAAGGCGACAGCTGGAAAGTTCGCTTCAACAGCGATGACGCCAGATGGGGCGGATCCAATTATTTGGGCGATTCATTTACGGGCTCTCTTTTGTCAAGCAAGCCTGTCACTGCGAAAGATAAAGATCAGCCCTGGTTCCAATCTTTATTGAAGGATGAACCCGGATTATTAAGAAGGGCTCAAGCAAGCGATATTCAAAGCAGCGATGCTATAATAGAGGCGCTTGCGGTTCGGCGACTGGAGATGGATCTACCGCCACTGGCCGCTGTTTACATCGAATATGTTGATAACAATTTATAGGAGATATATATGAGCACAAATCAAAACGAATACATTACATTTCCCATCGAGAAGGTTAAGACCATCGCCTTAATCGCTCATGACGGCAAGAAGAAAGAGCTCCTGGAATGGGTTCGCCGTCATAGCGATATCCTTAAACATCACCACCTCTGCGGAACCGGTACGACAGCCCGACTCGTCGCGGATATGACCGAGTTGCCGGTACGTGGTTTTAACTCCGGACCCTTGGGCGGCGACCAGCAGATCGGATCGCGCATCGCCGAAGGCAAGGTCGATATGGTCATTTTCTTCATGGATCCCCTCGAAGCCCAGCCTCACGATCCCGATGTGCGGGCCCTGCTTCGTATCGCGGTTGTTTATGGTATTCCGATCGCCACGAATGCGGCTACGGCGGATTTCATGATAACTTCACCGTTTATGGGCGAATCTTATCCACGTCAGATTTTCAATTTTGATCGTAACTTCGCCGATCGTCTGAAAGGATTTCAAGACGAACTGACAGAATAAATCTCTGCGGCTGCCGGCCGCCTGCTAAAAAAATAAGGAAAGACAAGTATCGCGAAGGGATAAAGATTTCGCCATACTTGTCTTTTTATGCATACGGATCTTTTAGCTCGAGATACCAGCAAGCGCGATCCAGAAACAAGGTAAAGTGCCCGCCCTCGATCGATACGAGATAGCGCGTACCGCTACGGAGTAACTTGCGGTTTCGGGCCGGATGCATGTCAAGGATTTTTTCGATGATAAGGCTGCGACCTTCCCATTCGAAACTTAAGGGAAGTATGTCGCCGTTTGTCTTGACGCGCGCCTCTACGGCGATCGCCAGCCATTCCTCGCCGTCATAGAGCCCCGATGCCTCCTCGGGCTGTTCGTTTATCACAGGCTGTCACCTCCCTTTAAAAAGGAAATCGGTGCGATGATATGATCGGATTTGGCATCCAGTTCACCCAAACGATCGGTGATAAAAAGGCCGCGTTTGATAGCCCCGTAACCATAACGACGACGCAGTTCGTCAATGGTGTGATCCAGGCTGGTGAGCTGCAATCTGAGCCGTTCGTCGGGGAAGAAGGCCAGCTGCTCGGGGCGAGCCAGGGAAAGACCGGATACCCGTACTCCCATGCTGCGGATGGGAGCGGGCCAGTGATAGTTTTCTCGAAAAAGACGGATAATTTCAGCGGCAATCTCACCGGTCAGGAAGGTCTCGCGGGGAATTTTTCTCTGGCATCCAAAACTGAAAAGACCGTTATCCCGAACCGACAGTTCGACTACGTTACCTACCAGCCCATGCTCCCGCAAACGGGCGCCGACGCTCTCGGAGAGCGCATAAAGAACAAGGCGGGCATCGTCATCGCTGACAAGATCCCGGGGCGTTGTGACGCTGTTTCCGACAGATTTGATCTGGCTGCTTGCATCCGTAGTCAAAACCGGACTCGTATCTTCGCCGTTGGCGAAGCGGCTGAGCATTAAGCCGACCTTACCGAAACGTGCCATGAGAAAGTCCGTATTTAATCTCGCTAGCTCGCCGATGGTTCGTACCCCCAGTTGATGCAGTTTTCGTGTCGTCGCCGGTCCGACATATAAGAGATCGCTTACCGGCAGGGGCCAGGCTAAATCCCGGTAGTTACCACGTGTAATAACGGTGGTCGCATCCGGCTTTTTCATATCGCTGCCCAGTTTGGCGAAAATCTTATTCCAGGAAACACCGATCGAAACCGTGACGCCAAGCTCCCGATAAACCAGCCGGCGGATGCATTCGGCCGTCTCGAAGCCGTCCAGACCGGTAATATCAAGCCAGCATTCATCCAGGCCGAAAGGTTCGATCTGCTGCGTGAACTGCTCGTAGAGATTCCGGGCATGCCTGGAGTAGCGCAGGTAAAGTGGATAATTGGGCGGCACGGTAACAAGTGTCGGACATTTCTGCCGGGCCTGCCAGAGTACTTCGCCTGTTTTAATACCATAAGCTTTCGCCAATTGATTCTTGGCCAGGACAATACCGTGTCGGGCTTCCTCGTTTCCGCCGACAGCCACGGGGAGGTGACGAATGTCCGGCCTGTGTAGACACTCTACCGCGGCATAGAAACTATTCATGTCTACATGAAGAATAACCCTGTCCATGTCAACCTCCTAAAGCGAATATATGTTCGTCTTTATTATAGGTCCTCGGAAGAGGCTGTCAAGCATCTTCCGGCATAAAAAAACAAAATTTGAATTAATACCGAAAAAACCCCACAAATACGCAGTTCTGGCTTATAATAAGCAATGTAAGTCTGCAGATCGTTCGAATGGGGATCCGCTGCCATTGTCATTGTATAAACGAGGAAGGAAATTACTGTTATGAGTGAAACTATGTGGGCTCTTGTGAAGACTTCGGCCGCACCGGGTCTGTCTCTAGAGACTGTCCCTGTACCACGGACAAGCGAACTTGATGTAAAGATAAAAATACTGAAAACGGCGATATGCGGTACGGATGTTCATATCTATCAATGGGATCAGTGGAGTCGTGAACATATCAAGCCGCCGATGCCCGTCGGCCATGAGTTTGTGGGAAGAGTCACCGAAGTCGGCAGTCTCGTCAGCGGCATCGAAGTCGGCGACCTGGTTTCCGGCGAGGGCCATATCGTATGCGGTACCTGTCGTAACTGCCGGGCCGGTAAGCGTCATTTGTGTTTATATACCAAGGGCGTGGGTGTGGATCGTCAGGGCTGCTTTGCCGAATATCTGGTTATTCCGGCCACAAACGTAGTGAAGGTTAATCCGGGTATTCCGCTTGATATCGCCGCGATCTTCGATCCGCTGGGAAATGCTGTTCATACCGCTCTGAAATCAGATCTAGTCGGAGAGGATGTTCTTATTACAGGTGCGGGGCCCATCGGCATGATGGCAGCTGCCGTGGCGCGTCACA
Organism: Fastidiosipilaceae bacterium; assembly: GCA_050309435.1. Lineage (GTDB taxonomy): Bacteria > Bacillota > Clostridia > Saccharofermentanales > Fastidiosipilaceae > CAYXVJ01. Next base: position 9,782 of record JBNRMJ010000020.1, read on the forward strand.
GCGGTGCCCGCCATATTGTTCTGACGGATATGAACGACTACCGGCTGGCTATGGCCGAAAAGCTCTGTTCGAATCTGCGAACGGTTAATATCAGCCGGGAAGATGTGCGCGACGTGATGAACGAACTCGGTATGACAGAAGGCTTTGACGTGGCGATGGAAATGAGCGGCTCGCCGGCCGCGCTGAACACGATCTGGGATACAATGGCACACGGCGGTCAGGTATCGCTTTTGGGTATTCACGGTCGTCCGGCCGATACAAACTGGAATCAAATCATCATGAAGGGCTTGCATGTCGATGGTATTTACGGCCGCGAGATGTTCGAAACCTGGTACAAGATGATGGCGATGATCCAAAGCGGTTTGAACCTGGATGCCATTATTACGCACCGGATCGACTACCGTGATTACGAGAAAGGCTTTGCCGCGATGATCAACGGCGAAGCAGCGAAAGTCGTCATGACCTGGGCGGAAGATGAGTTGGCCTGAGATAAGATAGTAAAAGCTTGAGGAATCGAAGAGAGGACAGTTTGAATGAAAAAAGCAGCAATCAATTTCTTTGAAGAAAAGGTACAAAGTTACAAGGATCAGGGTTTGTATAAAAACGAGCGTGTTTTGACAACGAAACAGCGCAGCCGGATCAATACGACGAACGTCGACAATGTTGTCAACATGTGTGCCAATAATTATCTGGGTCTCTGCGATAACGCCGAGTTGATCGAAACCGCCAAGGCCAGTTACGACAAGTGGGGTTTTGGTCTGTCTTCGGTTCGCTTTATCTGCGGCACGCAGGAAGTTCATAAAGCCCTGGAGAAAAAAGTCAGTGAGTTCTTTGGTTTTGACGATGCCATTTTATACAGCTCTTGTTTCGATGCCAATACGGGACTGTTCGAGACACTCCTGGGCGAGGAGGATGCGATCATCAGCGATCAGTTGAATCACGCCAGCATCATCGACGGTGTCCGTTTGTGTAAAGCCAAACGCTATCGCTATCAGAACAACGATATGGCTGATCTGGAGAAAAATCTCATCGAGGCCAGGGAAGCCGGAGCCCGGATTATCCTGATCGCCACGGACGGCGTATTTTCTATGGACGGCATTATCGCTAACCTCGCGGGTATCTGCGATCTCGCGGAAAAGTACGGCGCTCTCGTCATGGTTGATGACAGTCATTCTTCGGGATTTGTCGGTGCTACGGGCCGCGGAACTGCCGAACACTGCGGTGTTATGGGTCGTGTCGATATCCTGACCTCGACTTTCGGAAAAGCTCTGGGCGGTGCCAGCGGCGGTTTCACGGCAGCCAGTCAGCCGGTTATTGACTTGCTTCGCCAGGCAAGCAGGCCCTATCTTTTTTCCAATACGTTATCGCCGGCCATCGCAAGCACAACCTTGAAGGTGCTGGAAATGCTGGAGTCCGATCAGTCCCATCTGAAGAAACTTCAGGAGAATACGGCATATTTCCGTCAGGGTCTGACCGACATCGGATTGGATATTGTTCCGGGCACTCACCCGATCGTTCCTGTTATGGTTTATGATGCCAAGCTGGCGGCTAAAGTTGCCGAGCGCATGCTGGAGCTAGGTGTTTATGTAACGGCCTTTAGCTTCCCTGTCGTCCCGCGCGACAAAGCAAGAATCCGCACCCAGGTTTCTGCCGCTCATACCAAAGAGGATCTTGATCTGGTGTTAAGCAGCTTTGCCAAGGTGAAAGAGGAATTTGGTCTTTAATCAGGCACAGCAAAGTTACCGGCAGTCATAAAACACAATGGAAAATCCCCATCGGTTTCAAATTCATACCAATGGGGATTTTTCTTATCCGTTAACTTACTCTTAAGCCAGAAGCTGTTCTTCGGTATATTGATTCAGGTAAAGCTCGTAATACTTGCCGCGCATTTTCATTAATTCGGCATGCGTGCCCATCTCCGCAATTCGGCCCTTTTCGATGAAGAGAATTCGATCGGCGGACAAAATGGTAGAGAGGCGGTGAGCGATGACAAAGGAGGTTCTTCCGTTCAGGGCATGTTCGATACCGTCCTGGATCACTCGTTCGGTCTCGGTGTCAATCGAACTGGTTGCCTCGTCGAGCACGAACAGCGGCGGTTTACCCACTATAGCACGGGCAAAGGAAACCAACTGTTTCTGACCGACGGATAAACGGCTTCCGCCTTCGCCGACGATCGTGTCATAACCGTGTTCCATCTTTCTGATAAACTCGTCAGCGTTGACCAGACGGCAGGCTTCTTCAATCTCTTCGTCCGTCGCATCCAGCTTGCCGAAGCGAATGTTCTCTTTGATCGAGGCATTGAAGAGATAAGGTGTCTGCAGGACATAGCCAAGCTGACTGTACATCCAGTTCATGGGCATTTCGCGGTAGTCGATATCATCAACCAGGATTTGTCCTTTAACAGGTTCATAGAAACGACAAGCCAGGTTGACAATTGTACTTTTACCCGAACCAGTGGAACCTACCAGTGCGATGGTTTCGCCGGGCATGACAGTCAGATTGAAGTTCTCCAGAATCGGTTCTTCCGGTAAATAATGGAAGGAAACATCGCGAAACTCGATTTTCCCTTTAATCCGGGGCCAGGCGGCTTCATCTGCCCAGCGCTTTTGAATGTCGGGATCATCTTTCAGCTCCGGCTCTTCGACCAAGAGTCCGAGCACGCGCTCGCCGGCGGCCTGAGCCGACTGGAAGTCGCTGATGACACGGGCGATGTTGCGAATCGGATCGAAAATTCTGGTGATATAGATTACAAACGCGTAGAGCACGCCGAGTTCCAATCCGCCCAGACTCAAGCGATGACCGCCCTGCCACAAGACAATGGCGGCACCGATGCCTCCCATGATGGAGACGACAGGCATATAAAGAGCCGCCAGATTCAACGCACGGATGGAATGACTTCTCAAGCTTCCGGCAATTTCTTCGTACTCACGCAGACTTTCGGCTTCGCGAAGCAGTGTTTTTGTTGTTTTGGCTCCGCTGATCCCTTCGTTAATCGCTGCGGTCAGACGTGAATTCTGTGCACGGACTTTTCTTTGCGCATCTAGAATCCGCTTTTGAAAGAGATAGCTGATGACTGCAAGCGGGGGAATTACGGCCAGAGAGATCAGAGCCAGACGCCAGTCGAGGATCAGCATCGAAATGATCATGAAAAGAACGCTGAAACCGCTCCAGATCATATCTACCATACCCCAGGCGATTACTTCGCTTAATCGGTTGACATCCGAAATGATACGACTTAAAAGCCAGCCGATCGGATTGCGGTCAAAGAAGCTTAGCGACAATTCCTGCAATTTGGCGAAGGCCCGTTCCCGCGTATAGTAACTCATACCGATTTCGGTTTGACCCGCGTAGTAAATAAAGAGTCTGGTCAGACCGGCGGATAGCGTCATAAAGATGACGAGACCGATACCGTAAGCCAGGAGTCCATCAGTCGTGTTGTTGGCGATAAAGTGGTCAATCGCATAGGCCGTGACCAGGGGATAGATCGAATCCGAAGCAGCCAGTAGAATCATGGTTGCACACATCCAGATGATGTCGCGCTTCATTTCGGACAGCAGGGAAAAGAGACGTTTCCATAAAGCGAAGTTCAGTTTGGCGGCCTGATCTTCTTTTTCGATTTGCGCTATGGCGCTGTTATCAGACATTAGGCTACCTCCGTCGGGTTATCTGAATTTTGAAGGTCGTATACACGCTTGTAGAGACCGTCTTTTTTGATCAGTTCGTTATGTGTGCCCTGTTCAACGATTTTACCGTCGTCCAGAACCAGTATTAAGTCGGCCGAGGCGAGGCTTGTGATGCGGTGAGTTATCAGGAATACGGTCTTGGTGTTGGTTTCGTCTTTTAGGTGACGACGAATTTCCAGGTCGGTCGTGGTGTCAACTGCACTGAGCGAGTCATCGAAAACCAGAATCGGACAGTTGCGAAGCAGGGTTCTGGCGATGGCCAGACGTTGCTTTTGACCGCCGGACAAGGTGGTTCCGCGCTCGCCGACCATCGTTTCATAGCCCTGATCAAACTGCTTGATTTCTTTCTCGAAGGAAGCGATCTGGGCTACTTTTCTGACGGCGTGTTCGGGGGCATCCGGTGCCGTTAAAGCGATGTTCTCGCGAATCGAACGGGAGAATACAAAGGGCTCTTGTAAAATATAGCCGACTTGCCTGCGAATACTGTAGCGCGAAATCTCGCGGGCATCGATTCCGTTGAAACGAATCGTCCCTTCGTCAGGGTCGTAGAGTCGGGCAAGCAGATGGAGGAGAGTTGATTTACCGGAACCTGTCGGTCCAAGAATACCGACTGTTTGACCGGCTTCGACCTTAAAGGAAATGTTCTGCAATACTTCCATATTGCCTTCTTCGTCTTTATAACGGAAACTGACACCGTCAAACTCGACTTCGCCTTCCAGTGTCAAATCAAGCAGATCCTTGTCGTCAGGCTCGATCGGCGCATCCATAACTTCTTTCAGACGTCCGGCCGAGATACCCGCTCGACTGGTATCTCCGACAATACGGGCCAGCTGGCGCAGCGGGAAGAGGAGGCGATCCACATAACTGACAAAGATGATAAATTCACCGGCGGTCAGATTACCGCTGACGACCTGCCATACACCGACAATACTCACGACTGCGATCTGTATGTAACAGAGGAAATCCGATATCATCCAGAAGTCGGCCATATGTGCCATTGTCTTACTGCCGTGCTTGCGCAAGACGCTGTTTTTATCATGGAAGCGTTTCATCTCGAAGGCCTGGCGCGCGAAAGCCTTAACCACACGCACGCCGGTGAGATGTTCCTGCACCATGGTAGAGAGATCGCCTTCCGCTTCGTCCCATTTCAAGAATGACTTTTGTTGGTTGATGAAATATCGATAGGCCGAAAAGACGATAAAAGGTGTCAGGGCGATGGAAACAAGGCCCATGCGCCAGTTGACAGTGAACATGACAACAGCTGATACGCTGACCAGAATAAAGCAGCGAAGGCCTTCCTGCAGCTGCTGGCCAAGAAAACGGCGCAGGGTATCCATATCGGATATGAAACGTTGAATCAAATCGCCTGTTTCGGTCCGCGACAAGTAGTGGTATGGCGCGTGTTGAACACGATCAAAAAGAGAGACACGAAGATTAAAGGCGAAATCCTCGTTATAGCGGGCTGTAAAACGTCCCTGCAACCAGGCGAAGAAACCGTCGACCAGCATGACCAAAAGCAAAAGCAGGCCCATGATCCATAGATTTTTGATGTAGTAATCATGACCGCCTGTTTTTTCATACCAGTTCAGAATGAAAGCAGGGAAGTTGATCGCTCCGGCATCGCTGGGTACGAGTACATAGTCGACGACGAAACTGAACAAAAGGGGTAGGACCAGAGACATGGCGGCAGCGACACACGTAGCCATGCAGGCACCGATAAAGAAACGGCGCAGGCTTTTCAGGTAACCCGTTATGAACGAAAAGGTTCCCGTGTTCTTTTTTACTGTCTTTTCCATTTAATACCTCATATAATTCATTTAGAGCGGCATCATTTTACCAGAACGGTGAACAATTACCAACGGATATAAGTTACGCGAAAGATTGCACTCTCAAACCCTCGACATTCCGCCTGTCGGGCGATATTCTATATAAACATATCATTTTATTCTTTGTGACATATCAGGAGGCAGTAATGAAGAAGATTTTAACGACCGGCGGTGCAGGTTATATCGGCACGCATACGATTATCGAATTGGAAAATGCCGGTTACGAAGCCATAGTAATCGATGATTTCAGCAACAGTTCGCAAGAAGCGATTCGCCGTGTCGAAGATATTCTGGGACATGAGATGACCGTTTATAACGGCGATGTCCGCGACGAGGCTTTACTGGAACGTATTTTCACGGAACACGATATCGAGGCGGTCATTCACTTCGCCGGATATAAGGCCGTTGGCGAGTCTGTGTCGAAACCGATCGAGTACTATCAAAACAATCTGATGAGCACCCTGGTTCTTTGTGACGTGATGCGCCGCCACGATGTCAAAAAGATTGTTTTCAGTTCCTCTGCCACGGTTTACGGCGATCCGGCCTCTTTACCGATCAAAGAAGATTTTCCCACTTCATGCACCAACCCTTATGGTTGGACCAAGTTAATGAACGAACAAATACTCACGGATATTTATACTTCCGACCCGTCCTGGTCTGTCATCTTGCTTCGTTATTTCAACCCGATCGGAGCTCATATTTCCGGTATGATCGGCGAAGATCCCAACGGTATACCTAATAACCTTATGCCATATATCGCACAGGTAGCCGTGGGCCGACTCGAGAAACTGCATGTATTCGGTAATGATTACGATACCGTCGACGGAACAGGTGTCAGAGATTACATTCACGTCGTAGATCTGGCGAAAGGTCATGTGGCGGCAATTAATTACTCTTTTGAGAAACCGGGTGTCGAAGCAATAAATCTGGGAACCGGTAAAGGTGTTTCTGTGCTTGAACTTGCCGCTGCATTTGAAAAAGCTTCCGGCAGAAAAATTCCCTATGTTATCGATCCCAGACGTCCCGGAGATATCGCCGCTTGCTATGCCGATCCGACAAAAGCCCAAACCTTACTCGGGTGGATGGCAGAGAAGACCATCGAAGATATGTGTGCGGACAGCTGGCGTTGGCAGAGCCAAAACCCCAACGGTTATTCGGTTTGATTTTTACATGTTAATAACATAAGCCGAAAGGTTCACTAAGAAATATTGCAGTGCTATAATTGAGCAGGTGCGCGATGCGCCTGCTCGATTTTTCTTGATATGAAACATGATCGGCGAACTGTGAAAGAATATGCAAACCCGCTCCCGGCGGGTTATTAATGATAGATGTATCTAAGGAGTCAGCTTGAAACGTAATGCCGATAAATCATCCGAAAACAATAAGTTAAGAGCACCGTTCTCTGATTGGCAGGAAGATCAGGGAATCGAAGCTTTTCCGGAAAAAACCACTCGACCAAAAGAAGATTTATATCCTGTATACGGAGACGAGCTGACCTCAGATGGATCTTATTACCACTCGTATCCCCCAAAAAACCGGCAAGTGGTCAAGCATAAAGAAACTGACGGTATTAAGCCCTTAAAATCCTATCCTGCCGGACAGAGACGAAAGGCTTATCGAGCCTCGCGTGTCTTTTTTATCTTGTCTGTCGTCGTGGCCCTGGTCCTTCTGGCGGCGAGTTTTACCTGGAATTACTTGACGGGAAAGTTTATGAAAGAGCCGGAAAAAAGTAATCAAATTACCATTACTATGACCGATGATAAAGGTTCGAATGTAGTGGTCACTCCGACACCTATCCCGGAGAAGAGTGCTTTTGCCGAAGGGATTAAGAACATACTGTTAATCGGTTCGGATTCAAGACATGACGGAGAACATGAACTGGCAGACGTCATTATGATCATGACCGTCGACAATAAGAAGAATCAACTCAAACTGAGTTCTATTCAGCGCGACATGCTGGTATATACGGGTGGAGATATTACGCAGCTCAAGAAGATTAATTCGGTTCTGCAGTATGGTCCCGAGCTCCTCGTACATACCATTAACGAGAATCTCAGTCTGGATCTTCAGGGGTATGTTCAGATTGATATGACCGGAACAGAAACCATCATCGACATGATGGAGGGTATTGAAATCGACGTTCCCGAAGATGAGGCCTTTATAGATTACTTGAATCTGGCCATACACGAACAAAATGTGCTTGCCGAAGGTTGGACCGCCAACGAGAATTATGTGGATGAGTTAACTCAAGGCGGAAAGCAAACGCTTAACGGGCGTCAAACACTGGCTTACATGAGAGTTCGAAAAGTGGACAGTGATTATCGCAGGACCGAGCGTCAGCGGGAAGTGATGGAATTGCTGTTGAAAAAGTTCCTGCGTCAGAATCCACTGAAGATGGCGCAAGTTGTTCGGGAAGGTCTGTCTTTTGTGCGCACGGATCTCGCTTATAAAGATATTTTCGGCTTGGCTACACAAGTTGTTCCTGCACTCGGAGGAGGCATGGAACAAATGCAGATCCCCGTAAACAAGACTTTCTGGGAAGATCAAAACGGCAATATAGTACCCGGCTTTAATTTGATGAATCCCTTGATACATAACTTTATCTATGGTGATTTAAGCCATCAACTGGCGGTTCATCAGATTCCGCAGGCGCCTGCTCTTGAAACCAACTATTACATTGAGCCTGAAACACTGCGCTTCTTCGAGGTTTACGGAGCTATTGTCGGCGAAGAACAGGCCAGAAGCGAAAGCCGTGCCGAATACCAGCGCCAGTATGCCAATGGCTATCGTCATCAGGAGCCGCCGGCATCCTGGACACCTTCCTCAGAAACCAATGGCACGAACTAATATTTTAGAAATATTTACTTTTCTACGCCATTATCAAACTTGATTCATGCAAAATTCTGTTAACATGATGGTAAGAGTGAACAAGAGGAGTAACTTAAGAAATTGAAAAAGCGATATGATCATGCCGAAGAAGGAGGCCAAAGGCCGGAAAGAAGCGAACATGATGTTCGCCAAAGGCGCCCGTTCGATTATACAGACGATCTCGCATTCGATGATTTACTGAGCAATCGGGCCGATACGAGACCGCTTCGTCGCCAACCTATGGTCAGGGATACAAATCCTCCTGCGAAAACCGTCGGCAGCAAACAAAAACGGATTTTGAAACGCGCGGGTATTATCACGGCCGCGAGCTTTGCCTTTGTTTTACTCGCCGTTTTTATTTTTTGGCAGTGGTTAGTATCGGGTGCGGAAACAGGCTTGACCGCTCCCGGTCAGATTCCCACAGGAATCCTGACCGACGAAACCAGTGATTATATCGACGACAGCGACTATTTATCCGAGGAGACATCGGAAGGGACCATCGCCGACAGACCAACCATACCCAAAAATACGGACTATTTATCCGGTATCGAATACAACAAGAATCTGACCAATATTTTGATCATCGGAACAGATTCCCGCGACTCCACGGGTAAGACTTTCGAGCGCTCGGATACCATGATGCTGCTGACCATCGATAAGGAAAATGATGCGATCAAGCTCACCTCGTTTCAGCGAGATATTCTTGTTTATTTACCCGGCCAATCCATTCCGGTGAAATTAAACGAAGCGAATCTCTACGGACCGGACTTCCTGGTTCAGACATTAAACCAGAATTTCCTTCTGGATATCGAAGATTATGTCATGGTAAATATCATGGATGCCGAGAATCTGGTGGATGCGATCGGTGGTCTGGAGATTTATGTCGAAGACGATCCTGCTGTCCTGAAATATCTGAATGCCTGTATTGTCGAACAAAACGTTATGTACGAAGGCTGGGATGATCGGTCTAACTGGGTTGATACCATCGATAAAGGCGGTCTTCTGCATTTAAACGGCCGCCAGACCATCGCTTATGCCCGCATGCGTAAGCTTGACAGTGATTACCAGCGTATGTCCAGACAGCGCGAAGTCCTTGTTAAGTCATACGAAAAAATGAAATCGGCAAATATTCTGCAGTTGATTCGTCTGGCCAAGGCAGGCTTCGATATGATTGCCACCAATTACACCCAAACCGAACTCACTGCCATGATTGTTTCTTTACTTCCTGCTATGTCGGCGGATGTGGAACAAATGCAGATACCCATTAATGGTACATATTGGTCCGATAGCACGGGAGCCTGGGTGAATCGCGTAAACTTCAATATGACGATACCTCCTCTCCATGAATTCGTATACGGCGAGAAAATCGAATCTTTCATACCCGTACCGCTTGTTCCTTATACACCGATGGAATACGTGAGCATGCAATACAACGAAATGCCCGTTTCTGTTCTCAGCGGTCAATTCCGCGGGATTTCCTATGTTGGAAAGAACGGCTGGAGCGGAGACGGCGTGGCTGTAAAAGTTGTCGACGGTAAAGTCGTGCTTCCGTCTATTACACCCGAACCCACGTCTGCGGTACCTTACCCGACATCAGCGGCCACTTCCGGCAACAACACTGTCCCGGGCACTTCGAGTATGCCTTCGACAAGCGGATCATCCGCGTCTCCGGAAAGCAGTGTAAATGCGTCTCCGACCAATACACCAAAACCGACTTCGACACCGGTGCCGCCGACACCTACGCCCAGGCCTTCATCGACACCGGCTCCGGCAACGCCGACTCCAAAACCGACGGCAACACCGACGCCGACCAATACCCCGACCCCGAAACCGACAGCAACACCGACACCAACCAATACCCCGACCCCGTTACCGACAGCAACACCGGCGCCGACCAATACCCCGACCCCGATTCCCGCGGAATCCGAAGCAGTTGCAGGTTAAGTTTCGAGTACGGAAAGAGGAGGGAAGTAAGTTTTTCCGATCCAGGGCAATGCCCGGCCACCAGGCCGCGAGCTTGCCTTTTTTTGGCAGGATCCAGGAATTTTGTTCAGAATTTATTAACACAGATATACCTTGACTTTCTCTGACAATAGCTTATACTTTGTGATGTTAGCAATCTAAGCAATAGAGTGCTAAATGAAACGAATAATATAAACAGGAGGCATTTACATGACAATTAAACCTTTGAGTGATCGCGTAGTGATCAAGATGCTGGAGAATGAAGAAACCACGAAGAGTGGTATTGTCTTACCCGGCAGTGCCCAGGAAAAGCCCCAGATTGCCGAAGTCGTTGCCGTCGGACCCGGTGGTGTCGTAGATGGTAAAGATATCATCATGGAGCTTGAAGTAGGTGACCGTGTTTTGATCAGTAAATATGCCGGTACCGAAGTGAAACTTGACGGTATAGAGTACACCATCTTGCGTCAAAGCGATATTTTAGCAATTGTCGAGTAAGTAATCTGAAATAATCTATAAAGTCCACGGAGGTATTGTTACATGGCTAAAGATCTGAAATATAACGAAGATGCACGAAAGGCGCTTGAGCGCGGTGTGAACAAGTTAGCCGATACGGTTAAAATCACACTCGGTCCGAAGGGTCGCAACGTTGTTTTGGACAAGAAGTACGGCAGCCCGCTGATCACGAATGACGGTGTTACCATCGCCAAGGAAATCGAGTTGGAAGATCGTTTCGAGAACATGGGCGCACAACTGGTCAAGGAAGTTGCCACCAAAACAAACGATGTTGCAGGTGACGGCACAACCACGGCGACCGTACTGGCTCAGGCGATCATCCGCGAAGGTTTGAAGAACATCGCGGCAGGCGCCAATCCCATGGTTCTTCGTCAGGGTATCGCGAAGGCTGTTGATACGGCTGTCACCAGCATTAAGGATGCAGCCAGAAATGTCAGCACGAAGCATGATATCGCCCGCGTCGGTGCGGTATCCGCAGATGACGACGAAGTCGGCGAGTTGATTTCCGAAGCCATGGAGAGAGTATCGGCCGACGGTGTCATCACGGTTGAAGAATCCAAGACCATGATCACCGAGCTCGAAGTCGTTGAAGGCATGCAGTTCGACCGCGGATATATCAGTGCTTATATGGCGACCGATATGGAGAAGATGGAAGCAGTTCTCGACGAGCCTTATATCCTCGTAACTGATAAGAAAATTACCAACATTCAGGACGTACTGCCTCTTCTCGAGCAAGTGATTAAGACCGGTCGCAAGCTTTTACTCATCGCCGAAGATGTCGAAGGCGAAGCACTGTCGACCCTGATCCTGAACAAGCTGCGCGGCACATTCGTGACTGTTGCGGTCAAGGCGCCCGGTTTCGGTGACCGTCGTAAGGAAATGCTGCAGGATATCGCCGCATTGACAGGTGCTCAGGTCATCACTTCGGATCTCGGCCTCGAGCTGAAAGATGCTACACTGGATCAACTGGGTTCGGCTCGCCAGGTTAAAGTGGAAAAAGAAAATACCATCATCGTTGATGGTGCCGGTGATAAAGATGCAATCCAGGCTCGCGTAAACCAGATCCGCACACAAATCGCCGAAACAACATCCGACTTCGATCGCGAGAAGCTCCAGGAGCGTCTGGCAAAACTGGCCGGCGGTGTTGCCGTCATTAAGGTCGGTGCCGCCACAGAGACAGAAATGAAAGAGCGTAAGCTGCGCATCGAAGACGCTCTGTCCGCAACTCGTGCCGCTGTGGAGGAAGGTATCGTAGCCGGTGGCGGAACAACCTATATTCACAGCATTCCCGCCGTTCGCGAGTTGATGGACAGCCTGGAAGGTGATGTCCGTACCGGCGTAAGTATCGTGTTGCGTGCGTTGGAAGAACCTCTTCGTCAGATCGCCATTAATGCCGGTCTGGAAGGATCCGTTGTTGCCGAAGGCGTCAAGAGTTCGGCCAAGGGCGTTGGTTACAATGTTGTTAGCGAGAAGTACGAAGATATGATCGCAGCAGGTATCGTTGACCCCGCTAAGGTCACCCGCAGCGCTTTACAGAATGCCGCATCGGTTGCCGCCATGCTCTTAACCACAGAAGCGATAGTTGCCGATATCCCCGAACCTGCTCCCGCCGCAGCTCCGGGACCGGACATGTACTAAACCGCAGCTAAGATTTCCCGGGTCTGTCAGATTTGCATCTGACAGACCTTTTTAATTTTAGCGGATTCCGTTAAGATAGGTATAGCAGAAGTATTTCAGGAGGCTGTAAATGGATAACGAAGAGATCAGGAACAATGATCAAATCAAAGACGAGAATGAGTTGCTAAGCAGCGAACGGAGCGCTCCCGCACCGCAGGTAACGCCCGAAGAAGCAGAATCGGCACTGAGTCGGGCTTACAGACAGTATCAGGAAGACTCGACCCAGGATACTTTCATCGAGATTATCGTACGCCGGAAATTGCAGGGCATCGACTACGCGAAAATTGCCGGATTAATGCTTTTGTATTTGATCGTGAACTTCGCGGCATTTTTCTTTAGCGGCATTGTCCCGTTCTTATTGACTTTACTGCCTTTGATCGTCATTGGAGGAGCATTTGGTATTTGGTGGCTGATCACAGGCTTAAATAAGGAATACGAGTATGTGGTCACAAAAGGCGATCTGGATGTCGATGTAATCATCGCGCGCCGTCGTCGCAAGCGTGCTTACAGTGTAAAAGCCAAGGATCTGGAAATCATGGCATCCTGCAACAGCGATGAATACAGAACATACTCAAAACAGCAGAATATCAAGATCAAGAATCTGGCGGCCAATCCCGAAGATCCGAAGAACTGGTTTATGGTATCCCAGTTTGAAGGTGCCAGAACCATGGCTATCATTTCGCCGAATGAGAAGATTGTCAGAAATATGCATCGTTTTGCCCGTCATAAAGTCCGTTTCAATCCTGTGGTCGGTCTATAAATGGATAAGCCGCGAATATTGACAAAGGAATTTTCCATCCGCAGTACGGAAACGGATTTATGGGACAGACTTCATCTTGATTCTCTCTTCTCGATGATGCAGGAAACCGCTTCGGAACATGCGGCTCTTCTAGGCACGAGTAATCAGGTTCTGGATGACAGAGGCTATGTTTACCTTTTAAACGCTATCTCGCTTCGATTGGATTCATATCCGGTCTGGGGAGAAAGCGTACGAATCACAACCTGGTGCAGAGATATCATCCAACTGTATTTTATGCGTGACTTTGTGATCGAAACTTCGGACGGTAAAAAAATTGCAGCCGCGACATCGGCCTGGTTTCTCGGTGACAAAAACAATCATCGTCCTTTGCGTCCATCCGTTATTGATGATTTAACGACTGATTATACTTATCCGCAGCGATCCGCACTCGGATTTAATGCGCTTCGTTTAAAAAACAGTCGCTTGAATTTGCCCGAGGAGAGCAGCTTTTCCAAGTATGCCGATTTCAGTGATCTGGATAGAAATCGGCATGTCAATAATACCCGTTATGTTGCCTGGTCGATTGATTATTTTTATCATTCCCTGGGAATCAATGAAGCCCGTAAGATAAAAGGCATTGATATAAATTATCTGGCAGAAGTGAAATATCAGGATAAAGTGCGAATGGTCAGCCGGGGCATCGAAGCCGATAAACCGGGAGAACAGCCCGAAGGTGCCTGTGCAGTAGCCATAGAAGGTCGTGACGATGCACAAAAAGCACTATTTCGATCCATTCTCTATTATTAACGGAATGTCGTCATTGTTTATATGAATAATGTATGACAGACTTAAAATAATGTGTAAAATTTCAAAAGCGATGATTTACCCTTAATTGTACATAGGGTATAATCTTTGTGATTTATGACTTTTGCTTTTTATGAATTTTTAGCTGAAGTGAAGGTAAATTGATAACGGACAGCATCGGCTTGCCGGTGGCTGTTTAGTTTTTTGAGGAGGAAGACATGATTGAGATATCACATTTGGTCAAACGGTATGGCGATATAGCCGCCGTCAATGACATCAGCTTCTCGGTCGCTGAGGGTGAGATTCTGGGATTCCTGGGTCCGAATGGAGCCGGTAAATCTACAACAATGAACATTTTAACCGGCTTTATTTCCGCTACATCAGGCACGGTTAAGGTAAATGGTTATGATATTTTGGAGAATCCGTCCGAAGCGAAACGTTCGATCGGTTACCTGCCGGAACAACCCCCGCTTTATCTGGATATGACCGTTAGCGAGTATCTGAACTTCATATGTGATTTGAAGGGTGTAAGAAAAGAAGAACGTCAGCAGCAACTTGCTCGTATCATGCGCATGGTTCGTATTACCGATGTGTCTCATCGTTTAATCGATAACCTGTCGAAAGGTTATAAGCAGCGCGTCGGTATCGCCCAGGCCATGGTTGGAAATCCTAAAGTTCTAATCCTGGATGAACCGACGGTCGGTCTTGATCCTAAACAGATTATCGATGTGCGTAACACGATCAAAGAACTGGGGAAATCACATACAATTATTCTGAGCTCGCACATTCTGCCAGAAGTGCAGGCTGTCTGCGATCGCGTGGTTATTATTAACCGCGGCGAAATCGTAGCAGTGGATGACATCGGTCATTTATCGAATCGCGGTCAGGTCAATAGAATGGAAATTCTTGTCGAAGGTCCTTCTCGCGAAGTTGTTCGTCGCTTGCGTCAGATTCCCGGTTTGACAGAGACGACTGTTATCCGCGAGAATGACGGCTTGTCACTGATTCAATACGAGAACGAGCTGGGTAAGGATACCCGTCGACAGGTTTTCTACATCATGGCACAGAATAGCTGGCCGATCCTGCAGATGAGAAGCATGGAACCCACACTGGAAGATGTCTTCCTCGAAGTGACAGGTTCCGCCTTAACTCGTAAATCAAGCGTAGTAGGGGAGGAAAAATAATGAACGAAGTAAAAGCCATCTGGAAACGCGATCTCCTTGGTTATTTTAGATCTCCTATCGGCTGGGTGCTCATGGCGATTTTTACCTTGATCAGCAGCTTGATTTTCTCTGCCAATGTTTTGGCCGCTTATAGCAATGTGTCTTACGAATTAAGCTTCATGCAGTCTTTGTTCTTTGTGTTGATCCCGATTTTAACCATGAAGAGCTTCGCGGAAGAGCGTAAAATCGGTACGGAGGTTTTACTTTTAACATCGCCTGCATCGACGATGCAGATCGTCATCGGGAAGTACCTGGCTGCATTCTCCTTATTTCTGATAATGACTGCCACGACACTCGTCCATGTCCTGATTACGATCATGCTGGGCGGGCTGATTGATGCTGTTTTATTTGGAACATATGTAGCGTTCATCCTTAGCGGCGCGATCTATATCGCGATCGGTGTATTTATTTCCAGCTTAACCGAAAACCAGATAATTGCTGCGATTGTTTCTGTCGTGATCTTCGTTGCTTTCCAGATGCTGGCTTCGATTGCCTCCATGCTGGGCAGCATGACAACGAGCGTCATCCAGGGCATCGATCGTCTTGACTGGGTTTCTGCGGCCGCAGAACAGAATATTGGATCGGCCGTGACCAAAGCGATCAACTGGATCAATCCGGCAACTCGTTTGAGCGCATTTTCACGAGGCATATTCCAGGTGACGCCTCTGGTCTTCTTGATCAGCTTTACAGTGCTTTTCATCTACCTGACAACACAGGTATTAGAGAAGCGTCGCTGGAGTCAGTCTTGATTCAGGCTAAATTAGAAGGAGGAATTAACAATGGCTAATAATAAGCCTGAGACAGAACAGCAAAATTCTGTGAAGAAGGAAGTCAGCATCAAGGCCTCTCGTAAGGCTGAAAGAGCAGCAGAAAAGGCGGCCCGTCGCGGTAATCAGCCGGCGGTCGATATTCGCAACACGAAGTTGAAACGTTTTTCCGCTCTGACAATCGTGCTGGCGATTCTTGTTGTCATTATTTTGAATTTATTCCTGGAGACAGCTATCGGCGATAAGCTTAGCTTCGACTTTACATCGAATCAATTGATGAGTGTCGGCGAAGTCACCGAAGAACTTCTGGAAAATCTCGATGAAGATATTCGTATGGTCGTCCTGGCCGACGAGGAAACATACCAGAGCTCGCATGGTTTCATGCCTGCCTTGCTGAAAGAGTATGCGGAGAAAAGTAATGGACGTGTTTCCGTGGAGTATGTAAATCCGGTTACCGAACCGACGATCTATAACGAGCTGGACCCCAATGACGTTCATGGCCTGGCCGCCGGCCAACTTGTTATTACGAATCCCGCGAACGAACGCGTCCGTGTTTTGACAGCTTCGGATCTGTATACGACACAGCTGAATCAGGAAACATTTCAGCAGCAGGTAACAGGATACCGTGCCGAGTCTTCTATCAGCGGTGCGATCAATTTCGTTACTTTGGAATCTATCCCCACTGTCTATTTCCTGACAGGTCATGAAGAAATCAAGCGCGAGGATCAATTTACGGTTCTTGACAGCTTGCTGACAAACAACGGATTTGAATTAAAAGAGATCAATCTGGCCACGACAGGCGATATCCCCGAGGATGCTTCCGTTTTGGTTATGCTGGCTCCGAAAAATGATCTGAGTGTTCCTGAAGCCGATAAGCTCATGGCCTATTTAACCAAGGGCGGTGCTTTCCTCTTTGCGGCAGGTATGTTCGCCACGACCGAAATGCCTAACTTGAACACTGTCCTGGCCGAGTACAATATGCAACTGGTTACCGATCGCGTTCGCGAAAATGACGCGTCGCGTTATTTTGTCGACAATCCTAATATGATGTCAGTTAACGCTCCCGTTAATGACATCACCGGACAGACCGTCAATGGCCGCACCATGATCATGGACAGCTTCTATGTCAGCAAGATGACTAACGAGGTCGAATGGATTACCGTCAGCAATCTCCTGGAAACCAGTGTGACCGGTTCTCGCGAAATTAACGGTATCGAAGATAATCAAACCGGTGAAGGTATTCAGACTGTTGCATTAATGTCGGAGAACAGAGGTTTCATGGACGGTGCTGCCGTCACCCGACCGGCCCGTGTCATCGCAGTTGGCTCTGCTTCGCTCTTTGCCGATACGACATTCAGCCAAGTGGGACTGCAGGCCTGGTATAACTACAGCTTGACGTATAACATGTTGAACTGGCTTTCGAATGACGAGGCAAATGCGGATCGCTTGCTGATTCGGGATAAGCAGCTGGTCAGTTACAATCTGACTGATGTGACATCGGCTACACCTTTGCAGGTTAGCGCAATTTTCGCTACCATCATCATTCCGTTGTCGCTATTCATCGCTGCTATCGTCGTTTACCGTCGTCGTAAACATCTGTAAGAGGTTAATGTAATTCATGAAAAAAGGAAAAAGTGTAATTGCACTTCTCTTGATTCTGGTCTTACTGATAGGCGGGTTCATCACATACAGTGTTGTTCAGAATCTTCCATCCAAGGACCCGGAAGAAAGTTCAACGGGTACGACTACCGAGTATTTGCTAGAGCTTGAGGCCAAAGAAGTTGCAAGCATTAAACTGATAAATGAGGAAGGCGAGTTTATCTGGGAAACCGAAACAGTCAACAAAGGCGAAAAAAACGAAAAAGTCGAATTAAAGCTGACTGCTCCCGCTATCGCTAATCTGAACAGTACCACAGCGACTTCAAAAGGCAATTCGCTGCTTCGGCTTCGGGTAGCATCTGTCGCGAACGAAAATGCCGCTAACATGGCTGACTACGGTCTCGATAATCCTGTTGCCACGGCGACTTATACTCTGGCCGACGGAACAGAGACAGTTGTCCAGATGGGTAACTTCCTGCGTAACGAAGAGACAAAAGCCTATGCGAAGCTGGCTGATTCGAATCGTGTTGTCGTCGTGAACGGTCTTGTTGCCATGATGAATATCAAACAGGCTGATCTTGTTTCAACAACCATCCTGCCTTTTGAACTTTATGAGATTGATTCGTTCGAATTTATTCGTAAGAGCGATAAAATGAATGCCCGCATCGAAGTATTCGAACCGGAATTGAACCCCGATGCAACACCGACACCGGAACCCACGGTCACGCCAAGCGCCCAGGAGTTAAACGATGAAGCAATGATGCGTTTCTGGCGCTTCACCGAGCCTTTCGAATGGGAGGCCGATTCCAACGACATCAACACGCTGGTATCCGAATTAGTTTCTGTTGCTGCTGCCGAAGTACTGGCTACATCGATTGACGATCCTGCCAAGTACGGACTGGATGATCCTTCTTACGAGTATACGTTGCATGCAGGTGAAGAAAGCATCACGGTTCGTATTGGTAACGAGATATCAAGCGGCAAGCGCTATCTCCAGGTATCTGACAGGGAGGATCTGATGACTGTCAACATGGGTACCTATACCTTAATCGACAGACCTCGTTCCGATCTTGTCAACGTCTTTGTCAGCCTGATTAATATTGCCGATCTCGGTGCTATCGAACTGACGACACCGGACGGACATTATGACATGGAAGTCTTTCATCCCAGTAACGCCGAACTCGAAGAGAACGAAGATCTTGACTACATCTACAAGATCAACGGAAGAGATGCTACCGTAGTCAACGCATCGGATGATTACTATTTCCGTAAACTGTACAGCGGTATTTTGTCGCTGATGGTAGATGGCGAAGATCTTGAAGCGACACCTGGCGGAGAGCCTGTCTATAGCGTAGTCATAACGAAGAGAACCGGAGATAAGGAGAGTGTTGCGATTGATCTGTACGAACGCAACGATCAATCTTACTTCCTCTTTAAAGACGGAGAGTATACGGGTTTTTATACCCGTAAGAGCAGGGTTGACAACGAAACCACGAATGAAGCCAATCTGGGACTCATTCAATTGCTGGATCGTATGTTGACCGCGATGGACAATGCGGTCGACGGGAAATATGTAATACCCAAATAAGCTCCGTCATGTGGTATCGAATACCTGTCTTGAGCATGCAGGTTGATGAAATTAATAGTTGCTCATCCGATTTTCTGTCCGGGTCATTCACACCCGGACAGATTTTCGCGTATTATAAGGATATGGATTTTTTACTTGAAGGAGAGTTATGATATGGCCGCTGCTAAGGCGAATAAAAATCGCAAAAAGAGAGTGATCTCTCCATTCACCATACTTTTAATTATCACTGCTGTTCTGACCCTGGCTGCGGCAGGTATCGTTATCTATCAAAATATCGATCTGCAAGCCGACAGTCCACGGAAAATAGCAGATGCTCCTGCCGGTGAGCTTGCTTTTATACCCGAAGCTGAGGAGTCAACTAATTTATATGCTCTAGGCAGTACGCGCCTGATCCGTTTGAACAAGTCCCGGATCGAGCTTCTGAACCTTAGCGGAAGTGCGGAAGAAAGCATTAGTACAACACTGGCGACACCTCAAGTTGTCACTGTTGCGGACTATGCTCTGATTTATGACCAGGGAGGATTTAAGTATTATCTCTTCGATCGTAACGGCTTGATTTATACCGGTACAAGCAATGACCCGATTGAATCGGTCTCTCTTAGTTCGGATGGACTTGTTTCGTTAATTCTTGACCGTATGGATACAAACGGTGTCTTGCGTGTTCTGTCGGGAGACGGAAGTTTACTGATGGAGTGGGTAGCCCTGGATTCTCAAAATTCAGGTTATATTATCGTAGCCGATTTTGCCTATGATTCATCTTATATCGATGTATCTTTACTGAATACGAACCGTTCGGATACAACAAGCCTCGTAAATCGTTTTAGTCTGGAAGCCGTGCGTCTCGGAGAACGGATTGCTCAATATCAGCTTGACAGTGATAGCGCTATTTTGAAGATTATCAATGCTTCGCAGAAAACCGCCTTCGTTTCGGATCGCCATTTGTATACCGTAAATCAAGGTTCAGTATTGGAAGCTGCGAATTTCGCGAGCATTTATGCGGCTACGCGTTATGGTGAAGGTACGGCTATCGTGGCTGCAGACAGCATAGGTGGTCGCTACAAACTTTATTGTCTTACGGATCTTGCAGCTATGAATCCCGGTACAGGTTTAGAGCTAGGTGAGAATCCCGGTATTCCCGTTAGCCGCGGGCGATATACCGCTATCGCGGACGGGGAAGAATTGATTTTGATCAGTAACGCCGACATGTCACGCGTCAGTCGTTTTGATATGAAATCAAGCATCCTGTCAGTTGGTTTAGATGACAACGGAAATATTTTGCTAGTAACCAGAGACGAGGTAAGACGACTTACACCTTAGGAAAAAACTCGATATTGCTTGAAACGTTTTCGGGTAGAGGAGCGGTATAAGCAGTGGAAAGGCAGATTCTTGGAACAAGAACTTAAATACCAAATTCAAAATAACTCATCAGTCAGAGGCTATCTAAACAAGGCATTTTGGCAAGAACACTCTTTTCGTCTCGGAGAGATCAGCGAACTGGAGATGTATGCCCGATATTACGATACGCCAATGCGTTCCTTGTCTTTATTGCGAGCCAGCTTGAGGATACGCCGCGAAGGATCGAAAAATATCCTGACGCTAAAATACGAAGCTCCCGAAGCCGACGCGAATTATGTTTCCGATGCGCTTTTTATTCGTGAAGAATGGGAGTGGTCGCTGGCGGATAAAGATATTTCGGATCAAGAAGAAGAGGCCTGTAAAATAATCCGGAAGCATATAAACGAGTTTCCCCAAGCTCTGGCCTCGGTCCTGGAAAATGCTTCATGGTCGCTTCTGTACGAAGCACGCTTCCGGCGTCAAAAGGCGGATCTGATTAGTGATCAGGCTGTTATCGAATTGGCGATTGATACAGGCGAGTTAATCGGTTTGCTAGGTATAGATGACTTCTGTGAAATGGAATTGGAATTAAAAGAGGGTAAACTAAGCTCTCTCTTGAATATAAACGAGATTTTACTCCGGGATGAAGATATTGCCGTTCAGCCGTTAAGTAAAGCTGCCCGATTAAACCGTTTATCGACGGCAGATCTGATTGTCATCGGAGCAGGAGCATCCGGGCTGATGGCTGCCGTAACATATTGCCGCGAAAATCCGAATGGCAATCTCCTCTTACTCGAGGGGCAATCCAAAGCAGCAAAGAAGCTAACTGCTACCGGAAACGGCCGCGGTAACATCAGCAACATCGATTTGACTTCGGCTAACTATCATCAGACATCAGCGGATGCTGCCGGAGTATTGATTGAAAAGCAACTCTTGTCATGTAGTCCGGAAGACTTATGCCAGATATTTTACGGCCTGGGACTTCTGACCAGGATCGAAAACGATCGTATATATCCCTTTAGTTACCAGGCTAAAACAGTAAGCGATCTTCTGTTTGAAGCCGTTTCGGTAAATGAAAATGCCCGCTTGCTCTATGAAACAAGAGTTACTCAAATCGAAAAGCTTGTCGGGGACGGGGGAGAAACTCTTTATCGAGTCGTGGCGGAAGACGCTCGCTTCTTTTTCGGGAAGAAAGTTTTACTGACATGCGGCGGCCAGGCAGCGCCTAAGTTGGGATCCGATGGAAAAGGTTATGAAATACTCAAGCAGTTGGGTCATACCATCAGCCCTTTATATCCGGGTTTGGTACAATTAATCGGGAAAGGTCTGCCCAAGCGGATGAATGGTCAGCGCGTACAAGCGAAAATATCTGTAATTGCAGATGGTCAGCTATTGGCAACCGACTTCGGAGAGATTCTCCTGACAGATTATGGCCTCTCCGGCATTCCGGTCCTGAATCTTTCTCATCTGGCAGCAGGAGCTCTCGAAGAAGGTAAAGAGGTATATGCCGAACTGGACTTAGCCGCTGAACTCGTACATGGCGAACTCGAAGCGTTTATAGACCGGCGAATCAACTCTTATCCGGATATGCCTGCCGCTCAATTTGCTCTGGGTTATCTGGCTGAGAAGATCTCCTCCGCAGTTGTCAGTATGGCCGCTATTTCCGGGGAATTACCGCTTCGCGAACTGGACCGGGATAGTATCAGCAAATTAATAGATTTATGTCGTCATCTGAAAGTAAAGATTACCGGTACCAAAGGTTATGACTTCGCTCAAGTCACTTGCGGCGGAGCGATTTGCTCCGAGTTTGATCCGGAAACACTGGAATCTGTCTTGCATCCAGGACTATATGCATCCGGTGAGATTCTGGACGTGTATGGAGATTGCGGTGGATATAACCTTCATTTTGCTTTTGTAAGCGGTATCAATGCCGGTCGCGCCGCCGCGGCGAGCCAATCCTGATAGAAGGAAGGATAGTCATGCGTATATCAATCCGGCAAATGACAGACTCCGGCATGCCCGGTCGTGTCATGTCTTTAATCGAAGAATTGTTTGATACTTGTATCGGACTATGTGAAAAACTAGGCATGCCGCATTACTATCTGAACCGCAATTGGGGAGAGCTCGGCGAAGGCTGTTCATTGGCTTTATATCGAAAAGACTTTAATCGCTTTATTGAGCTAGCCGGAGAAAAACTGCCGACCGACCGATATTTCCTGCAACACGCAGGAAGCGATGAGTTCTGGCCGGGACCGCAGGCCAGACTTCGTATCCACGGTACACTGATGGAAGATCCCGTATTCGGCGATCTGGCCGTTCACCAGGGCATCTATATCAATATTTACCCGCTCGATGGCCTGGCCGGACCGAATTTCCTGCAACAAAGGCAAATGAACTTATTTAAGAAAATTCAAAGCGAGATACTGTCTTGCGATTATGATGATGAGAAGACGTGGAAACGACTGCTTGATAAACGGAAGAAATTTATGGAAAGTCATCCTGCCGTATCGGGAAAATGGATGATTGTGTATCCCATGCTCCCCGATGACATAAGTAACTGTATAATAAGTTCGGATGAATTAATGACGACGGATGATCTGTCGATAAATTTGAACACGAGTTATTCCGGGTGGGTATTTGACATAGCAGATGATATCTGATTACTTTTAGTTTTAGGAGGACAAATGGAGGCGAAATCATACGACAGCGAGGAGACCATGCCGGCAGATCTGCCGGAACTCCGGATCGTAGACAGTCCGTTAATAAGACGTGATTCGAGCGGTTCAGGTTTCTACCTGTCTGCCGATGATATGGCGATGAAGCTGATTCATGCGCTACAACTCCATATGCTTGTGGAGATTGATCGGATCTGCCGTGCCGAGGATATCGATTATTTCCTGCTTTTCGGAACACTTCTGGGAGCTGTTCGTCATAAAGGCTTTATTCCCTGGGATGACGATATTGACATCGGAATTATGCGGGAAGATTATGACCGTCTGCTTGAGGCATTGGAAAGCCGGCTGGATCACGAACGATTTGACATTCAATATGCCGGAAAAGATCATAGTGTTCCCGTTCCATATGCCAAACTGAGGGCAAAATCCACCAGATTCGAAGAGTTTGGTCGTACGTACGGTAATTTATCATCAGGAATATTCATTGATTTGTTTCCTCTGGATAATGTACCTGATTCTTCGATGTTAAGAGCGCGTCAGAAAGCCGGATATTTCATGACTCACTTTTCGCGGCGGGTCAAGCATGACAATTACCGTACTCGTCACTTGCCGTTACAGCTCCTGTATGAAAGTCAAGCCAGAATGCCATCGGATAGACTATGGGCAAAAAACCTTGATGCCATGACCCGCTACGGTCATGGAGCCTCGAAATTACTAATCGCTTATCCCGGAGCCCGCAGCGATTATGACAGTTCGTTTATGCATCGAGCCGATATGACACCGGCCAGCCGGCTTCCTTTCTGCGGTTTTATGGTTAAGGCCCCGGCACGTGTCGAGACGGTATTACAGAAGGCTTTCGGCGATTATATGAATCTGCCTCCCGAAGATCAACGCAGAGGACATCTCTTGTCTTATATCGAGATTGATCTTCGCTTCTGGCAGGATGTTTTTGAGGAATATCTTCCTGCCGTCATCGAACAGCATGAGTATGCCAAAAAGCAAATAACAAGGTAAAGGAAACTTAATATAATGAAAGAAGCACAATCGGGCTTTGGCTCACAGAGTCTGCTTCGACGCATGCTCATTTACTTTCTGGGCAACATCGGGACCAAGCTGGTCACGCTCGTATTAACCCGTTTACAAAGCCAATTAATTCTGCCTGAATATTACGGTCAGATCTCCTTAATCACAACGGTCGTTCCTCAACTGGTATCGATTTGCTTTCTGGAGATGTGGTCCGGTCTTTTGCGTTTCATGTATGACAAAGACGAGCTTGCCGCCAAAAAACAAGTTTTCACAAGTGCGCTGGTATTATCGGGCATTCTCCTGCCTGTCTTCGCCGCGGGAGTCTGGATTTTGTCCTTTTACACCGGACAAAGCGCTTTGTATCCCTACTTGATTGTCATGGGTCTGGTCACTTTACTGGATTATCTGTATCAGTTCTCCAGCCGCGGTTTGAATCGCAATAAGCTATACGCCGTTACCGGTATTTTCACTTCCCTGATTACCGGGCTATCTCAGATTTTAATGCTAAGTCTGGGCATGGGCGGTATGGCAATGATCGCATCACCGATCATCGGCGGCAGTTTTGCTTTAATTGTCTACGAGCAGCAGTTGGGCTTGTTGCGCAGCATGAAGCGAAGTGATCTGAATCCAAAAGAGATTAAGGCAATGACTCGCTTTTGCCTGCCTTTGGCAGTAAACGCGACGGCTTACTTTGCCTTAACAAAATTCAACGAGCTTTTTATCAGCAGACAAGCCGGTGATGTAACCTTGAGTAATTTAACCGTGGCGAATAAAACCGGCATGTTCTTAACGATCTTTATAACAATATTCTCGCTGGCCTGGCAGGAGCAGGCATTTTCGGTCAGCAGAGACGATGACCGCGCCAAATATTACAGTAAGGTTTTAAATGACTATCTTGGTTTTCTTGGCGTTATCCTTTTCATTTTGATCCCGGCAGGTCGTTTGATTTTCCGCATTCTGATAGACAAAGATAATTACGGAGAAGCTTCGATCGTCTTAATTCCATTTGCCTTGTTGGCGGCCGGTGCATCGGCCTTGTCAAACTTCATGGGTCATATCTTCAGTGCCGAAAAGAAAAACGATGCTTTGTTTTACACGACTGTTATCGGTGCGATCGTGAATGTTCTGCTTATGGTGGCACTTTTTCCGCTCATCGGCTTACAAGCTGCAAACATCGCTTTACTGGCAGGCTTCGCAGCCACCTTCGTCATGCGCTACGTTTTGATTCGTCGAAGCCTGGAAATTAATATGAACATCGGACTTTTCCTCTTACGCTTGCTATTGATCGGTATCGTGATTATTCTTTACTTCTTGTTACCGACTTTAGGCGCTCAGTTACTCGTACTGTCAATCGCCGGTCTTGTGTCTGTTTATCTGTTGAGGGATATGATTCAAAAGATCCTGCGCACACTGTTAGGGCGTTTTAAGCGTAGCTGATACCGCTTGACGTCTGTGGTATATGAGATAATATAGTTTGACATTAAGCTGACAGGAGATTACATGAGAAATTTATTAGTTCTTTTAACCTCGGTCTATCCGACATCAACAGGTGATATGTTCATCCATGAGGAATTGAATTACTTGAAAAACGATTTTTCAAGGATCCTGGTATTTCCGGTGAATGCGACAGGCAAGATCGCAGCAAGGGTCAGTTCCCCGGAAAAAGCAGAGTTTCATCTGACGAACAGACGCAGTAAGATAGCAGCAATCCTCAGAGATCTTCGTTATATGCTCGCACCTAAGAATTTTTCATCGACAGATATTCCATATGAGAAGAAATACCGGGTAAAAAGTGTCAAGCAGCTTCTATATTTGTACTATGCGGAGGCTCGGGCGAGGCAGGTGCTGAAAGATACCGAATCAATCATCGATCAGGCCCTGAAAGAAGATCAATACGATCAAGTTGTTATTTACAGTTACTGGATGTCAATAGCCGCTCGCTCGGCTCTGTTAATACGTGAAAACTTAGAGAAGCGCTATCCCGATCTTGTGATCAGAAGTTTCTCGCGAGGCCATGGCTATGATATTTACGATGAAGCTTCTAGAGCGGGTTATCAACCTTTTCGTCGTGCGTTGATCGAACGGATGGATGCCTTATTTCCTTGTTCGGCTTATGGCGTTCAATACATGAAACAGCGTTACGCCGGGGAAGGAGAAGAGATACAGGTCTTTACTTCGCGACTGGGTATTGCGGATCCTGTTGTGGCAAGAGGTCTTGACCTTGATGATGTGCTGAAGAAACGTCAAGGGAATCTTGCTTCGCTAAAGCTGGTCAGTTGCAGTCGGGTGGTTCCGTTAAAGCGCTTGCCCTTACTGGTAGAAGCCTTATCTTTACTCAAGGATTCCGGCATCCATATTCAGTGGACCCATTTCGGCGCGGGAGAAGCATTTGAAGAGCTAAAACGCCTATGCGGAGAAAAATTAAATTTTATGACCTGGGACCTTCGCGGTCACGTGGAAAATGAAAATATTCTTGATTATTACTGCAAAGAAGAAATCGACCTTTTCGTGAGCGTGAGTTCTACGGAAGGAGTTCCGGTATCTATGATGGAAGCACTCGCATCATGTATTCCGGTGGCATCAACGAACGTCGGAGGAGTCGGAGAAATCGTTCTGGAAGATCGTGGAGGAAAACTCTGGCCTGCTAATGTCAGCCCGTCGGAAATTGCCGATACCTTGAAACGAAGAGCATTCTTCGAGCCGGGTGCACGCAGGGAACTGGCCGCAGAAGCGAGAGCGGTATGGGCCGAACTGAGCGATGCGTCTCTAAACTATAGCCAAATGAGCAGGGTTCTTAGTGGAACATTAACACCCACTGATATCCCTTTCAAACAGCATTAATCCGTAAACGAGTGTCATCAATTGGAGAATCTCTATGGGAAATAATGTCATTATAGTAATAAGCCTGATAGCCACCGGTTATTTTTATCTGTCGAAGCGTTTCGAAGCGGCGCTCATTACACTATTTTCACTGTGTATGATAGCTCCGACCTTGATCATCGGCGAAGCTCGCTTGAATGCCGCGTATCTGATCACCATATGGCTTGCCGGACTATACCTAATCGAAACCATTCGCGATAAAACTTTTCCGAAGCTGAACAGACAAGAGATTAAAACGCTTCTGCTTGTTTTTATAGTTTCCCGTATTATTACGATTGCAGCCTATATCATCGGCTATCTGCAGAACGGCACGGCGGGATGGGGCGTCGTGGCAGGTGCTCTGGGCGGTAATATCAACCTCTCGATTCTAGTGGTCGAACTTGTTTTCATGGGACAGAAAGTGGCTAAAAATCGCTTGCTGCCGGTGATGTATAAGACTGCCGTCATACTGGCCGGGATAAATTTGATCTTTTTCTTCTTGCAGCGTTTTGCTTTCGATATAGCTTACCCGCTGACAGAGGAACTTTTCATGTCTCCGGATCGGTCGGCACCGCTGCTCAACATGAAAGAAATCGGATCTTTCGACCGGATTTTCGGAACATTTTTTACGCCGACTGTATTGGGAACAACCTTCCTTTATTTGATCGTTATCATGGCTGCCTGGTATTTCATGACGAAGCAAAAACAGATTCCCGGACCTGTTATCGCAGTTTCGACAATCTTGCTCTTCATTGGTATTAACAGCTTCTCGAAATTGATCGTTCTGGGTATTCCGGTCATGCTGGGCTTTTTCTTTATCGCGCTACTCTTTATGCGAAGATCAACA
This sequence comes from Fastidiosipilaceae bacterium, assembly GCA_050309435.1. Classification (GTDB taxonomy): domain Bacteria; phylum Bacillota; class Clostridia; order Saccharofermentanales; family Fastidiosipilaceae; genus CAYXVJ01. Next base: position 37,773 of record JBNRMJ010000020.1, read on the forward strand.
TCGATTCGTAAGATCAGTTTCAAGAATTACTGGGTATTCGCCGCTTTGTGTGTCGCAGTATTCATCGCGACGTACTATTTGTTCCCGGCAGAGCTAATTAATGTTAAGAAGTATTATTATGGTTTGCTCATAAAACCTCTGGCCTCGCTCAGTACGCGTTATAAAGCGCCGGAGCCTGTATCGCCCGGCATTATCGAGTCCGGCGAACAGTCAATGGATGTCGGCATGACGGTTGGCGCTTTTATGTTCTTTAAGCGTTTTCCGATATTTGGAGTCGGGCCTGTGGCAATCGCCGATGAATTTATCGGAGACAGCCAAGTCGTTTCGGCCCTTCATGACGGTGGTATTGTCGGTGCAGCCGGATATTTGCTATTCTATGGATATGCTTATATACAAGGTATAAAGAAACGTAATCTTATGGTTATCAGCCTGATCACGGCTCTTGCGATCGGCTGCTTAGCCTCCATCACGCTAGGTTATCGTAACACGATGCCATTTATTGCCTTTATCATACTGATCGCTACTGATACGGATCTTGCGTTTGGTCCCGATCCGGATGAAAAACGCTTGAGCTGGTCTGGAAGCGAACTGTCCTTATAAGGAGGCTATGACTTGAAACAGCTATCCAGACACAATAAGACTTATGACTTTCTGCTTGCGGGATCCGGCCCTTTTGCAGCTGCTTTTGCCCGAACGGCACACGATCGGGGCTATAAAGTTCTTGTTGTCGAGAAAAAGGAGCATGTTGCAGGTCACATCTATACGAAAGAACAGGAAGGTATACATATCCATGTATACGGGCCTCATATTTTTCATACGGCGAATGAAAAGGTCTGGAGTTTCGTAAATCGATTCGCTCGCTTCAATCGTTTTACAAACTCTCCTTTGGCCAATTATAACGGTAAGCTTTATAACCTGCCTTTCAATATGAATACTTTTCATCAGATGTGGGGAGTGAAGACTCCGCAAGAAGCCAAAGAAAAACTGGAGAGTCAACGACTTAAACTGAATCGGGAAGCTGCTAATCTGGAAGAACAGGCTCTGATGCTGGTGGGAACGGATATTTACAACCGGTTAATCAAGGAATATACCGAGAAGCAGTGGGGACGAGCCTGCAAGGAGCTACCCGCATTTATTATCAGACGATTGCCTCTTCGCTTCACCTATGATAACAATTACTTCGATGATCCTTATCAGGGCATTCCGATAGAAGGCTATACGAGCCTGATCGAGAAGATGCTGGAAGGTATCGACTTAAAACTGAATTGCGATTATCTCGAAAACAGGGAAGCATTATCGTCTTTGGCCGATCAGGTGATTTTCACGGGAGCCATCGATGCATATTATGATTACTGTTACGGAGCACTTGCTTATCGCAGTCTTCGCTTCGAAACAGAGGTTTTGTCCATGGATAATTACCAGGGCGTGGCTGTTATGAATTACACCTCCGGAAACGAAGCATTTACCCGTGTAATCGAACATAAACATTTCGCAGATAGCCGGGCAAGCGGTGTAACCGTTATCTCGCGTGAGTACCCGAGCGAGTGGCGAAGCGGCGAAGACGCTTACTATCCCGTTAATGATGAAACGAATCAAAGACTGTACAATCGATATAAAGATCGGGCAGATACAGAAACGAACGTACACTTCGGCGGGCGCCTGGCGCAATACAAGTACTACAACATGGATCAGGTTATTGGCGAAGCACTCAAACTGGCAGATGAACTGGCCCCGCCCGGTTATTTGAAGTAAAGGCCTGCCGGGACAAGTAAATAGATCGGATGGATATAAGATGACAGAGAAGAAGACATTTATGGATGCCAAAGCATTGGAACGTGCAGCCGCCGAATTCGGTACACCTTTTCATATTTATGACGAGAAAGGCATAAGGGAAAACGTTCGTCTGTTAAAAAAAGCTTTTAGCTGGAATTCCGGCTTTCGCGAATATTTTGCCGTAAAAGCGACACCAAACCCGACCCTTATCTCAATTTTGAAAGAAGAAGGTTGCGGAGTCGACTGTTCTTCATTTACCGAGTTGATTATGAGTGACAGACTGGGTTTTATAGCCGACGAGATCATGTTCTCCTCAAACGTGACACCTGCCAAAGACTATCGGCTGGCGCATAAACTCGGGGCTGTGATCAACCTGGATGATTACAGTCATATTGAGTTTTTAAGAAATGAGATCGGGCAGTTACCGGAAACAATTAGTTGCCGCTTTAATCCCGGTGGAATTTTCCAGGTGGCCAACGGTATCATGGATAATCCGGGAAATGCGAAGTACGGCATGACACGGGAGCAGTTAAAACAAGCATTTCTGGATTTACAAGCTTTGGGGGTTAAACACTTTGGCATTCACGCTTTCCTTGTCAGCAACTCGGTCGCCAATGAATATTATCCCAAGCTAGCACGCCTGCTCTTCGAGCTTGCCCGTGATCTAAGCGCCGAAACAGGTGCTCATATATCTTTTATTAACTTATCGGGCGGTGTAGGCATACCTTACAGGCCGGAAGACAGATCAGCCGATATTATCGAAATCGGTCGTCTGGTCAAGCTTGCTTACGATGATGTTTTTCTGCCGGCCGGTATGGACGATGTCGCTATTTATACCGAGCTGGGCCGTTTTGTTACCGGCCCCTATGGTGCTCTGGTCGCCCGCGTCCTGCATATCAAAGATATTTACAAGACATACGCAGGTCTGGATGCATCGGCTGCCGATTTGATGCGGCCTGCCATGTATGGCGCGTATCACCATGTAACAGTAGTTGGGAAAGAGACGCTGCCTGATGATCATCTATATGATGTGACGGGCGGCCTTTGCGAAAATAATGACAAATTTGCCGTGGATCGGAAATTGCCTGAAATTTCCATTGGCGATCTAGTGTATATCCATGACACGGGAGCGCACGGTTACGCAATGGGCTATAATTATAACGGCAAGCTTAGATCGCAGGAGTTACTGTACTGCGCGGACGGATCAATCAAACGCATCAGAAGAGCGGAGACTCCGGAAGACTATTTTGCTACGATTAACGAAGATGGATTATTTGATAATTTGAGTGAATATGAGGTTTGACGATGATTCGTGTGTTGCATGTAGTGGATAAGATGGACCGTGCCGGACAGGAAACCTTCATCATGAATGTTTACCGGCAGATGGATCGCAGTAAGATTCAATTTGATTTTTTACAGTTTCAGCCGGGACCGGCGGATTTCGATGAAGAGATCCTGGCGCTAGGCGGTCGAATTCACCATGCAACAGGTAAAGGAAAAGACTTAAGACAATCCATGGCTCAAATCACGGCTATCGTCAGGGAGAACGATTATCATATCGTTCACCGGCATTTTTCCAATGCGAGCATGTTTCTGGAGCTGTGGGCTGCCAGGCGCGGGGGAGCGGACTGCCTGATCGCTCATTCGCATAATACTTCGTCGCGTAATGTCAAACAACATTATCTCTTTCGTTATCCGCTTTACCGGATCAGTAACTGGCATCTGGCCTGTGCGGAGGATGCCGGTCACTGGATGTTCGGTGACAGAGCGTTCCATATTATTCCGAATGGTATAGACGCCACGGTATTTCGGTATGATCCGCAAGCATCTCTGAAAATAAGAGAAGAGCTGGGTATTGAAGCCGATCGGCTTGTTTTCGGTCATGTCGGCCGTTTTAACGAGGTGAAAAATCACGCTTTTATACTTCAAGTATTTAAGGAAATCGTGGCCGAAGTACCGGATGCCATCCTCCTGCTCGCCGGAGACGGAACGCTCCGGCCTGCCATGGAGCAATGGACTAAACATAATCAGCTTGATAGTAACGTTCGCTTTCTTGGCGTGCGCAGCGATATTCCTGCATTAATGTCGGCCATGAATCTTTTCTTAATGCCGTCTCTTTATGAAGGCTTGCCCGTTACTTTAGTGGAAGCTCAGTCTACCGGCCTGCCGTGCCTCGTATCGGATGTCGTAACTGAGGATATCAAAATCACGCCGTGTGTGGAATTCTTGAATCTGAGCGAACCTGCGCGCCTGTGGGCGACCCGAGCTATAGAGATGTCACTTTGGCCGCGTCAGGAGACAAGCGAAGCGATCAAGCGAAGCGGGTACGATATTCGTGACGTGGCGGCTACTTTAGCGAAACTTTATACAAAAGCCGAAGAGGATAGACATACGGGAAAAAGCAGAAAGATTCGTAGAAAGACCAGAGTCGCTTCGACTAAGTCAGGAGAAACAGCTGTATCCAAAAGTGATTTTACCAGTAGCGAAAATATGCACCCGCAACAAACGCAGAGGCATAAGCTCTCTATTCCCAAACCGGCAAGCAAGCCGAAAGACTAAGTTCACTGAGCGGACGCTTCTTCGATTTCGATGGCGACTTCAAGATAGCGGTCCTGATCTCTTTCCAATTGTTCCATGATTTCAGCCAGGCGCAGATAAACATCTGCGCCTGTTTCTTCTGACAGACTCGCCTCGATTTCATCTTTTTCTGCTTCCAGCGCCTTGATGCGCCGATCCAGGTCGGCCAGTTCTTCTTGTCGTCTTGCGTTTTGGCGTCGCAGTTCCGCCGGATTGATACCGCTTCGTCTGGAGCGTGGCGAGGATGCTTCAGACTTTAATCGTCTTTCTTCCTGACGTTCTTCGGTCAGACGCTGTTGCTCCCGTACTTCGGCATCACGAGCCATTTTGCGGTAACTGTCGTAATTATAGAACTCTTTAACTTCCGTACCGATGAAACCAAGGACTTTATGAGCCAGCTTATCGATGAAGAAACGGTCATGCGAAACTGCCAGTATCGCTCCGGTAAAATCAACCAGAGCTTGCTCGAGAATATCTCTGGAATGGATATCCAGATGGTTGGTAGGCTCATCGAGATAGAGCAGATCCGGCTCTTCTTCCAGTAAACAGCATAAATACAATCTTGATCGTTCGCCTCCGGAGAGAACGGAAATCTGCTTGAATACCGTTACATCCGTAAATCCGAAACGAGCCAAACGTGTACGAAGCACACCTTCCGGAAGATCGCTGCGTTTGGCCAGTTCTTCTATAACCGTAATAGTCTCGTCCTCGAAGGGAACATATTGACCCATAGCGGCATAACTGATTCCGCCGGCGAGTCTCACGACTCCTGCGAAGTCCTCGTCTTCGCCTCGCAGTAAACGCAGCAAGGTTGTCTTACCGCAACCGTTAGGTCCGACCATCACAAGATGTTCTCGGGCACCTAAGCTGAATTCCACATCGGAGAAAAGCGTTCTGTCCCCATATGATTTTTGAAGGCCGACAGCCGTCAGAATAGTTTTATCAGGATCTCCGTCCCGTTCCTTGGGAATAAAATGGAAGTTCATGCGACCCGGACCTGCGGCAAGCCTCTCTTTGGCACTCTCCAGTTGAGCGCTGAGTTTGGCAACTTTCTTTTCGCGGGAATGGTATGAACCAAAAGCCCGGTGTGAGAGCATGGTTTGAACAACTTCGCTTTCTCGTTTAACGGCTTCGCTTAAGCGGTTAACCTCCTGCCTCGCATAGTCCTGCTGAATGGCTTTCTCCTGAAGATACTGACTGTAATTGCCCGTATAAAGATATATTTTTCCGTTGGACAGTTCCGCAACCGATGTCGCACAGTGATCGATAAAGCTGCGATCGTGAGAGATGAATATTACGGTACCGCCGAAGCGTTTGACGTAGTCTTCGAGCCACTCTATACCGGATACATCCAGATGGTTTGTGGGTTCGTCCAGCATCAGGAGATCCGGTTCGCTGATAAGCAGTCTAGCCATCTGAACACGCATTCTCTCGCCGCCCGAAAGAGAGGATAAAGGCTGTTCCAGACTATCACCTTTAAATCCGAGAGCAGAGAGAATTTGAGCCAGGCGATGTTCGTAATCATATCCTCCCAGGCTCTCGAAAACAGCGGTCGCTTTGGCATATTCTCTTAATACGAAATCTCTTTCGCACTCGTTCGATGCGATGCTGATCTTATGTTCGAGAGATCTCATCAAGTCTTCTGCTGCTTTAAGTCTCGGATGATCCAAGGCACGTTCCTGATCGTTGCTGACCGGATCCAGCGTTTGACCAAGATAGCCGATCACGGTGCCCGAAGCCGTGACAATTCGCCCGGCGTCGATTGTCTCCTGTCCGGTTATCAGTTTAAAAAGCGTCGTTTTACCGGCTCCGTTCTCGCCGATTAAGGCCATTTTGTCGCCTTTATCCAAACGTAGCGATATCTGGTCCAGGAGCTTACGCCCGAACCAGGACTTATCGACTGCTTCTATCGAAAGAATACTCATAACCTGACCTCCGTTATCCAGGTAATGATTATAACAGAGGCTTAGCTATCTTCGAAATCACAGGATATACATTCCTACACATCGGACAAAGTAAGCCATATGGTAGAATGTAAGCATACGTAAACCTGAGAGGAAGAATAAATGCGAATAGTATTTACAGCTGTTAACGCCAGCTTTATTCATAGCAATCTGGCCATACGCCAACTGGCTGCGGTCGCCCGTCAAACGATTCGTCGCGAATTGGCGTCCAGGCATCCGGAGCAGGCATCCGAGATCGATATTGTGATCCGGGAGTACACAATAAACGAACGAAATGATGAAATTGTCCGGGATCTTTTTTCCCTGCAAGCGGATATATATCTGTTCTCCGTATACATTTGGAACATCCGGGAGATCCGGGAATTGACTCAGGTTCTGGGAAAAGCACTGCCCTCGGCTTTAATCGGCCTGGGCGGTCCCGAAGTTTCTTATGATCCCGAAGAACAGCTTAGACTGGTACCTCAAGTACATTTCATCATTGCCGGGGAAGGCGAAAAAACCATCGATAAACTCTTAACCGTTCGTTACTCCAGACTCTGGCAGCAGCAGAGGATCATGAAGCCGGCCGATATTCTCCCCACGGTAATCCATGAACTGCCGAATGTAATCTGTCGCCATCCGGCCGGAGGTTACCTCTACGGCCCTCATGCTACAGCAGTGGATATGAGTACTTTGCCTTTCTCGTACGGAGAGGGCTTTCCTGATACGGAGAATCGCATTGTATATTATGAAAGCAGTCGCGGTTGTCCATTCAAATGTGCATACTGCCTCTCGTCGGCAGAAGCCGGTGTTCGTGCCAAACCACTGGAACAAGTCTTTAAAGAACTAAGCTATTTCCTCGAGAATCCCGTGAGGCAGGTAAAATTCGTTGATCGCACTTTTAACTATAATCGAAAAAGAGCTCATGAAATCTGGTCTTTTCTTATCCGGCATGCAGAAGAAAAACTCGCGCAGGAGGAAGAAGCCCGCAAGCAAGGTCTGGACCTGACGATGGTCAGCAATCAGCCCACGGTCAGGCGAATCACCGGAGAGCGCGAAAGTGTTCTAACCAACTTCCATTTCGAAATAGCGGCAGATCTTCTAGACGATGATTTGATCGACTTGCTGCGTTCGGCACCGGCGGGACTGTTCCAGCTGGAGATCGGCGTTCAATCCACAGACGATACCGTGTTGTCTAATATCGACAGAAAACAGTCGATGGAGGATTTGTCTTTGAAAGTGAGACGCCTCCGCGAACGGGAGAACATGCATATTCATCTGGATTTGATCGCCGGCTTGCCCGGAGAAGACCTGGAAACATTCCGTAAATCTTTCAACGATGTCATGGCACTGCGACCGCATGCTCTGCAACTTGGCTTTCTAAAACTTCTGAAAGGCACCAAACTTCGTCGCGATGCCGATCGGGGAGAAGCCCTCTATAACAGCGAAGCTCCTTACGAAGTCATCAGCACGCGAGTACTGTCATATGCCGATTTGTATGTCTTAAAAGATATCGAGTGGCTGGTTGATCGGCTTTATAACTCGGGAGAGTATGTCCGTAGCATAGAAAGTCTAATGGGATCGAATGAAGATGCTTTTTCGGCATTCCATCATTTGGCATCGCATTTCCGCGCTCTGGGTGCTTTTGGTCGCCGGATTTCGAAGGATGAACTGACGGTCATGTTAAGTGATTTCTTTACTAAGCAAAGCGAACACGAGAGCGAAGTCGGCAGGAAGGCTTTATACCGTGATTTCATGGATCTGCCGCATCATAGCGAGCAGGACTGGGAGCGAATACATAAACGCTTTAGTTTTGACTAGATGATAATTTTGCCCAACTGGAGTAAAATTAATAATGACAGTTGCCTTCAGAAAGGAATTAAATGATGTTGAAATTAAGTCTGGATAATACCGCCCCGTTTCTCCGCGAACACGAGCGGACAAACTTCATCCCTCAATTGGAACAAGCAGATCGCATGCTGCAGAAACAAGAAGGTCCCGGCAGCGATTACCTAGGTTGGGTAAAGCTTCCGGAGAATTACGATCGCGATGAATACAGTCGAATTAAAGACGCTGCTGCCCGTATCCGCGAAACTGCCGATGTTATGGTTGTTGTTGGTATCGGAGGATCGTATCTGGGTGCCAGAGCCGTTATCGAAGCGCTGGCGAATAATTTCAGCCTGGGCATGAGAAAGGACGAGCGCAAGGGACCGGCAGTAGTTTTCGCCGGATACAATCTTAGCGGTTCTTATCATGCGGATTTGTTTGATTTCCTGGCAGGTAAAGATGTTGTCGTTAACGTTATCTCAAAATCCGGTACAACTACGGAACCGGCTGTGGCATTCCGTATGTTTAAGAAATATATCGAAGAACGCTACGGCCGAGAAGAAGCCCGCAGGAGAATTTATGTCACTACCGATAAAGAGAGAGGTGCGCTTAAGACCCTGGCCGATCGCGAAGGTTACGAAAGCTTTATCGTGCCCGATGATGTCGGAGGTCGTTTCTCGGTCTTGACTGCTGTCGGTTTACTCCCCATCGCCGTGACCGGAACCGACATCGATCAACTGATGGACGGTGCGAAGTCTGCTATGACGGATATGGCCGTGGCGAATCTTGACCGGAATCCCGCCTGGCAGTATGCGGCGGCGAGAAACAGTCTTTTACGCAGAGGTTATGCCATAGAGATCATGGTCAGTTATGAACCTCAAATGCACTTTTTCTCCGAATGGTGGAAGCAGCTTTACGGCGAGAGCGAAGGTAAAGACGGTCGAGGTTTATTTCCGGCTGCCGTTGATCTGACAGCCGATCTGCACTCCATGGGACAGTTTATACAAGACGGTACCCGCAACTTGTTTGAAACGGTCATCCGGGCCGCCTCGCCTCGTCGCGCTTTGGTCGTGCCGCATGATCCGGAAAATATGGATGGACTGAATTTCCTCTCGGATCTCGACCTGGCTGATGTCAATAACCGTGCTATCGATGGTACGACAATTGCTCATGTCGACGGCGGGGTTCCCAATATCGCTATTACGGTAGATCAGTTCGACGCCTGGCATTTGGGTTACCTGATTTACTTCTTTGAGTATGCTTGTGGTTTATCCGGTCATCTCAATTCAGTCAATCCCTTCGACCAGCCCGGTGTAGAGGCCTATAAAAAGAACATGTTTGCCTTACTGGGTAAACCCGGTTTCGAAGAACTGAAGGCCGAACTTGAAACACGCTTGAACAAGAACAATCAATAGCCTGATCTTGCCTTCATAAGCGAATAATAGATCGAAGATAGGTTTGGAGGCGATTCGTAAGAATCGCCTTCTTTAAAGGAATACGAGATGCAGAAAATTAACTTGCCCCTAAGTCTCCTGAGAACGGTGGAGAAGCCTGCCCGCTATGTCGGCGGCGAACGAAATCAAATCCTGAAAGAGATTCCGGAAAATGACAAGAAACTCTTGCGTTTCGCGTTTGCTTTTCCCGACACTTATGAAATTGCCATGTCCAATGCTGCACTCCAGATTATATACGGCCTCTTAAACGAGGATGAAGATATCTGGTGCGAACGAGTCTTTGCTCCCTGGCCCGATATGGAAGAAAAACTTAGGAACGGCAATATTCCGCTCTTTACGCTGGAGTCCCGTACCCCCTTATCCGAACTGGATGTCATTGGATTTACCCTTCAGTACGAATTGTCTGTGACCAATGTCCTGAACATGCTTGATCTGGCCGGCATACCTCTTTATGCAAAGGACAGAAGCAGGAAAGACCCGCTAATCTGTGCAGGCGGACCCGTGATATATAATCCGGAACCGATGGCGGACTTTTTTGATTTTATCTTGATCGGCGATGCCGAGGAAACGTTATTACCGGTAATGGATGAAATCAAAAAGTATAAAGATGACGAAAGTCTCTCCAAGGATGAACTTTTTTTGAGACTTGCTTCCATGCCGGGTATATATGTGCCGTCTTTATACGAGGTCAGTTATAGAGCAGACGGCACCATCGAAACGATCGCAGCGGTCAACGATAAAGTACCGTCTCGAATAAAAAAGGCCGTTGTAACGGATTTGGACCGGGTATATTACCCGATACAACCCATTGTCCCGAATACGGATATTGTCCATGACCGAATGTTTCTGGAAATTTTTCGCGGCTGCCCGCGTGGATGCCGTTTCTGCCAGGCGGGTATCGCTTATCGGCCAATGCGCGAGAAGTCGCCGGAACTGCTGACGGATCAGGCCTGTGCCATCGCGGCTGCGACAGGGTACGACGAACTGGGCACGCTTTCCTTGTCCACATCCGATTACAGCTGTTTACCCGAGTTAACGGATGCTCTGCTTGATTCCTTTACCGAGAAACGAATCAGTTTGTCTTTACCATCTCTGCGAGTGGATAACTTCTCGATGGATTTACTGGATAAAGTCAGCAATACAAGAAAGAGCGGTCTGACCTTCGCACCCGAGGCCGGTACACAGCGTATGCGCGATGTTATCAATAAAGGGGTTACCGAAGAGGAACTTATGACTTCCATGCGCCTGGCTTTCGAAGGCGGTTATGATCGGGTCAAACTGTACTTTATGCTGGGTCTGCCCGGCGAAACCGATGAAGATGTGCTCGGTATCTCGGATCTGGCCCGAAAAATACTGGATCTTTACGCCAAGGTGCATGCCGGCAAGCGCAAGCGTCGCCTCGACCTCACCGTCAGCACCTCGCTTTTCATCCCGAAACCGATGACTCCATTTCAGTGGGTCGGTCAAGTTGCCACGGAAGAGCTTCTTCGACGCCGGGATCTGTTAAAAGAGCATATGCCGGATCAGGTCCGTTATAATTACCACGAAGCTAAAAGCTCGCTATGGGAAGCCGTTTTATCGAGAGGCGATCGACGACTGGCTCCCATGATCCATGAAGTATGGAAAAAAGGTCAGACTTTTGATTCCTGGGACGAGCATTTCAATGACGAGAACTGGCAGGCAGCTGCCGAGAAAACAAATATCGATCCCGCCTTTTACGCACTGCGCGAGCGTCGGGCCGATGAACTCTTGCCCTGGTCTCATATCGATTGCGGTGTCAGCGAACGCTTCTTGATGAGGGAGTGGGAGAAAGCGAAAAGAGCAGAGTTGACTTTGGAATGTCGTTTGGACTGTCAGGCGTGCGGCGCCCAGCATTATCGGAGCGGAATCTGCCCGACAAGCAAGAACTCTTTATCTGTAAAGAGAAGTGCATTCATCCCCAAGCGCCTGTCACGTAACGATAACTTAACCAATGAGAGTCCCGATCGTCACACGAATCATGCTACGATTGAAGAACGTTTTACCATGCGTTTACTCTTCTCAAGGAACGGGCAGGCAGCCATGCTTGCTCATTTGGATGTGATGCGCAGTTTCGAGCGAAGCCTGCGTCGGGCGGATATCCCGATGCAATACTCCGAAGGTTTTAATCCCAGACCTTTACTGGTCTTTGCTCTGCCTTTGAGCGTGGGACTCGAAGCAGCAAACGATTGTGTCGACATCGGCATGACGGAAATCAGGCAGCCGGAGGAGTTTCTAAGGAAGCTAAACGAAGTCTTGCCTTCGGGTTTTCGTGCGAACGAAGCTCGCCTGATCGAAGGAAAAGCGTCTAGTGTCATGGCTCAGGTAAGGGCAGCGGGGTATCGCTTTGTGTTCCCGCAAGCCGGCAGTTTTGGCGGGAAACTAATGGCTCGGGAGGAGCTGGTTGTACCGAAGTTTACGAAAGGAAAACTAAAGCCTCTTGACATCAGACCGCGGATTCTGCGCTCAGTGCCTGTCGATGAAGATACATTGGAGGTCCTGGTGAAGGCAGGCTCGACAGATAACCTGCGTGCGGACCTGCTATTGGATGCTATGGTACTTCATCTCGGTCTGAACAGGGAAACAGCGGATAATGCCCGCATGATCCGAATAAAGCTTTATGGATACGATCAAGAGGAAAAATTATTCGAAATTAGATAAGGAAGCAAATATGTCTAGAGAGCAGATAATCCTACCGTCATATGTTCAAACGGGTATGGTCCTTCAGCAGAAGGTTCCTTTTCTTCTGGAAGGTAAGTCGATAGCCGGTACGACTCTGGATCTGGAATTGCAGAGAAGGCCGCCCGACGGCGAGGCCAAAGTGTTTCACACCCGTCAATACGGTGTGATACATAAAGATTCCACCATTGTCGACGAGAACGGTCGTTTTCGCTTTCGACTGCCTGCGCTCGAGATGTCCTTTAGTCCGTTATCTTTAACCATACAAGCGATTAAGCCTGATGACCGGGAAGAGAAAGCATACATAAGGGCTCCCGGCAAACCGCGGCCTCTGCCTGATCTCATTGTGATCGATGATATTCTGGTCGGTGAAGTTTGGGTCAGCGGAGGTCAGGATAACATGGTTCTGCCTCTGTCCGCGGCCGACGAGGGTAATTACAGACATCTTCTGGATCAAAATGATTTCGTGCGCTTCTTCATGCAAAACGAAGAGGGAAAAGCTGAAGACGAAGAGTTTTCGTTTACTCCCAGAGAGCATGCTTCCGGAGCAAGATGGACCCGTGCGGGGCGGATTATCGATTTACGTCAGGTCAGTGCTGTGGCAGCCTGGTTTGCGCATGATCTGAATCGCCGTCTTCGAGTTCCCGTCGGTATCGTCAGTACGGAAGTTAATGCCGGTCTCATTCACAGCTGGATCGATAAAGAGAGTTTGGAATCATCAGAAATATGCCGCGATCATTTACGGCGAATCGGCCTTGACAGAGACGAGAACAGTTGGGTAACCGGCGGCGAGGATGCCCGCTTTCAACCGACAGTATTCTTTAATCATAAAATTGCGCCTCTAAAAGGTCTTACCTGTCGCGGTTATTTGTGGTATCAGGGAGAAAGCGATATCGCGTTTCCTTCATATTACAAGGAAGCTTTACCATTATTGATCTCGAGCTGGAAGAAAATTTTCGTTAATCCCAAAGGCGAGGAGCCGGCTTTTATCTATACACAATTGGCACCTTACCATTATGCGTCTTTGAAAGCAGATGCTCTGGTTCGCTTTAACTTAATGCTAAGCGAAGTTCGAACGAAACTGGGCGTTCCCGCTGCTCTGATTGCAACTCACGATCTTCCTCTGGTTTATGACAAGCTTCCCGAAGACTGGAAACATCCTTTGCATCCTCAGGTGAAACGACCGATCGGAGAGCGAATGGCAGCCGCTGCTCTTGGTATGGTATACCAGCAGAAAGCACCGCCTACGTCACCTGAAATCAAGCAGATTAAGACAGTTGGCGACAAGCTTATGTTATCTTTCGATTACTGCTTCAGCAATCTTCGTTTAAGGGGACAAGAGAACACCTTGAGAGGCTTTAGCATCGCGGGTGAAGATCAGCTTTTCCATACGGCTCAGGCACGCCTCTTGTATGGTGTTCAAGTCATGCTCTGGCATCCGGATATCAAAAAGCCGGTATACGCTCAGTATGCGATGAATGAATTGAACCAGGATGCAAATCTCATTACCGATGATAATATGGCTGTCTTGCCGTTTACCACGCTACCAGACGGTCCGAAAGTTCTGCCGGATATGAGTATCTTGTCTCTTGACAGTCTAACGATTTGGGCCTATACACCTGCGGATCGACCCGAACCTTTACCCGAGCATGCCTCGATGTTGTCCCGCTACAGGAGTACTAAAAATGCCAGAGTGAGTTATCGTTTGGAAACTGCCAATCATCTGGAAGGCGAAGCGGCCACCTCGATTCGTTATCAGGCCGATAGTCCGGTTTTCAAGATATTGATACAAGATCAACGCTATCCGTCGCTGCGTCCGCGTTTTAGCTTTAGACCTTATAGACGATTGACTTTAAGAGTCTTTAATCCTGATTCGCGAAGCAAAGAGCTTCGGTTCTGCGGACAAGGCGAATGGGTGAAGGTGGAGCAACGTCTGGCCTGGCAGATTCTGACTTTCCCGATCGACGAAAGCTTTAATGACGATGGATTTTACTTCGAACTGAAGGATAACAGGCGTGAAGGCGAATTGATTTTCGACCAGATGCAACTGTGGAGAAATGATGATTAAGAGAGCAGTAAGATGAGTGAGTATCGTGATTTTTTAAGTCGTTTGGAAGCCTATGGAATTGATCCGAAATATGCTTTGGGACAAAATTTCATCTATGACAAAGGCCTGCTCGACGATCTGGCCGATGCCTGTGCCGTGGAAGCAAACGGGAGAGTGCTTGAAATAGGAAGCGGTTTCGGTACTTTGACAGAAGCGCTGCTGAATTTAATTCCGGAAGGGCGTTTGCTATCCTATGAAATCGACAAAACACTCGCTGGACGTTTACGCGATCTGACCGCCCAATATCCGCAACTGTCAACGAAACTGGAAGATGCCCAGATCGCCGATTTCGCCGCGGATGCTGCCTTTCTGGCGACGCAGCAGGAAATGGCCGGTGAGGCTGTCGGGCCTCTGCATATGGTAGGTAACTTGCCCTACTATATTACGACCGCTCTGATGCAAAAATCGCTTATCACGATTCCGGATGCAAAAAACATGACTTTTATGGTGCAAGCCGAGGTATGGGAACGGATCAAGGCGCTTCCGCAAGATGGTAAAACCTATGGAGCTCTGGCTATACTTTGCCATTTGTACGGGAAGATAGAAAAGGTTCGTGACTTGCCTGCCGAAGTATTCTATCCAAAACCCAGGGTGAACTCTGTTTTTGTGCGACTCAGCAGGCGTGAATATGAAGGGAAGAATCCCCTGTTTTCCGGAGACGGCGCAGCTTTCACGGATTTTGTCAACATGCTCATGTCAGCCAGACGTAAAACGATTTCTAACAATCTGAATCGTGGCAATTTCGATCTTCCCCGGCGCGAGCGTATCCTGTCCAAATTAGTCGAGATGGGTCATTCACCCATGATCCGGGCCGAGAAATTAACTCCGGGAGAGTTGACACTTTTGTTTTACGCTTGATAAAAATGCATAAAAATATATTTTGAAAATTGACAGGTTGTTTGATATTTTCTCATCTATAAACATCATTATGTGTTATTATGTCTCTTAAGGAGTTCTTTAATGTGTGAATTTCCCCATAATGATTCTGCCTTCGGGCGTTATTTGAAAGGATGGACTAATTGATGGCAACTAAGAACGCAACAGTATTGCAATGGGTTGAAGACATGGCTGCTCTCACCAAACCAGAGACAATATACTGGGTCAATGGTAGTGAAGAAGAGAAAGCCGCACTGGAAGCCGAGATCATCGAAGCCGGAGAAATGACGCGACTAAACGAAGAGAAATGGCCGGGTTGCCTCTATCATCGTACGGCACAAAATGACGTAGCCCGTGTCGAAGACAGAACGTTTATCTGCACCACGAATAAAGAAGATGCGGGTCCGACCAATAACTGGGCAGATCCTAAAGCGATGTATGACAAGCTGACTCCTTTATACGACGGTTCGATGAAGGGGCGTACTATGTACGTTATTCCGTATATCATGGGTCCCGCAGGCTCCCCCATGTCCAAGGTCGGTGTCGAGCTAACCGATAGCATTTATGTTGTTCTAAATATGCGTATCATGACTCGTATCGGCGATATTGCCTGGAAACAGTTGGGCGATGAATCCAATGACTGGGTCCGCGGACTGCATGCACGTGCAGATATTGATCCGGAAAATCGCTATATTGTACATTTCCCCGAGGATAACACGATCTGGTCCATAAACTCCGGTTATGGCGGAAACGTTTTGCTGGGTAAAAAGTGTTTTGCCTTGAGAATAGCATCCAATCTGGCTCGAAAAGAAGGCTGGATGGCCGAGCATATGTTGATTCTGGGTATCGAGAATGTCGAAACAGGTGAAACGCATTACATTACAGGTGCTTTCCCGAGCGCTTGCGGAAAAACGAATCTCGCCATGCTGATTCCTCCTGCTTATGCCAGTGGTTATAAAGTTTATACGGTAGGCGACGATATTGCCTGGATGAAACCCGGTCCGGACGGCAGACTCTATGCGATTAACCCCGAAGCCGGTTTCTTCGGTGTAGCACCCGGAACCAGCATGAAGTCGAACCCGAATGCCTTGTTGACGACGAAACGCAATACGATTTTCACCAACGTAGCCGTGACCGAAGACAACGAGCCCTGGTGGGAGGGTATGGGAGTTCCTGCTCCGGCGAAAGCCACCGATTGGCTGGGCAATCCGTGGACGCCCGATGCCGGTGTTAAAGCCGCTCATCCCAACTCCCGATTCACGGCTCCTGCCAGTCAGTGTCCGGCGATTTCCCCCGAATGGGAAAAACCCGAAGGTGTGCCGATTAGCGCCATGCTCTTTGGCGGCCGTCGCGCCAAAACCGCACCGCTGGTATACCAGTCATTTGACTGGGAACATGGTGTCTTTGTTGGTTCGACGATGGCATCAGAAACCACTGCCGCGGCTGCCGGTGCAGTAGGTGTCGTACGTCGCGATCCGATGGCAATGCTGCCGTTCTGCGGTTATAACATGGGTGACTACTTCCGGCATTGGCTCGATATGGGTAAAGCAATTGAACATCAACCGTTGATTTTCAACGTCAACTGGTTCCGTCTGAATGACGACGGAAGTTTCGCCTGGCCCGGTTTCGGCGACAATTTCCGTGTTCTGGAATGGATTCTCAAACGTTGTAAGGGCGAAGTCGACGCGGTTAAAACACCGATCGGTTATGTACCTGTAGCCGAAGATATCGTTCTTGACGGGCTAGATGATTTTACGATCGAGGATTTGAGAAAACTGCTTGAGATTGACCCTCATCACTGGGAAGACGAGATCAGGGGTATCGAAGATCATTATGCCAAGTTTGATCGTCTGCCGGCGGCGCTTACCGAACAGCTTCGTCAGCTGAAAGAGAGATTCGCCGAGGTAGTCGTCGGCTGATCAGGTACTTTTATATGACTTGATAAACCTGCCTCTTTCATTTGAAAGAGGCAGGTTTTCGATTTTGCAGCTCTTAAGATTACAGCAAATGGACAAATGGCGAGCATTCAATACCTGAAAGCATCTAATTTGATATCATGTTATGGTTAAGAATTTATTGCATGAAAGGAAGTCCGGGCGGTTCCCGGACAGATGATAGTTCATATGAAACGAGTTTCCGTATTTGTTGGAGGGATACGATCCGTCCTCCAGTCTCATGAGAGCGAAGAATATATCAGGCATGTCGCGAGCCGGGCTGACCTGCTCATTCGTACCGTTAAGCATGAAAATCCGGCACTTCCCACCGACAAGGCAGCCGTACTGGCATTAATCAATGCCGTAGATCGTATGGAACGTTCGGATCGTAAAACGGATGAGAAGAGTGAAATATCACTTCAGGAGCGGCGGAAAATCGAACGTCTCGAAGCTGCGCTGGCACAGGCCAATGTAACCATAAAGGAGACACAGGCGCTGCTCGAAGAGTACAGGGCACGAGATCAGCTTATGGAGGCAGGATTACTGCCTCATGGAATACCACTTGTCGAAAACGAAAATGTTAAATCAAAAGAAGATGAGATCGAAATCAGTCCTGATCAGCTAAGTATTAAGGAGTACTTACTCGTTGGGACAACAGGCGCGCACAAAGATGAGGGTTTATGCCATGATGAATAAGGTAGGGATAGAGAAATGCAGGCCGGATGCGGTCATACCGGCATACGCCAGAGCCGGGGATGCCGGTATGGATGTTGTCGCGGCAGAAGATGTTATACTGGCACCGGGCGAGACAAAAGCAATAGCTACCGGTTTAAAATTCATCTTACCGGAGGATATGGAGATTCAGGTTCGTCCGCGAAGCGGCCTGTCCTTGAATACTCCGTTGAGATTGGCCAATAGTCCGGGAACCATCGATGCAGGTTATAAAGACGAGTTACGCATTATTTTACATAACAGCTCGTGCACTTGCAGTTGCCAAGAAGAGGTATTCGGTGTTTCAGAGAAAGGCAATAAAAAAGGAAGCTATAGGATTAAGAAAGGTGACAGGATCGCCCAGCTTGTTTTCGCCCGTTTGTCACGCGTTTTATTCACGAGCTTCGAAGAAGCCTCGAAGGATTTGAACTCGGTTGACGACAGAGGAGGCGGATTTGGGAGTACGGGTCATAGTATCTAATTGAAATTAGTTTTTAAGTAATCGATTACACTGCTTCTATAGGCAGAATCATCGAGCTCATATGCTCCCAAAAAGACTTTTGAGCGACTATTTAACTCCCATGTTCTGGCCGGATAAAGTCGTTTGCGTTCCATCATGACCGGTTCGATAACTTCGTTAGGCAGGAAATCGATATCTGATTGGGTGATCATGAGGACGGGGGTATTCATACGGGAAAGCTGTCCGATAATAAATAAGTTGTCAGATAGTCCCGAGGACATGCGAACTGCCAGCGGTACGGTTTCTTTTAGTAAGGGCGAGAGTGTTTTATTCTCTCGTTCCACGATGTAACTGATGTAGTCATCGCCGTGAGATAAAGCGGTATCGAAGATGAAACCTTTAATTGCCCCCGGATCAAAGCTTATGTCGGCCAGCTTTTGCTCGATCAAACTTCCTTTCTCTAAGTGTTCCCGCTGCTCTTCTGATACCGGTATTTTTTCATTGGCTATTAAGGCAGCCGTCACGCCGGTACCGATTCCGTATAATATAAAGCTGTCCAATGATGTAAGCTGATAGCTGTATTCCATGGCAGCCAGCACATCTTCCCATTCACGGTAACCGAAGGTTTGACGATCGCCGCTTGATTCACCCGAGTTTCTCAAATCAAAAGCAATAATATGAAAACCTTCTTCAACGACCCGCTCGTAAAGCCTGGCGGTATCTGCATCAAAAGGCAGACGGTTTTGATCGAAGCTGTGAACAACGACAAGTGTCGCGACGGCTTTGTTTTTGGCAGGGAAGAACCAGCCTTTCAGCTGTATAGTTTCGTCCAGCGAGCGAAATGTGATGTTCTGGTAATCGGGCATGACATTGGCCGAGAAGTTAGCCAGTTCTTTGGTTGGACGCGAACTGATTCGATTGGCGGTTTGAAAACTGATAACGGCGAGTATGATAAATAAAAGCGCGGCAACGGTTAGAATAAACGCGGTGATACGCAGAAAGTAACGCGGCTTGCGTGTACTGTTTAGATGAACAGCTGAAACTGAACGGGACATTCTATACCTCGGGTATTACATAAATTCTCTTGTAGCGACTGTCGTGACTTTTAGATGCTATTATTATATGAGATATCATAACACGCTGACGTCAGGTTGCCTCTCATGTCCGCAAGTTGTAAAATCTATTGAGCTACAGAAAAGAAGGAAGTAAGAATTTTGAACGTATTAGGAATCGAAACATCCTGTGATGAAACCGCTGCCTCCGTGGTCACGGACGGACGGACGGTTCGATCGAATATCATCTGGTCGCAGGCTGAACTGCACCGCCGTTTCGGAGGTGTCGTACCGGAGATTGCCGCACGCAAGCATATTGAAGCAATTGTGCCGGCTGTTCGTCATGCGCTGGACGAGGCAGACATGACACTGGAGGATATCGATGCGATCGCGGTTACTCAAGGGCCCGGTTTGATCGGTGCACTTCTGGTCGGGGTTTCTTTTGCAAAAGGTCTGGCACGTGCTGCCGGAATTCCTTTGATTCCGGTTCAACATATCAGCGGTCATGTCGCGGCTAATTATATCGCCTTTCCCGAGCTCGAGCCGCCGTTTGTCTGCTTGATTGCTTCCGGCGGTCACAGCCATATCGTACTGGTAGAAGATTATGCTGATTTTACCATACTGGCACGTACCCGTGACGACGCCGCGGGAGAAGCATTTGATAAAATTTCTCGTGCTATCGGCTTGGGCTATCCCGGAGGCCCTTTGATAGATCGAGTGGCCCGGTTTGGCAATCCAGATAAGTATATTTTCCCGAAAACCACTTTCCCTGACGGCAGTCTTGATTTCTCGTTCAGCGGTTTGAAAACAGCGGCATTGAATTTTATTAATAAATACAAACTTCATGCAGACGAGCGGGATCTGGATCCTTCCGCCGTAAGACCACAGATCGCTGATTTCTGTGCATCTTATCAAGCTGCCATTGTTTCTGTTTTAAGCGAACGGGCTATCATGGCTTGCCGGAATACAGGGAGCAGGAAGCTGGCATTGGCCGGCGGTGTGGCGGCAAACAGCAGACTTCGTTCCCAACTGGCCGAAGCCGCAGCGGCAGAAGGAATTGAATTTTTTGTACCGCCGACTGTTTATTGTACGGATAATGCTGCGATGATCGCTGCCATGGGTTATCATATCAAACCGCTTATCGATGCAGGCGGTATGGATGCATACGCTTCGCTCGATCTGCCTGTCGGGAAAGGGAGCTAATATGGCACAAGTAAAAGGTATTAAAGTTCTGGCCGATAACCGAAAAGCTTACCACAATTATCATATGCTTGAAAAAATGGAAGCGGGTATCGAACTTTTCGGCACCGAAGTTAAGTCGTTGCGTCAGGGTAATTTTAATCTCAACGACAGTTATGCTCAGATTAAGAACGGAGAGCTGTGGCTGGTAAATATGCATATAAGCCCGTATGAAGAAGGAAACCGTTATAACCGCGAACCTTTACGCGATAGAAAACTTCTGATGCACAAGCGTGAGATTATGCGTTTATTCGGACAGGTTAAACAGGAAGGTTTGACATTGATTCCTACGAAGATCTATCTCAAGAACAGTCGCGTGAAGGTTGAAATTGCATTGGCGAAAGGTAAACGCGACTACGACAAGCGTCGTACGATCATGGAGCGGGATACGGATAAGGCGATCAGACGAGCCGTTAAACAAGGCGGCCGTTATAACGATTTCTGATTTTTCGATCACTGCTTGTTTGTGGTCCGGATAATTGATGTTGAAAGAAGCTTCTTACAGTGTTACTCGAATGAACACCGTAAGAGGCTTTTTCTGTGTTCGTTCCGTGAGCCTGTGTTATATTGACATACTTGCCAAAAGTAAACACATGGTTACGTGCAGTCTGTCATAAATGAAAGATTTATATATTTTTGCCTTGAACATGTTGACAAATATCTGCACCGCGGTAAAATGTAACCATACAGTTACTTTTAAGAATTCCATGTGGCAAAAACCACAGAAAATAGACATAGGTATAATTACAGACATAACGCAAGGAGAAAGACATGCAGTGGACAGAGGAAAAGCTAAACGAATTATTGACTGAACCCGGTGAAGCTTTATTGGAATTTATGAAGAGCTTGGATGATGATATTGCGATCCTGGGTGCCGGCGGTAAAGTTGGAGCAACGCTGGCTGCAATGGCTCAAAAAGCTTTTGAGCGGGTTGGCAGCAGACATCATGTTTATGCGGTTTCCCGATACAGCAATCCTGCGAAACGTGCCGAAATCGAAGCAAGCGGTATTAAAACAATATCGGCAGACTTGTCGAGCAACGACGATCTGGCTGCTTTACCCGACTTTAAGTATATTATTTATCTGGCGGGACGAAAGTTTGGCACCACCGGTTCCGAAGCGTCCACCTGGGAATCCAATGCCTCTGTGCCGACTCTGGTCAGCAGACGATTTAAAGGTTCCACAATTGTTGTTTTCTCAACCGGTAATATTTATCCGCTGACAACGGCGAGATCCGGCGGGTGCAGCGAAGAAACACCGACAGCGCCGATCGGCGAATATGCCATGAGTAGTCTGGCCCGCGAGCGTATTTTTGAGTATGCGGCATTAAATTATGGCACCAAAGTAACCTTATTCCGCTTGAACTTCGCTATTGATTTACGCTACGGCGTATTGGCAGATATAGCCAAACAGATCATGAATGACGAGCCCGTAACTTTGTCCATTCCCAACTTCAACTGCGTTTGGCAGGGTTATGTGGCCGATGTTGCGCTACGGTCACTGGCTGATGCGTCTACCAAACCATTTATTCTTAATATTTCAGGTCCGGAGATTAATTCCACCAGAGTCGTGGCTGAGAAGCTGGGACGCTTGCTGAATAAGGAAGTTCGTTACGGAGAGGAAGGGGAGTTGTCATTTCTGAGCGATGCTTCTCTTTGTATGAAAAAGTATGGTTATCCGGCTTACGGTATAAATCAGTTAATTGAGTGGCAGGCGGAATGGATATTGTCCGGAGGCAGAGATATCGGCGCACCTACACACTTTGAAATGAACAGCGGGAAATTTTAGTATGATGACTTCAGCAGATATTCAATCAAAAGAGCGTAGCGAACAGATTCTGGTGAATTTTCGCGACGGACAGATTATTCCGGCTATCCCGTTGTGTCTTGACGAACAGCGCAAGTTTGACGAAGAAGGTCAGCGCCGCCTGATCCGTTATTATCTTGAGGCCGGCGTAGGCGGTATCGCTATTGCCGTACATACAACACAATTTGAAATCCGTAATCCCGAAATCAATCTCTTCGAAACGGTTCTTCGCCTGGCATCAGACGAGATCTCGGCTTTCGAAGCCGAAAGCGGCCGTCTGATTACCAAGGTATCCGGAGTTTGCGGAGATGACTCGCAGGCCGTAAGAGAAGCCCGGATCGCTCGCGAACATGCTTTTGATCTTGTGCTTCTAAGCCCGGGCGGCAGGTCGCAAGACAGCGAAGACGAACTGATCAGAAGGACAAGGATCGTGTCGGAGATTATGCCGGTTATCGGTTTTTCCATGCAGATAGCAGTCGGAGGTCGCTTGTTCAGTTACGAATACTGGAAAGAGATGTTTACGATCCCGAATCTGATCGGTGTGAAGGTAGCCCCGTTTAATCGCTATGAAACAATTAGTATTGCGCGGGCGGCAGCTCTGTCGGGTCGCGGAGACGAGATTGTTTTATACACAGGAAACGATGACAGCATTATTGTTGATCTCCTGACTCCTTTTAAGTTCTTTGATGATTCCGGAAATGAACACTCAATTTCGATAAAAGGCGGTTTACTGGGTCAGTGGTCCGTCTGGACGAGGGCAGCCGTAAGGATTTTCCAGGAACTTAAAGATATCCGTGTATCCGGCCGGACTGGCATTCCTCTTGATTTATTAACCAAGGCAGCTTGGCTGACCGAAGCTAACGGAGCCGTCTTTGATTATAAACACAATTTTGCCGGAGTGATTCCCGGTGTTCATCAGGCTTTGGTTGATGACGGTCATATGAAGGGAATCTGGACCTTAAATGAAAACGAAACATTGTCGCCCGGGCAGGCAGAGGAGATTCGAAGAACCGCGGGGCAATATTTCTACATAAGAGATTGAATTTTATGGAACGGGTAACGGCGTAAATAGGAGAAAGGAGTGAAAATCTAACGATATCCGAAAGTCAGATATAAGTTAAGACGATAAGCAAGCATTAGCAGCAAGAAGATATCCAAATTAATGGAGGAAACAATGAGTAAGAAATTCAAGCAGTTCATTAGCCTGGCGCTAAGCTTAACCCTGCTCTTTACCCTGGCCGCCTGTGGCGGGTCGGCTACCCCGACGACTTCCGAAGGAAAAAGCACATCGGAAGGTACAACGACCACGAAAACAGAAGAGAGCACTACCGAAGGATCCGAGGGTAGTGAGACGAGTTCGGAAGAACCCGGCGAAGACTATGGCGATACCGGCGGATTGAAGCTTCCGGTCGTGGATTCACCAGTTGACATAACCTGGGTGGTTGCCAGCCCGGTAGAAAATCTGACCGATAAGCAAATCCCTCAGGAGATCAGCAAGCGCACCGGTGTAAATTTGATTATCGAATCATACCCTGAGGCAAGCTATCCCGAGAAAGTAAAATCTATGATAGGCTCAGGTAGCGTTCCGGATATTTTCACCGGCGCTTTGTCTTTGGCGGAGTTGAACGAGTACGGCGAGCAGGGAGCTTTTGCCAAGATTAACGAGTACTATGACCAGTTGCCCAACTTCAAGAGACTTTATGTCGACAATCCAGATCACAACTGGATTACATACTCTTTTAGCAGCGATGCGGGGAATATCTATCTCTGGCCGATTTACAATCTGAGCAGAGACGTTAACCACGGCATTATGTATCGTTCCGATGTATTCGAAGACTTGGGGATCGAACCCTGGACAGATACAGATAGTTTCTACGAGAATCTGAAAGCGCTTAAGGAAGCCTATCCGGATTCCTACCCCTTCGGATCCAAGAACGGCGAAGGTATCTTCCGTACGATGGCCGGTTACTGGGGCATTGGCGCCGGATCTTACTATCCCTTCCATTATGCGGATAGCGAAGGTGTCTGGAAGTTTGGCGGTGCAGACGAGAACTTCAAGGAAATGCTGGACTTCATGAAGAAACTTTATGACGAAGGACTTCTTGATCCCGAGTTCCTGACCGATACACAGGATTCCTGGTCTGCCAAAGTCACCACCGACAAGAATTTTATTTTCTATGACTGGATCGGACGTCTGTCGCTCTTTACCACTCAAATGGCCGAGACGGATCCCGAGTGGAATCTGACTTATGGTTATCCCATCGGATCGACCGGTAAACACCTCACGCTTGATAAAGTTGCCGGCTGGGGACCGACGGTTGCGGCCGGTGCCAAAGAAGAAGCAGCTTTGAAAATGCTCGATTACATGACCAGCCCTTCCGGCAGCGAACTGTTCACAATCGGAATCGAAGGTGAAACATTCGAATGGGAAGATGGAAAACCTGTTTATCCGGAACTGAAGGATGAACCTCTGATTGATATCAACCTCCTGATGGACCGCTATGGTATGTGGGTAGAAGGCATGTACGTCAATTCGGACAGCCGCAGTGTATACTTTAACTACACCGAAGAAGAGCAAAAAGCTCAAGATCTGATTGTTGAGAATGACCTCTTTAATCCTCTTGAGCCTGCTATCAAGCTCAACGAAGAAGAGGCAAGCACATTTACAGAAATCAACACCGTACTGGCCGCCGATCTGCTCACATTCGCTTCCAATTACGTTATGAATGACGCCGACTGGGATGCATTCGTGGCCCAAAGCGAGAGTAAAGGCTACAAGACCGTCGAAGAGATCTTAAATGCCGCTCAAAGCCGCATGGATGAATTCTTTAATAACTAAACACCGTTTTTGATCTAACAGTATATAATGGTGCCGGATCTACAGACGAGCCGGCACCGGACTGTTGATCATGAAGAAATAAAGCTACTATGATGTATGGGGAATGACGATGACACAGAAAGAAAGTACCATGGTTTCCGGCGTGCGGCATGACAAGGTCAAGAAGAAATCCGCTTTAAAGCGTTTCCTGAAAAGAGATTGGCAGCTCCTGGTAATATTGCTGCCCGGTTTATTTTTCTATATCCTCTTTCGATACGTCCCGATGGCCGGTCTGTTTATCGCATTCAAGAAGTTCAGTCCTTTCCTTGGTCTGTGGGACAGCCCCTGGGTCGGTTTCGAGAATTTCCGGAATCTGTTTTCCAGCGGAGAGTTTAATACCTTATTTAAGAATACGATTCTGATCGGTCTTTTTAATCTTTTATGGAGCTTTCCCGTTACTGTCATATTCTCTTTGTTACTAAATGAGATCAGACAGAAATTTTTCAAAAAAACATTTCAGACCATCAGCTATTTACCGTCATTTCTATCTGTTGTTGTCGTGGCTTCGATAACACTGGATGTGGTTTCTCTGGATGGTCCTATCAACAGTATTCTTACTCTTCTGGGAAGAGAAAAAATACACTTTATTGTTCAACCCAATTGGTTTCGCGATATCTTCATCGCATCCGGAATCTGGCAATCGACCGGTTCGTCGGCGATTATCTTCCTGGCCGCCTTGTCGGCGGTTGACGCGACGCTCTATGAAGCCGCTTCGATCGATGGTGCCAGCCGTTTGAAAATGATGCGTTACATTACGATCCCGGCCATCCTGCCGACGATCATGACGATGTTTATTCTCGCCTCGGCCAATGTCTTCCGTGTAGGTCAAGATAAGATTCTGCTCCTGTACAATCCTATGACTCGCGAAGTCGCCGATGTGTTTTCAACTTTTGTCTATCGACGCGGCGTTCTTGAGATGAATTACGGTTATGCCGCTGCCGTAGGCATGTTCGAGTCAATCGTCGCCGGTCTGATCTTATGGACTACTAATCAGATCAGTAAGCGAACGACAGAATCCAGCTTGTTTTGAGGTGTAAAGTGAAAAAATCAATCGAATTATTTGATATCTTTATCTATGGCATCATGATCCTGATTTCATTGAGTATACTTTATCCTCTGCTCAACTTGCTTGCCATTTCGTTTAGCGGAAGCGTACCGATATTACAAGGTAAAGTCGGCATTTTTCCGAAAGAGTTTACTTTGGACTCTTATAAACAGATCTTACGGTCGAATCAAATTCCAAGAGCATACGGGAACACAATTCTATATACCGCGGTTGGCTTGAGTGTCAACATGATCATGACGGCTATTACCGCATATCCCTTATCTCAGAACGCTCTTTTCGGAAGAAGTTTCTTTCTTAAAATGATTACGGTCACTCTTTTCCTGAGCGGAGGAACGATACCGAATCTCCTGCTGGTTAAAGAGTTGGGGCTATACAACAATTTATGGTCTTTGGCTCTGCCGAACGCGATCTGGACGATTGAACTCTTTATTCTGATTAGTTTCTATCGCTCGCTGCCGGAAAGCCTTTACGAGTCCATGCGAATTGACGGAGCAGGTCATTTTACACTCTTGTGGAAACTCGTCTTGCCCTTGTCGAAAGCTTCTTTGGCATCAATAGCGCTCTTCTATTTCATGGGACATTGGAACTCATTCTTCCTGCCCTTGATCTATCTGCAAGATAGAGCCAAATATCCTTTGCAGATTGTTTTGAAAGATATGCTGCTGGAAGGTTCCGAAACGACTTCGAACTTGATCGAGACGGCCAAACTTACACCTGCCGGCGTAAAAAATGCTGTTATCGTGGTGACCATGTTGCCGGTTCTGATGATTTATCCGCTGGCTCAGAAGTATTTCGTTCAAGGCGTTATGATAGGTTCCGTAAAAGGATAAAGATCGTTTTCGACATTTTCATCTTCCTTCGCGCATCATGCCTTAAGTTTGGGATTCGCAGACGAATGTTTTGCCGACATCTTGAAGCTTAAGGCATTATGTGATATCATCTTAAAGGTTTAGCATGGCTGAACACGAATACACACATAATGCTTATCCTGTTGATGATTTATCTTAAAGATAGCGTTATGGAGGGACAAACAGGAGGTTTCGTATGTCCGTAATTAGCATGAAACAATTGCTTGAAGCAGGTGTCCATTTTGGTCACCAGACACGTCGTTGGAATCCTAAGATGGCTGAGTACATCTTCACGGAGCGCAACGGCATTTATATCATCGACCTGCAGAAAACGGTCAAGAAAGCCGATGAAGCTTATATGTTCATCCGCGATCTGGCTGCTGCCGGCGGTCAGGTGCTCTTTGTCGGAACGAAGAAGCAGGCTCAGGATTCGGTTCGCGAAGAAGCAGTCCGCTGCGGTATGCATTATATCAATGCCCGCTGGCTGGGTGGTCTGATGACCAACTTCTCGACCATCAAGAGACGTGTTGCTCGTTTGAAAGAGCTGGAACTGATGGAGAGCGATGGTACATTTGATTTCCTTTCCAAGAAGGAAGTCGCCAAGCTGATGCTTGAGAAAGAAAAGCTTGATGCAAACCTGGGTGGTATCAAAGAGATGAAGCGTCTGCCGGATGTTCTCTTCGTTGTTGATCCCAAGAAGGAATATATCGCCGTTGCCGAAGCAAATCGCCTGGGCATTCCGATCGTTGCTATCGTTGACACCAACTGTGATCCGGAACTGATTGACTATGTCATCCCCGGTAACGATGACGCCATTCGTGCCGTCAAGCTGATCGCAGGTAAGATGGCCGATGCGGTTATCGAAGGCCAGCAGGGCCAGCAGGATACCCTCGAGACCGTTTCTTCCAAGGATGACAGCGAAGAAGTTGCTGTTGACATCGAAGAAATCGCCGTCGAAGCCGATTTGGAAGAGTAATCGATATTAACGAAGATTAAAGGAGAGTAGATATGGCTGATATTTCTATCGCATTAATTAAAGAACTGCGCGAGAAGACCGGTTCGGGCATGATGGATTGTAAGAAGGCTCTTATCGAGTCAGACGGTAACGTCGAAAAGGCTATTGCCTGGCTGCGTGAAAAGGGTATCGCCAGCGCCGAGAAGAAGTCCGGTCGTGTTGCCGCGGAAGGTATCGTTGACTCTTACATTCATGGTAACGGACGCGTTGGCGTTCTCGTTGAAGTCAATGTTGAAACCGACTTTGCCAGTAGCAACCAGGAGTTCAAGGCTTTCGTCAAAGACGTCGCCATGCAGATTGCCGCTATGAATCCTCAGTGGATTCGTCGCGAAGACGTTCCTCAGGAAGCTCTCGATAAAGAAAGAGAAATTGTTAAGAATCAGGCTCTCAACGAAGGCAAGCCCGAGAAGATCGTAGATAAGATTGTCGAAGGTCGTATGAGCAAGTTCTATTCCGAACATTGCCTGCTTGAGCAGCCTTTCGTCAAGGACGACAGCAAGACCATTGGTCAGCTTCTGACAGACACAATTGTTCGTATCGGCGAGAATATTTCCATTCGTCGCTTTGCCCGTTTTGAGATGGGTGAAGGCATCGAAAAGAAGGAAGATAACTTCGCCGAGGAAGTACTGGCTGCTACGAAATAATTCGCTTCGTAGACGAGGAACCAACTCTAATGAGGATCTCGTAGATGATGGATCAACTTAAGTTCTGATTTTAAGCACGCTCACAAGTTTGTGATGAACTTGAGGGCGTGCCTTTTTGTTAAGGAGAGTAAAATGTCAAAGGCCATTTACAAACGCGTACTTCTGAAAATTTCGGGTGAAGCACTGGCAGGTCCCAAAAGCAGCGGACTGGACAATGAAACGCTGCATAAGATCGGATCGGCAGTCTACGACTTGACACAAATGGGTGTTGAAGTGGCTGTTGTAGTCGGAGGTGGCAACTTCTGGCGCGGCAGGACAAGCGAAGGCATGGATCGGGTGACAGCCGATCATATGGGCATGCTTGCGACGACGATGAATGCATTGGCGCTGGCAGATGCCATGGATCAGGCCGGTTGCGACACCAGAGTCATGAGCGCCATTGAAATGCGTCAGATTACCGAAACCTATATTCGTAAAAGAGCTCTTCATCATCTTGAAAAAGGCCGAGTGACTGTATTTGCCTGCGGAACGGGTAATCCGTTCTTTTCGACCGATACGGCCATGGCACTTAGAGCTGCCGAGATCGAAGCCGATATTATCTTTAAGGCAACCAACGTGGATGGAGTTTACGATTCAGATCCGAAGCTTAACCCGAACGCGGTTAAGTACGAGCAGGTCAGTCATAATGAAGTCCTGACCAAAGACTTAAAGGTCATGGATTCGAATGCAGCCGCTATTTGTCGCGATAACGGTTTACGTATCATTGTCTTCAGCCTGGAAGAACCTCACAACATTGTGCGTATCGCTTCGGGTGAAACCGAGCTGGGTACTTTGGTTTACTAAGGCTATAATCTTCTCTATAATGATGAGTGACTAAGTGACGGCATTTCGCCGTACGCAGCACGGAGGTAATAAGATGGCTATTGAAATTACTAAAGCATTTTTTAAGACTTATGAAAGCAAAATGGCGAAAAGCATCGAGTTCATGCACGAGGAGTTGAATACGGTACGTGTCGGTCGGGCGAATCCCCGGGTTTTGGATCGTATTACCGTATCTTATTATGGAGCCGATACACCTTTAAATCAGGTTGCGAATATTCAGGTTCCGGAACCTCGCATGCTAACGATTACGCCATGGGATCCCACTCTCTTAAAAGAAATCGAGAAGGCGATTCAAGCCTCTGATTTGGGCATTAATCCTGCGAATGACGGAAAAATGCTTCGTTTGAACTTCCCCATCCCGACTGAAGAACGCCGTCGCGATCTGGTAAAACAGATTCAGAAGATAGGCGAAGAGACCAAGGTTGCGATCCGCAATATTCGTCGCGAATGTATCGACGAACTGAAAGGCTATCAAAAGAAGAAAGAGATCAGTGATGATGTCCTTCGTGATTCCGAAGGCGAAGTTCAGAAATTGACCGATAAATATGT
This sequence comes from Fastidiosipilaceae bacterium, assembly GCA_050309435.1. Taxonomy (GTDB): domain Bacteria; phylum Bacillota; class Clostridia; order Saccharofermentanales; family Fastidiosipilaceae; genus CAYXVJ01. Next base: position 68,111 of record JBNRMJ010000020.1, read on the forward strand.
TGCGGTTGTGGATGGAGCTATTAAGGATAAAGAGAAAGACTTGATGGAGATATAAGCTTGGCGCGGATAAAACGATCCTGGCTTTCCTTACTGCGCAAGAAGAGAGTACAGGAGGAGACTGCTGCAGCCTCACTTAAAATTCCCGAGCATTTGGGTATCATCATGGATGGAAACGGTCGCTGGGCGAAGCAAAGAGGCTTACCCCGGCGAGCCGGTCATCGTGCCGGAGCCGAAACGCTTCATGATATAACCGAAGCTTGCGGGCGCATGGGTGTAAAGTATTTATCGGTCTATGCTTTCTCTACAGAAAACTGGAAACGCCCCGACGATGAAGTACATGCTTTAATGTCTTTGTTTTCGGAGTTTTTTCATAAATACGATGAAAGTCTGGCGCGCAATAATGTGCGCGTTCGTTTTATGGGCGAAAAGTCGAGTCTGCCTGCCGATGTTCAGGCGACCTGGACCGAAGCGGAAGATAAGTCCAGAGACAGAGACGGTATGCAGTTGATTGTTGCTTTTAACTACGGTGGTCAAATGGAACTGGTCCATGCTGCCAGAAAGATCGCTCGTTCTGTTCTAAAGCACGAGCTGGATCCGGACGAGATTGATGAAAAGACCATTGAGAAAATGCTTTATCTGCCCGATGTACCTCCGGCAGATCTCATCATACGTTCGAGCGGTGAAATGCGTTTATCGAATTTCATGATCTGGCAGAGTGCTTATGCGGAGATCTGGGTATCAGATATTTTATGGCCTGACTTTACGCCGGGAGATCTTGAACAGGCATTTCTGGCCTATGCGAACCGAGACCGACGCTTCGGTGCAGTAGCTGCTCCAACTCCGAAAAAACTTGAGGATGACGTATGAAAACTCGTATTGTAACGGCAGTGATATTCACCATAGCAATACTGGCCTTTATTATTCCGGCTTTTAAATTGCCGTGGTTGCCTTTGATTTTGTTTTCGCTGGTAGCTCTGGGTGCTGCACTGGAGTTGCATCAGGCTATTTTACATAAAGTCGACGGTCTTACTTACAGAAGCATGCTGACCGGTGCGCTGATCATGCTTACGCCGGTTTATATCTGGTATTCCTATAGGGATTTAAGACCGGGCTGGCATTTCCTCATGGCAAATGAATTACCTTTGGATGCGGCCTGGAAAACTGATATGGTTTGGCTTTTGTCCCTGGGAATTTCTTTGACTGCCGCAGTGGCTTTCTTCTACATATTTGCCTTGATTATCTCGTCTTGCTTAAGACAAGGCCCTCAGAGCCTTGTTAAGTCGATCGGAGAGGCCATATCGGTAATTTATATCGCCTTGCCTTTATCGGTCGTTTCCTTACTGATGTTCGCCGTTCCGAACGGGTATCGCTGGTTCCTGCTTGCGGTATTTCTTCCCTGGGTTAGCGATGTCTGTGCATATTTCGCCGGTGTGACTCGAGGTAAGACCAAAATTCTGCCCAAGATCAGTCCCAATAAATCCTTCGAAGGTTTTCTGGGAGGTTTGGCCGGATCGATGCTGGTCAGTTCTTTTTATTTTCTGCTCTTCATGCACGGCCAAAGCCCGATGCGCGAAGAACGCTGGCAGAATTTTGTGTTTGGTTTGCTTATCGGACTGGTTCTAAGTCTGGTTTCTCAACTGGGGGACTGGCTTGCTTCTGCTCTTAAACGCTGGGTACGGATTAAGGACTTCAGTCATTTACTACCGGGGCACGGCGGTATCCTGGACCGCTTTGACAGTGTTTTGATGACTTTACCCGTTACGCTGCTTTGTGCTCTTATCTATTATCTCGTATAAATATCGGACGTTTGACGTCCGTTTTACTTTTAGCTGATCGGAGGTCTTTATGATCCAAGCGGTATCAATCTTGGGTTCAACCGGCTCTATCGGTACTCAAGCGCTTGATGTGTGCCGTGAGTTCGGTATTCATGTGCGCTCTCTGGCATGCGGCTCGAATATTGAGCTTTTATATGATCAGATCCAATATTTCAAGCCTGACTTTGTCGCCGTAGCAAATGAGGAGAAAGCCGTCGAGTTAAGGGCACGGCTGCAAAATACGGCTGTCTATGAATGTCCCGTTTTAAATGGCAAAGACGGCATTCTAGCCGTAGCACGTACCGAAAACTCCGATATGATAGTCGCTTCTATGGTAGGTATGGCAGGGATAGAACCTGTGCTGGAAGCCATACGAAGCGGTCACGATATCGCCCTGGCCAATAAAGAGGTACTCGTAGCGGCAGGCGATCTGGTTTTATCTGAAGTTCGTAAATATAATGTCCGTTTAAATCCTGTAGATAGCGAACATTCTGCCATCTGGCAATGTCTGGAATGCGGAAACCAAGGTGAACTACGCAGAATATTCCTGACTGCCTCCGGTGGTCCTTTCCGAGGAAAAAGCAAAGAGGATCTCGAACTGGTACGTATCCAAGATGCACTTCGTCATCCGACATGGTCCATGGGGGCTAAGATCAGCATCGATTCGGCTACTCTGATGAATAAAGGACTTGAAGTGATCGAGGCCGCCAAACTGTTTCATTTAAACGGAGATCAGATTGAAGTAGTGGTCCATCCGCAGAGCATTATTCATTCTTTTGTAGAATGGCAAGACGGTTCTGTTATCGCGCAGATGGGTTTTCCGGACATGCGTTTACCGATACAGCTGGCCTTTTCATGGCCGGAGAGAGTTCCGGATCCGAATCGTATTTTCAATCCCTTTCACCCTTCGGCATCAACACTAACATTCGAAGAAGCAGACACCAGGGTGTTTCGCGCATTGAAACTGGCGTACGAAGCCTTAAAGATCGGCGGGACACTTCCGCTGGCGATGAATGCGGCCAATGAGGTGGCCGTCGAGGCATTTTTAAGTGAACGTATAAAATTTACTGCTATCGCCGATATTGTAGAGCAGGTGATGGATCAACATATTCAAAGAGGGTTCATACATCAGGCCGATCTTGGTGATATCATGGAAACAGACCGCCGGATAAGGCGTGAAACGAAGGAGAACATTAGATGGAGAGACTAGTTGGAATCGTCATCGCATTACTGGCTTTGGGAATCATGATGACGATACATGAACTGGGTCATTATTTAACCGGAAGAAAACTCGGCTTCAAGATCGAAGAGTTTATGATTTTCATGGGCCCCGTACTCTGGTCCTGGGAGAAAAACGACATCAAGTATTCCCTGCGTTTGTTTCCGATCGGTGCCGCCGTTCAATTCGCCGGCGAAATGGAAGGTGTGGATGATAGCGAGGAGGAATCCGATTCTTCGAATCAAGTAAATGACAGCGGTCAGCCCGGTGATATTCCCGCAATCGTCTACGACAAAAACGATCCGGGTCTTTTCATGAATCGTCCGAAGCGCTACCGGGCCGTCGTACTGGCTGCCGGATCGATAGCAAACATACTCTCGGGCATTCTGATATTTGCCATGATTTTCGCATTCACAGGCTATGTTACACCTGATATTTCCATGGTTCCGGCAGATACACAAGCCGCCGCAGCCGGCTTGGAAGCAGGTGATACGGTGATTCGTTCAAACGATCAACCGGTTCGCACGAATCTGGACTTGGCATTTTCCACGAATCTTTTGGGAGCAGAAGACGAGTTGCTCCTGACGGTTAGAAAAGCCGATGGCAGCATCAGGGAGCTGGTCTTAAAACCTGAAGCCAGAAAAGTCTACCAAATCGGTATAACAACAGACTCTTCCCAAGATGTGATCGAGATTCTGGACGTAGCCGACTGGCAAAACGACGGTAATCCAAACCTTAAGGTCGGAGATATCATTCTGGCGATTAACGGAGAAGAGGTTACACAGGAAACGCTGGTCAAAAAGCTGACGGCTTTACAGGGCGCGGACGCCGAGTTTACTATTCTTCGAAACGGAGAGGATATAACCGTTCGCTCTACCGCGCGCGAAGTTGATACCTTCAACGATCGGGGAATCGTTATGACATCCGTCGACGGTAATCCTGCTGCCATACCATATGCGGTGAAGTATTCATGGTCGACTCTAAAAACCACCATCAGATCGTTACTGTCGATCTTTAAGAGACAAATCGCTCCTCAAGATGCGCTCACCGGCCCGGTGGGCATCATCAATGTTATGTCTGACGTGGTTACGCAAGAAAGTTTCAACTTCGGCGAGAAGCTGGCTTCGCTGGCGAATCTTGTAGCAATCATATCCTTGTCGCTGGGTTTTACAAACTTGCTGCCGATACCTTTGCTCGATGGAAATCATCTGCTCTTGTTACTGGTTGAAGCTGTTCGCGGCAAACAGCTTTCGTCCAGAGCACAAACGGTCATAACGATTACAGGCCTGGCGATCATTATTTTCCTCTTTGCTTTTGGTTTATATGCAGATGTTTTACGTATATTGGGGAGATAATGAAAACCGCACCAATCATGAAGGCGTTATAGTATGAAGTGCGAACGTCTTTCGTTTTCATTCGAGGTATGTTATGAAATTTTTATCAACTCAAGCTCATTTGAGTAAACATTTGGGACTTCGCCGACAGAGCCGCGTCGTGAAAGTAGGGGATTTGCTTCTTGGCGGCCCGGCCCGCCCGCTGATCCAATCGATGAACAATACTGATACAAGAGATGTAGAAACCACCTTACGGCAGATCAATGACATGGTTGAGGCCGGTGTTGATTTCACCCGTGTAGCTATTCTTGATATGGAAGCAGCGAATGCTCTGCGCGAGATAAGCCGAAGAAGTCCGGTACCGGTAGTTGCGGATATCCACTTTGATTATCGGCTGGCGATTGCAGCGGTAGAAAACGGAGCTGCCAAGATTCGTATCAATCCCGGAAATATAGGAGGTCGCGAGCGGGTTCGTCAGGTTGCGGATATTTGCAAAGCGTATGGCGTGCCGATTCGCGTCGGCGTGAACGCCGGTTCCTTATCGAAACGAATATTAGCGGATCATGGCGGCGTGACGGCTGATGCCCTTGTTCAAAGCGCTCTGGAAACTGTCGCGATTCTGGAAGACGAGAATTTCGATGATATAGTTATCTCGCTTAAAGCATCCAATCCGGCTTTAACGATCGCTTGTTACCGTTTACTGGCAAGCCGAACCGACTATCCATTACATCTGGGTGTAACCGAAGCAGGCACCTCTGCTGCCGGCATCCTGCGCTCTGCTGTCGGTATCGGTACACTGCTGGCCGAGGGAATCGGAGATACGCTTCGTGTCTCTCTGACGGCAGATCCCGTAGAAGAAATTCATGCTGCCTGGGGAATCCTGAGTGCGCTTGGAATTGCTTATCACGGACCTACTTTGATTTCCTGTCCGTCTTGCGGTAGAACAGATGTTGATTTATTTACCGTAGCGAATGAAGTAGAACAGCGAATCAAGAACCTGCCTTACAATATTACAGTAGCAGTTATGGGTTGCGGTGTTAACGGGCCGGGCGAAGCTCGCGAAGCAGATGTCGGTCTGGCAGGGGGAAGAGGTGAATATTTACTCTTTTCTCAAGGAAAGATACTTGGAAAAGTACCGGAAGAGAATGCCGTTAACCGCTTGATGGCATTAATCGAGGAGAGATATGGCAAGTCCCAATAAGCTAGAACATTTATTATCAGCCCTTCCATCCGGTCACGGGATCCGGAATCTGAGTCAGGAGCTTAGCGAAGCTGCTCTGGATCGTCTTGTGATGGCTGCTGATACCCTGGAAATTCACCTGTCATTTTATCAATTACCCAAAGCTGAGGATCTTATCGCTATGGAAGAGGAGTTAGCCAAGCCGGGTTTAGCTCCCAAGGTTCTTATATATTTGAAACCGGCTCGCTCTTTTGATAGCCGCGATAGGCTGAAAGCTGCGGCCTCCTTATTCCCGTGGATGCTTGAAACGCTGCGTTACAGGCACGGATTTCTCGCGTTGATCTTGAGTACGCTGAGGCTTGAAATTGCTTCCGATTCACTCTTGCTGTATGTCCCTCGGGAAATGATTTCCTGTTTTACAAGCGAAGTGCTGGAAGAATGCAGTCGCTTTATGGCAGAACGGGCAGGCATATCAGTCGAATTCGGAATCCGTGCGATCGAGATTGACCAGAAAGAACTGATTCGAAAACAGACGGCTATGCAGCAAGCCAATATCAGTAAAGTTCGCAGACGCGTCATGGAGAGTACGGATCATACTGACGAAATTCGCGTAATAGGCGAAAACGGCGAACCGGTACTGGAATCAGAGCTGGCCTCGAAGAATAACGGGAATGCTCTGCCGAGCCATTCTATGGATTCGTCGAAAAGCAATAGCCCGATAAACGGAAGCTCTGCTGAAGCTCCGAAACGTAATTATCGTCAATCTGTTGAAGGTCGTCTCTGGGGAAAGCTCAATCCGGATTTAACCGTGACAGCTATTAAAACGTACACCGCCGAGTCTTCTTATGTCCAGATGGAAGGTTCGATCCATGATCTGGAAGGGCGGATTGTCAGTAACGGCACCCGTTTACTCTATAAATTTTCGGTTTATGATGCTGACGGTGCGATTAACTGCATTCTTTTTGCCCGATTGGAAGAAAAAGAAACACTGGACGCAATTCTGGAGAAAAAAGGCGCTTATTACCGTTTCGAAGCGGAAATTTCCTATGATGCCAAGTTTGCAAAGGACTTGCAAGCGACGATACGTGGTATTAAAGAAGCGACAGCGCCCGAGGGTAGAAAAGACGAGTGGCCCGAGAAGCGAGTCGAACTGCATTGCCATAGTAAAATGAGCAGTAAAGATGCAATCAGCGATGTAAGCAATGTCGTAAAACTGGCTGCGAAATTCGGACATCCGGCTGTAGCGATCACGGATCACGGTGTAGTTCAAAGTTTCCCCGAAGCCTGCGATACAAGAGACTCGCTCAGGAAGAGCGGGAAGAATATCAAGCTCATTTACGGTGTTGAAGGCTATCTGATCAATGACGGAAAAGCTTGTGTGTATGGTATGGGCGATTTACATTTGGGTGACAGTTTTGTTGCCCTGGATCTCGAGACAACCGGCCTGGATCCATCTAAAGAACGGATTATCGAAATCGGCGCGATTCGTTATCGTCGTAAAGCAGAAGGCGGCTTCGTAGAAACAGAACGCTACAGCACACTGGTTAATCCGGGTCGTTCTCTAAGCGATGAAATTATCAAACTGACGGGTCTGACCGACATGGATCTGGCAGGAGGCATGGAACCCTGGGAGGCGATTAAGAGTTTTCATGAGTGGCTCGGAGGAGATTCTCTGGTCGGTCATAATATACTCTTTGATCTTGGTTTCCTGCGCTACGAGGGTTTTCGTACTCCGGTCAAAAACGGTCCGCGTGTAAAATTCAATCCTACGGTTATTGATACTCTTGAGTTGGCCAGACATATGCTGCCGCATATGAATCGTCACCGTCTGGATATGGTGGCTGCCCGGCTTGGTATAGAGATTGGGAATCATCATCGTGCCCTGGACGATGCGGCTACCGCTGCAGAGATCTTCTTAAAACTCTATGAAGAGGCGGGATGTCCTGACTTACCCAAACTCAACCGTATGCTTGGCCAGTTGACACACGACGAAGTTACCGATGCCAAACGGCGTCCCAATCACATCATTTTCCTCGTTAAGGATGATGTTGGCTTATATAACTTGTATCGACTGGTATCGGAGTCGCACACCCGCTATTTCAGGCGTCGTCCGCGTATACCGCGCTCGCTCCTGGATTATCTGAGAACCGGTCTGATTATCGGCGCTGCATGCGAAGCCGGCGAGGTATTTCAATATGTTCATAAAGAATACATCGCCAATGAACGTAATTTTGATGCAACTTTGGCAGCGGTCCGATCCTGGCCGGCCAAACAGTTGGCTCGATATTACGATTATCTTGAGATTCAGCCAATCGGCAATAACCGTTTCATGATCTCCAAGGAAGGAACAGGCATCCAAAACGAAGATGACCTGATGAATTTGAACCGTCTGATCTTGGAAATGGGTAAAGCGGCAGCCAAAGCCGTGGCCGCCACTTGCGACTCTCATTTTCTGAATGAATCCGACGGTATCTATCGCCAGGTTATGCAGGCAGGTATCGGTTTTGAAGATACGGAGGAAGCGGCTAACCTTTACTTTAGAAATACGGAAGAGATGCTATTGGAATTTGCGTATCTGGGAACGGATCAGGCTCGCGAATCTGTCATCAGCGTCCCGAATTATATCGCCTCGCTTGTGGAAGACGACTTAAAGCCGTTTCCGGCCGGGACATATCCGCCCGTTATCGATGAAGCGGCTGATTTCGTTACGAATTTAACATGGTCCACGGCTCGCGGGATGTATGAGAAAAACGGTGTGATGCCTGCCGTAGTTACGGAGCGTATCGAAAGGGAGCTAAGTTCGATCATCGATAACGGCTTTGCCATTATGTATTACATCTCGCATAAGCTGGTCAAAAAATCGAATGATGACGGCTATATCGTCGGATCCAGAGGATCGGTCGGATCCTCTGTCGTCGCCACCTTCTGCGGGATAACTGAAGTTAATCCGCTGCCTGCTCATTACTATTGCCCGAATTGCCAGTATACTCACTTCTATGATAGCGGTGAGTACGGTTCGGGTTACGACATGCCGTCACGACCTTGTCCGGATTGTTCTACGGAACTCAAACGTGACGGACAGGATATTCCCTTCGAGACTTTTCTTGGATTCAATGGCGATAAACAGCCGGATATCGATTTGAATTTCTCCGGTGAATATCAGCCCAGAGCGCATCGCTTTATCGAGGAAATGTTCGGCGAAGAACATACATTCCGTGCCGGTACGATTGGTGCTTATGCCGAAAAAAACGCATTAGGTCTGGTACGTGGTTATCTGGAACAAAGCAACAGATTCGCCACCGAAGCAGAAAAGAAACGACTGGCCGAAGGGCTGGTTGGGGTAAAGCGAACCACCGGACAGCATCCGGGAGGTATTGTTGTCATACCCAAAGATCGGGAGATCTATGACTTCACTCCGATACAATATCCTGCCGATAAGGCTGATGCCGGCGTAACCACCACGCATTTTGATTTCAATGCGATGCATGATACGATCTTAAAGCTTGACATATTAGGTCATGACGACCCGACAATGCTGAAGTTCTTGCATGACGAAACCGGAGTCAATCCTATGGATATTCCCATACCGGACGAACGTGTCATGTCGCTATTTCAATCGACGGAAGCTCTTGGCATAGAACCCGGCACGACAACGGCAGATTGCGCGACTCTGGGTCTTCCTGAAATGGGGACTTTTATGGCCCGCGATATGATTCAGGAAACGAAACCCACAAAGTTCTATGACCTGGTACAGCTGATGGGACTTTCCCATGGTACTGACGTCTGGAAGGGTAATGCTCAAGAATTGATTGCCAACGGCACCTGCACCATTGATGAAGTGATAGGCTGTCGTGATGGCATCATGACAACGCTGATTCATAAAGGCCTACCTGCTTTTGCCGCTTTTGATATCATGGAAAAAGTCAGAAAAGGGAAAGGTGTCAGCCCGGAATATGAAGCCTTGATGCGTGAACATAATGTAGAAGAATGGTACATTGATTCCTGTAAGAAGATTAAGTACATGTTCCCGAAAGCGCACGCGGTTGCATATGTAATTTCGACGCTTCGGATCGCCTGGTATAAGGTGAATTATCCGGAAGCCTATTATGCTGCTTACTTTACCGTCAGAGCAGATGAATTTGATTGCACCATCATGGGCGGCGACCTGGCACACACGATACGCGAACGCGAGCGTCTCCGCGGATCTTTTAGTCTTCGCGACGGTAACGCCCGTGAACAGAGACAGTACTATATCACCGAATTGGTAGAGGAGATGCTCCATCGCGGTATCAAGCTGCTTCCTATCGATCTATACGAATCGCAAGCGTCTCGCTTCGAGGTTGTGGGTAAAGGCCTGATCCGGACACCTTTTGATGCTCTTCCGAACTTTTCAACCTCGATGGGCGAGCAGGTTGTTGCGGCCAGAGCCGAAGGCAAATTCATGTCAAAAGAAGATCTGGCTGTGCGGGCCGGTTTAGGTCAGTCTGCAATTATGACTTTAAGCGAAGCAGGAGTTCTGGACGGTTTACCCGATTCGGCTCAAATGGACTTCTTCGGATTGTTGGAGTAAGACATGCCTTATATTGAAGTGTTTCTGAAATCCGCTACTTTGGCATTTGATTTCCTGTATACCTATGAGGTCACACAAGACGAGCACCGGTTGCTTAAACCCGGTGTTTCCGTCTATGTTCCTTTCGGGAAAGGCAATCGTCAAGAAGAAGCAATTGTCTGGCGTCTGGATCCGGAAACTGCAGATCCTGATAAAATCAAATACAAGCGTATTATTGCCATAGCGGATCAGGAAGCTTATTTACTGGAGGATCAGCTGGAACTGATCCGTCAGCTCCAAATCAGGTATTCCTGCACATACGGCGATGCAGCGCGCTTGATGCTGCCGCCTGGCGCCGGTTCGGTTATCGGTAAAAGGCGAGAACGCACGGCAAGACTGACCAATCCCGATGAAACGATCATGATGCTCGACAGCGGCCTCGTGGATTACATGAATCAGATTCACGTACTGGAGTTCCTCCTGAATTACGGAGAGTCTTCGATCACAGATATCATGGCTGCCTGCCAGGTCAGTCGTTCCACTCTGAACACTTTAAAGAAAAAGGAATGGATAGAATTCGGTGAGCGGGAAGCGGCCATACCGCAAATAGAGTCCCTTCCCGAAATTGAAGCCGCGCCACAGCCGACTCCCGGCCAGCAAGCCGCACTCGCCGTTTTAACAGACGCTCTTGACGGTGCCGACGACCGGTCGATTAAAGAATATCTGCTCCGGGGAATTACCGGTTCCGGAAAAACGGAAGTATATTTACAGCTTTGTGCCAAGGTTCTCGAGAGAAATCAAACTGCGATTATCCTGGTACCGGAAATAGCTTTGACGCCGCAGATGACGCATCGTTTCAGAGCTCGTTTCGGGGCAAAAGTAGCTGTTATGCATTCACGCCTGACGCTTCGCGAACGTCATGATCAATGGTTAAAAATCCTCCGCGGTGAAGTCAGTCTTGTTGTTGGTGCACGCTCGGCTGTTTTCAGCCCTTTGGAAAATCTCGGTTTGATCGTGATCGACGAAGAACAGGAAAGCAGCTATCAATCGGAAATGAAGCCGAAATATCATGCCCGAACAGTAGCCAGACTTCGCGTAAGAAACAGGAACTCTATATTACTCCTGGGTTCGGCCACGCCGGATGTCGAGAGTTATCACCGCACGCAAACCGGACGTTCCATCCTCCTGGAGTTGCACGATCGGCCCGGAACTGCTGTGCTGCCGGAAACCAAAATAGTTGATATGCGAGAAGAACACGCCAGAGGCGATTTCTCGATTTTCAGCCAGGAACTGAGACAAGCCATGGAAGAGGCATTCGCCAAAGACGAGCAGGTACTTTTATTCCTGAACAGGAGAGGTTATGCGGGTATCTGGATATGTCCCGATTGCGGTAAATCGGTCACTTGTCCCAACTGCTCGATTGCCATGACATATCACCTGGCATTCCGCAACCGGCCGGCTTCTTTGCAATGTCATTACTGCGGAAGAACGGAAACTCCGAATAATCTGTGTCATCATTGTCATGGTAAACGCATGAATGCGTTCGGACTGGGTACCGAGCAAGTGGAAGAAGTTTTTCTAAAGGAATTTCCCGAAAGAAAGATCTTGCGCATGGATCAGGACACAACAATCGGCCGGGGCTCGCATCATGAAATCGTTAAAGCATTCCACAATCATGAAGCAGACGTTCTGCTCGGCACTCAAATGATCGCCAAAGGGCATGATTTTCCGCTTGTTACGGTTGTAGGCATTCTTGGCGCTGATCAGCTCTTGTTACAAAATGATTTTCGCGCCAAAGAACGGGCATTTCAATTAATCACACAGGCAGCAGGGCGAGCGGGCAGAGCCGATAAACCGGGTCGTGTTTTTATTCAGTCATATGACGTGGATGACTATGCACTTCGTCATGCCCTGGCTCAGGATTATCTTGGATTTTATAAGGATGAAATTGCCTTTCGCGAGGCGATGTCCTATCCTCCTTTTTCAACCATGGGTCAGGTTCTGGTATCCGGTACGGATGACAGACAAACTAGATATGAGTGTCAGGCGGCCCGTCAGATCGCACTTGATTTCGCCAAAAATTACCTGGCTAAAGAAAAAATCGAGTTTACGCCGGTTTCCAGATCTCGCATCACCCGCGTAAACCGGCGTTACCGCTGGCAGTTTACCTTAAAAGCCGCAAATGCCCGGCATTTGGTTCTATGCTTTGATCAAATCAATCAGATGAAGGCAGCAGAAGAAGTACGTATATCGATGGATCTGGACCCGGCATAGAGCAAATAAGTTCGGCATGATACCGTTAATCGAATGATATCGGTTCTATTGTGCGTATCATGCTATAATTAGTAAGTTAAAATACTTTTACATAATAAACACAGTTTCTTAGGAGAGAAAAATTGGCTATTAGAAATATTGTTAAAGAAGGGGACGATGTCCTGAGAAAGGTTGCCCGGCCGGTGACGGACTTCGGTGAACGCACTCAACGCTTAATCGATGACATGATCGACACGCTGTACGGCGCCGGTAACGGTATCGGTTTGGCAGCTCCTCAGGTAGGCATGCTGCGCCGTATATTTGTTATTGATCTGCAGGACGAAGGCGGGCTCGGTTTGAAGGTTTTCGTAAATCCGGAAATTATCGAAACTCATGGTACGAGAATCTGCCAGGAAGGATGTCTCAGTATTCCCGGAAAATGGGGAGATGTCGAACGTCCGGTCTCTTTAAAAGTTCGTGCACAAGACAGACATGGAGAGTTCTTCGAGCTGGAAGCAGACGGCTTGCTGGCTAATTGCATTTCCCATGAATATGACCACCTTGAAGGTGTACTCTTTATTGACAAACTGGTTGGGGAGCTGATTACAGAGTGATATACCGCATCGTGTTTATGGGGACACCTGAATTCGCCGTACCGATTTTAGAACATTTGCAGACAGATGATTTCGAAACGGTACTTGTCATCAGTCAACCGGATCGCCCCCGGGGGCGCAAGCGGGAATTGATACCGACACCCGTAGCCGCGAAAGCAAAGGAGTTGGGTTTACCTCTGTGGCAAGCGGAGAAAGTCAGAGATCAGGCTTTTCTCGACAGGCTTAAAGAGGCTCGTCCCGACTTCATTGTAACAGCTGCCTACGGCAGAATACTGACTTCAGCAGTTTTGGCGGTGCCTCGTTTTGGCGCGGTTAATGTTCATGCCTCGCTACTGCCTCAATATCGCGGTGCTTCACCCGTTCAACGGAGCATCATCAATGGTGATTCCAGGACCGGGGTTAGTATCATGCTAATGGACGAGGAAATGGATCACGGTGATATCCTGGCACGCGCGGAAATTGAGATCCCCGAATACATAACCACGGATCTGTTGATGCATCGTTTAGGCGAACTGGGGGCGAAAACACTGCCCGAAACTTTGATTCGTTTTGCCCGGGGAGAGATTAATCCCGAAGCCCAGAACCATGAGGCCGCCACTTATGTAAAGCCTTTAAGGAGAGAAGACGGTCAGATCGATTGGACCCGGAGCAGTTTCCAAATTCACAATCTCGTTCGGGGAACCTATCCCTGGCCGGGCGCATATACGACACTCAACGGTAAACGCTTTAAAATACATCGCAGCAGGGTGGACGACTATCCGACGGAAGAAGTTCAACGTTACGGTCGGGAGGTCAGACCGGGAACCGTTATTTACTCGCATAAAGACAGTTTGCTGGTTGCCTGCGGCGAAGGCGTACTGGCCTTACTGGAAGTACAACTAGAAGGTTCGCGGCGTATGCCGGTCGAAGAAATCAGTCATAACATAGAAGCCGGAACCGTTTTCGGTCAAGATAATCAGGCTTCGAGTCAGGAATAAAGGTTAAATGAGCGATAGAATTAAGAAAAAGAGCATATATGATTTATCAAATGAGGAGTTAAGCTCTTTTGTCAAGGAAGCCGGCTTACCGGCTTTTCGTGCGAAACAGCTTGAAAGCTGGCTGTTAAAAGGGGTTACGAATCCGGATGAAATGGCGAATCTGCCGAATGCTTTCCGGAAACTGATAAAAGAAAACTTTTTAGACGAGTCCTTTCACCTTGTCGATCAGCTGGTTTCAAAAGAAGACGAAACAAGCAAGTACGTTTTTGAATTAGCCGACGGGAATATCGTCGAAGCAGTCTATATGGTATATCGCCATGGGACGTCGGTCTGCATTTCCTCGCAGGCAGGCTGCCAGATGGGCTGTAAGTTTTGTGCCTCCGCCGAGGCCGGTTTCGGTCGCAACCTGACAGCCGGCGAAATGCTGGGGCAAGTTGCTTACATCGGACGGGATCGTAATCGACGTATCGACGGTGTCGTTGTGATGGGTATCGGCGAACCTCTGGAAAATTATGAGCATCTGATGCATTTCATCCAACTTGTGAATGATGCCAATGGATTAAACATCGGTAAACGACATATTACGGTCTCAACTTGCGGCATCGTACCCATGATGATAAAATTTGCGGACGAGGAAGATCAGATTACTCTCGCTGTTTCATTGCATGCACCAAACGATCAGCTTCGTCGCGAACTCATGCCGATAGCCAAGGTTTACAAGCTGGATCGCCTGATGGAAGCTTGCCGTTATTATCTGGCGCATAGCACGCGAAGACTGACTTTCGAGTACGCGCTTCTGGCCGGCATCAATGATCGCCCCGAACATGCAGAAGAGCTTGCCGCTCTCGTCAAGGGGATGAATTGTCATATAAACCTGATTCCAGCAAACGAGTTTCCCGGCGGTTTATTCCGACGGTCCGGCACTAAAGCCCAGGCCGCATTCCTGGCAGTGCTGGAAGAAAAGAAAATTCATGTAACCGTACGACGTGAGCTGGGAAGAGATATTCAAGCCGCTTGCGGGCAGTTGAGGAGACGACAGGGAGATGAGTAGACGCATCGCTTTTGCAGCTTTGACCGATCAGGGATTGGCCAGAGGGAATAACGAGGATTCTTTTACCGTTCTAAAAGGTGCGGATGAATTCTCTTATTTGGTTGTGATAGCCGATGGTATGGGTGGTCATCAACGAGGCGAACTGGCCTCGTCCACCGCCGTAAATTATTGCTCTGAACGTCTGGCCAAACAGATTAATCCCCGGATGAGCATGAAAGAAGTCGAACGGACTTTAACCGATATAATCGCCAAAACAAACCTGAAGGTTTATTTGCAATCCTTGGAAAAAGAGGAGAATAACGGTATGGGCACAACCCTGACCGTAGGTCTTTTTATACACGACCAGTTATTGATCGGTCATGTCGGCGACTGCCGTGCCTATCTTTTCAGAGGAAATAAACTCCGGCCCGTCACCACGGACCATACCCTGGTTCAGGCGATGGTGGATAACGGCGATATTACTGCCGAACAAGCATTAACCCATCCGAAGAGAAATGTTATTACCCGAGCTTTGGGGACTCCTGACTTAACCGTAGCCGATACTTATTTGCTAAAGGTGCAAAAGGACGATAAATTTCTTTTTTCGACCGATGGTTTACATGACTATGTCCGAATGGACGATGTCAAAGAAATATTAAGAAAAGAAAAAGATCCGGAAGTAGCCTGCGCCCAACTGGTTGATCTCGCAAACAGCGAGGCCGGGGCCGATAACGTAACTGTTATCTGTGGCTATGTTCTGGCTTGAGGGATAAGAAATGACAGGTGAGAACCAACAATATGATGTTAGCCCGGGCATGATGCTCGGCGGCCGTTATCAAATTGCGCAGTTGATCGGTAAGGGCGGAATGGCTCTTGTTTATCAGGCGCTGGATATAAAGACAGGCCGTCAGGTAGCGATCAAGGTTTTGAAACCCGAGATTTCTCATGACGAGGAATTTGTCAGGCGTTTCGATACGGAAGCGAAAGCCGCTTCCAGCTTGTCGCACGCCAATATCGTTAAAGTTCTGGGAGTGGGCGAAGAACGCGGGATTCGCTATATGGTCCAGGAGTTTGTCGAGGGCTGCACTTTGAAGGATCTCATTGACGAGTATGGGAGTCTTGACTGGCGAATCGCGGTGCCGATCGGATTGCAAATTGCTCTGGCGCTCGAGCATGCACATGCCGCAGGTGTCGTTCATCGCGATATCAAACCGCAAAATATCATGATCACACCGGATCGCACAGCGCTGGTCACAGACTTTGGAATTGCCCGTGCTTCCACGGCAAATACCATAACCCTAACGAGTGGCAATGCCATGGGTTCCGTCCATTACTTCTCGCCCGAGCAGGCCAGAGGCGGCATGGTCGGTCCTTCTGCCGATATTTATTCGCTCGGTATCTTATTCTATGAAATGCTTACCGGCGAAGTGCCTTTCGATGGCGAGACATCCGTAGCGGTCGCTATTAAACATCTTCAGGAAGAACCTCTGGATCCCCGCACTCGTGTAAGTGATATTCCGGACGGACTGGCGGCAATCGTCATGAAGTGCATCCAGAAAAATCCGAAGCAACGTTACCGCGATGCCAGAGAATTAATCGAAGAACTGGATGCTTTTACCTTAAATCCGAACGGGGTATACGGTCAGATAGCGGCCGATTCCAGATATGCCGATCCTACAACCAACAACTCTGCCTTGAGACCTCAAGCTGATTACGAGAAGATTCGCGACATCGAGGAATCTATCCATATCAGAAGACGCAGCCGCCAGCGCGAGAATGGTGTGATTATTGCCTTAATTCTGGTATTTTTAGCTCTGGTTATTTCGGTAGGAGCTTTTGTAATGTCGCGCCTCGGAGCCAAAAGACCGACCGAAGAGACTCAACTGATGGATTACATCGTACCTTCTTTTGTCGGTATGACTAGAGACGAAGCGATTAACAGACTACGCAGCGACGACATTGAGTTCGAAGTTCGAGAAGAACCTTCTGCGACCGTACCCGCCAACGAGGTCATCAGCCAAACACCGATTGAAGGTGCCGTAATCAGTCGCAGCGGTTTACAGAAAGTTATTCTTTTTGTCAGCACGGGCGACGGAAGTCTAAAACTCGGCAATTATGTCGGCATGAATTTCCTGGAAGCCGAAATTGAAATTCGTAATAAACTCAACTACGCCGTAAGAGTCATTCGCGAAGACAATGACGAGTTCGCACCGGATACGGTTATTCGTACCGAACCGGGAGCAGGCGGCATTCCTGCCGATGGCGAAGCCGTTATTCTGTATGTTAGTCAGGGACCGACCGAAGTACAGATTCCCTCGAACTGGATCGGACAGGCTCGTGAACTGGTGATGAAAAATATCACTGACTTCGGTCTTGAGATCGAGAGTATCAGCATAACAGGACCTGATCCTCGTCTGCCTGCTGCCGATCAGTATCTCGTAGCTATCGAGCCCGGCGTGGGAGAAACCGTTCGTAAAGGCGATAAAGTTTCGCTGGTCTTCAGTGATTACGCCTTCCTGAATCCGTCTCCGACACCAGAAGAAACAACTACCGAAGAGACTACCACGGAAGAAACTACCGAAACTACGACGGAAGAACCTTCGACGACGACAAGCAGCCAGCCTACGGTAAGCGTTACGCCTGCGCCGTCATCCTCGACCGCGACGCCTTCGACGAGTGAAACAAAAGCACCGTCACCGACGCCGACCTCGCCGCCGGTTGTGGTGACAACTCCTTCGTCCACACCGGCCACGACAGTTGCGACGCCCGAGGAACCTTAACCTATGACGGACCAAAAAGGAAGAGATGATAAGCAGACCATGCTCGCGCCACCCGAAGGAAAGAGTCGAGGACGCATCCTGAAAGGAGTAGGAGGCGCTTATGAGATTCTTCTGGAGGATGGTTCGCGCTTCAGCAGTAAACCTAGAGGTATCTTTCGGAAAGAAAACATGAGTAGCCCTCTGCCCGGAGACATTGTCATCTGTCAACCCAGCGGGGACAGTGATTTCCCGCTTCAGATTCTGGAAATAGATCCTCGACGCAATGTCTTGATCAGACCTCCGATGGCCAATCTGGATTTACTGATTTTGACCTTCGCCACCACCGAGCCGGAACCGGACTTGATCTTGCTCGATAAATTACTGATCTATGCGGCCAAGAACAATATAGATACGCTGATCTGCTTCACGAAAGCTGATTTAGACCCTGCCGGGAATCATCGCCTGGTAGACTTATATTTGAATGCCGGCTTTCAAGTCTTGTCATCGTCTGTTGAAAATCGCGCGGTATCGGCCATCGTTAAGGAAATACGCGGAAAAGTAGTCGCTTTCGCCGGACCATCCGGTGTCGGGAAGTCCACCTTACTAAATGAAGTGAGCGGACGAGAGGAAATGGAGACTGCCGCTGTCAGTAACCGCCTGAGCCGGGGGCGCCATACGACCAGGCATATCGAATTGTTTCCCATGCAGGGAGGCTTCCTGGTCGATACACCGGGCTTTACCTCGCTGGCCATCGATCAGCTTGATGTCCTGCCCGAAGAGCTGATCGGAGGTTATCCGGAATTTCTGGAGCTTGCCGGCCAATGTCGCTTTCTGGACTGTCATCACCTGGGCGAAAGAGACTGTGCAGTTCGCGAAGCAGCCGAAAAATCGGATGCCGCCAGAGAACGCTATGAGCGTTATTGTCTCTTTCGCACGGAACTGAATCGACTTCCTTCGTATCATTGGAAGAAGAAAGAAAACTGAGTTTTCTAAATTAAAAGGAGTTACAGCGTCATGTCTTTTCCCGTTTATGATTCTCAGGCAGAAGCCCTGATTGCCCCGTCTATTCTCGCCGCTGATTTCAGCCGGCTCGGCGAACAGATCAAGGCAATCGAAACAGAAGCCGATCTTCTGCACATCGATGTAATGGATGGTCATTTTGTCCCGAATATCTCTTTTGGCACGCCTGTTATGGAGTCGATAAAAGGACTGACGAATCTTCCTTTCGATGTGCATTTGATGATTTCGGAAGCAAAAGATTATATCGGAGACTTTGTTAGCGCAGGTGCTTCTATGATCACAGTACATGCCGAAGCCACCGTACACCTGCATCGTCTCTGTCAGCAGATCAGGGAGTTTGGCATCGGAGTCGGCGTAAGTCTGAATCCCGCCACCCCGTTAAACGTATTGGAAGAAATTCTACCTTATGTCGATATGATTTTACTGATGAGCGTAAACCCCGGTTTCGGCGGCCAACGCTACATACCGGAGACCACGGATAAAATCAGAAGATTGCGTCGTATGATCGATGCCTCCGGTAAAGCGATCCACATCGAAGTAGACGGTGGGATTTCACAGGCTAATATCAGAGAACTGTATGATGCCGGAGCGAATGTTTTTGTAGCGGGTTCCGCCGTTTTCGGCAGTGTGGATCCTGCAGAAACAATCAGAATGATGAAGTCGAAATGCGTGCGTTGATCGGAATCGGCGGAAGCCTGAAAGACAGTAAGTGGATAAAGGCTGAAGTCTCCGGAGAGGGATTCGATCTTATTATCGCGGCGGATTCCGGTGCCGCACATATACTGGATCTGGATCTGGTTCCGGGTATGTTTCTGGGCGATATGGACAGCGTTTCTAAAGAGACGTCCGCTCATCTTCGGGAGCTGGGTGTAGAGACTTATATCTATGAAGTTCGCAAAGACGGATCCGATACCGAACTGGCTGTTTGCGCGGCGATCGAAAAGGGGGCAGGGGAGATCGTTTTACTCGGTTCTTTCGGTCAAGGCCGGCCAGATCATCTTCTGGCCAATGTTTTGATGCTTGAAGGCATGATCCGTCAATATCCCAAGATAAGAATTATTTTGACAGACGGGCTGTCTTTCGTACAGGCAATTCGAGGGCCATTTTGCGGGACCTTTACTTTCCGAAATATGCCGGAAGTACCCTATGTGGTTTCGCTTTTGCCAATTAGTCGGAAAATTTGCGGCGTGACCTACAAGGGATTGAGTTTCGCTCTGGATCAGGCGGATCTTGAACGCGGAACGAGTCGGGCGATCAGCAATTATGCAGTCGATCGCGAAGCCGGTTTTAGCATTAGCCTGATGGAAGGATCGGCTCTCGTGGTCATGACACCGGAAGAGTAGAACTTGCTGCAATAAGAGTAAAGAATTTTATCTGAATGAGATAATAGCAAAAAGAAAAAAGAGAATCGATTATTCGATTCTCTTTTTAATTGATCGAGCAGATCATCTGGCAGGGGAGACGCGATTCGAACACGCAACCGACGGTTTTGGAGACCGTTGCTCTACCGTTGAGCCACTCCCCTAAAACTTGAGTGAATCATCTGCAACGAGAAAGAGTATAGCCCGACAATTGCGCAGTGTCAAGCCAAATGTTATGATTTTATAGAAAATACGATGCAATATAAAATACTCAGGTTCACTGTCCGGAAAACCGGCCAAACCGGTGCATAGAAAGGACAGTTTTCCATGTCAGCAAATCAATCGACAGAAATGAAATCCCTGGCAACTGTAGAAATTTATACAGATGGCGCTTGTTCCGGTAATCCGGGCGTTGGCGGTTACGCCGCGATTTTAATCGCCGGCGGATATAAGAAGGAGATCTTCGGAGCAAGCGGCAACACGACCAATAACCGTATGGAATTAACGGCTGTTATCGAAGGATTGCGCGAGCTAAAAAGGCCTTGTGCTGTTAAACTGTATAGTGACAGTGCTTACGTGATAAATGCCTTTAATAACGGGTGGCTTGACAACTGGCAACGCGGTGGCTGGAAGAATGCCGCCGGAAGTCCCGTCAGTAATAAAGACCTCTGGGAGCAACTTCTGGAAGCTGCCAAACCTCACCGGATCACCTGGATTAAGGTAAAAGGTCACGCCGACAACATTTACAATAATCGCTGCGACGAACTGGCTGTGCAAGCCGTGAAAGATTATAAAGCTTTGCATCCGGATGCATAAGAAATCTTCGACAGGATAGTGATTAACGATGTTTAGTGAAAAAAGAATCAATCAGAAAGTGATTTTCGAAAGCCCTGTATTCCGTGTGGAGCAGTTGGGCGTCGAACTGGATAACGGCGATCACGCAAGACGCGATGTCGTTTATCATAACGGTGGCGTATGCGTCGCGGCGATTCAAGACGATCAGGTATATATGGTCGAGCAGTACCGGATAGCAGTACAACGTCTCACCCTGGAGCTGCCGGCAGGCAAGCTCGAAGCCGGAGAAAATCCGGAAGCGGCGGCCCTCAGGGAGCTCCGGGAAGAGACCGGTTTGACTCCGGAAAAGATGATTTATCTTGGTTCTTGTCTGCCTTCGCCGGGCTACACCTCAGAAGTTCTGCATTTATATCTGGCTCTTGATTTAACCGCAGGAGAGATGGCACTGGATCCCGGCGAACACTTAAACTGTTTCAGAATCCCGTTACAGGATGCATTGGAATGGGCCGTTAACGGTCGCATCGAAGATGCCAAAACCATTATTAGTCTGTTTAGAGCCCGTGAGTATCTGCGAAGACAAGTGAAAGAGGCTTAAGCGTTATGAGTGAAAATAAGTTTTCCAAAGGAAGAGAAGTCAGCGGCATCATTTTCCTGGCTGCGGCTATTCTTCTGGGCATCACATATTACGTACCGGGTGCATCAACAGGATTACTCGGAGATATATTCCTCGGCCTCGGCCGGGGATTGTTTGGCGTGACGGCCTTTGCCCTTCCGGCCTTGTTTTTATATATGGCTTTAGAGTACTTCATTTCTCGCTCCAGATATACTTCGTCCAGTCGTATCACTCATGTCTTTATTATGTTGATGATTGTTGCTTGTTTACTGCATGCTTTTTCGATCGAACAAGCTGAATTCAAGGCAGCCTTGGGCAGCAGTCGCACGGCTACGAATGCCATCGGGCTATTGTGGGATAGCAGCAGGGGATATGGTTTTGCCGATATTGGCGAAAAATCGCTGCCTGGCGGTTTACTTCCGGGCTTGCTCACGCTCGGCTTGCAATCGGTGGCCGGCGATACCGGTGCCATCATTATTTTAGTGATGGCTTTTGTGGTTGAGCTCGTACTCCTGTTTAACGTCTCTTTTTCGAATGTTCTGGGTCATACCGGAACTGCGGTCAAACAAGCCGGTCAGAAAATGGGAACTGCCTTAAGTCAAACGGTTCACAGTGCTGCCATGCGACGTAATGCAGATAAACGCTATGATTTTCCTCTCGATAAAGAAGCTTGGGAAGATGATCCGTCCTACAATGCCGAGCCGCTGGAGTCGTTTAAAGACGAAAACGGCATGCCTGTCGCTGCCCATAACAGGGACGGGGTTACTGCCGGCTCTTCGACTTTGTCATCTGAAGCAGCAGGACCCGAACCGTTTATCCTGGATGTCTCGACTTATAAACCGAATCGTCCGGCCGAAAAGCCCGATTCAAACACCTATGCGCCGGCTTATGGTGCCGGCTTCCATCAAGTCGGCAGTGCGGATCCTGCCGGTAAGTCACTTCTAAGTAAAGAAGAGCAGGAAAAACTCGCTTCTTTCCCGAAAGCAGGTGAGCATCAGCAGGAGGGAAGCGCTTCGCGTGATCCGGAGGCCAATGCTTCTTTCTTTGATGGAGTACCGATCCTGTCTTATGATCCCAGACCGGAGGAACACGGTCTTGTGATCGGAGCCGAGCCCGACGAGACGCGAGAAGATCCCTTTGGCGTTCCTGCCTTTCTTCAGGAGGCACATAGCCACAGACAGCAGTCACAGGAAAGTGCTTCCACTCAGAATAAGGATGGAAGTTGGGATTTCGCCGAAGTAGACGAGCCGGCTGAGCCTCAGACTATGATCAGACCGGGACCCGTTTCCGAAAAGAAAGCAGCGCTTGATGAAGGACAGATCAACAATCGATACGGAGCGAAAATCGAAACCGGTCGGGTCAGAGCGATAACAGCCGAAGAAATCGCGGATTTGGATGAAGATGATTTTCCGCCCAAACCGTATATTCTCCCCGCCACGACACTCTTAAATCAGGAAGACCGGACCAGTTTCAAACAGAATCAAGATCAGATTGCCGGTTTAGGCCGGAAGCTCGAGGAAACATTAAAGAGCTTCGGAGTCGAAGCCAGAGTCGTGAACATAACAACCGGACCGTCCATTACCCGTTTCGAGTTAACACCCGGTATCGGTGTCAAAGTCAGTAAGATAACGAACCTGGCCGACGATATCGCCTTGAATCTGGCTGCTGTCGGTGTACGAATCGAAGCACCCATTCCGGGTAAAGCCGCCATTGGTATCGAGATTCCCAACAAGAAGACGAGTATCGTCGGACTTCGCGCGTTAATCGAATCGCGAGATTTCAGAGAAGCGAAGTCCAAGCTAACCGTCGCTTTGGGTCGCGATATCCCCGGTGCGCCGATACTCTGCGATTTGGCCAGAATGCCTCATCTTTTAATTGCCGGTGCCACGGGCTCCGGTAAGTCGGTTTGCATCAATTCAATTCTCGTTTCAATTTTGTATCGCGCGAATCCCGACGAAATTAAGTTGCTCATGATCGATCCGAAGGTTGTCGAGTTAAGCGTTTATAACGGTATCCCTCACTTGCTGGCTCCGGTCGTAACCGATCCCAAGAAGGCATCCAATACACTGAATTGGGCTGTGGTCGAAATGAACCGGCGTTATGATCTCTTTGCCAAGAAAAACGTTCGCGATCTGATGTCCTATAACAGTTTAGCCGAGCGGGAATCCTTCGAAAAAGTACCTCAGATCATCATTGTTATCGACGAGCTGGCAGACTTGATGATGGCAGCCCCGCATGAGGTCGAAGACTCGATTGCCCGTTTGACGGCGATGGCTCGTGCTGCCGGCATGCATTTGATAATCGCCACACAGCGCCCTTCCGTAGACGTCATCACCGGCGTCATTAAAGCAAACATCCCTTCTCGAGTGGCGTTCATGGTCTCGTCTCAGGTCGATTCCAGAACTATTCTTGATTCCGGCGGAGCCGAAAAGCTGCTTGGAAAAGGAGATATGCTCTATGCTCCCCAGAGCCTGCCCAAACCGGTTCGCGGTCAAGGCGCATTTATCACCGAAGAGGAAGTGGAACGCGTCGTAAAATTCTGTAAGGCTCAAAACGAGCGCGGTTATGATAAAAACCTGCAGGAGGAGATTGTTTCTGCCAAACCGCAGGGACAAGGACAGGATAACGGCGACAATCAGGAACAAGACGAGTTGTTCAACGATGCCGTCGATATCGTGGTCGATGCCGGTTATGCTTCCGTGTCGATTCTGCAGCGTCGCCTGAATGTGGGTTACCCTCGTGCCGGCAAGCTGATCGACTCGATGGAGCAAGCCGGTTATATTGGGCCTTTCGAAGGGAGCAAACCTCGTAAGCTATTAATCAGCAGACCACAGTGGGAAGCCACCAAGGCCGGTTATCAAAGTTCAGATGAAGGAGATAATGAGTAAAATGGCAAAGTTGTTAAGCGGCTCGGCCCTTTCCCGTACATTAAGAGAAGACCTTCAACAGAAGGTCAGTCGTTTACGCGACGAAGGCAGGCGTCAGCCTTGTCTGGTCGTCATTCAAGTTGGCAAAGATCCTGCGTCATCGATTTATGTCGGCTATAAACAGAAGGCTTGTGCCGCAATCGGTATCAAATCGGAACTCTTTTCCCTTGACGAAGACATTAAACAAGAGGAACTGCTGGCTTTAATCGAACGTCTGAATAATGATCCGGCTGTAGACGGCATACTATGTCAACTGCCTTTGCCGGGGGGAATCGACGAGAGTCTTGTCCTTGAGTCCGTTAAACCCGATAAGGATGTGGACGGTTTTCATCCGGTTAATGTCGGTTTGCTTCACATGGGCAAAGACTGTCCCGCACCTTGTACTGCAGAAGGAATCGTAGAGATTCTGCGACATTATCAAATCCCTCTTGAAGGAGCTAATGTGCTTGTCGCCGGTCGCAGTCAAATCGTCGGTAAACCGGTTGCCGCTTTACTTACGAGAGAGAATGCTACGGTTACGCTTGCTCATTCCAGAACCAAAGATCTGAAGAACCTGACCAGGCGGGCCGATATCGTGATTGCCGCTATAGGCAAACATCACTTTTTCGATGCTTCTTACTTTAACTCTCGCTCGGTAGTGATCGATGTAGGCATACACAGGATCGACGGGCGCGTCGAAGGCGATGTTAACTTCGCAGACGTCGAAGCAACCGTAGCGGCAATTACGCCTGTTCCGGGCGGGGTGGGACCGATGACCATCACGATGCTGATGAAAAACACTTTATCTGCTTATGCCAAACATGAAAATATCGAGTTCTGAGGGAAAAAGCCGATGAATGAAATTAAGACTGCAGAAATACTGGCTATCGGTACCGAGATCCTGATGGGTCAGATCGTCAATACCAATGCCGCTTTTCTGGCCAAGGAACTGCGTGAACTGGGAATCGATTCCAAATACCAAACCGTCGTGGGTGATAATGAAAAACGGATCAAAGACATGGTAAATACGGCTTTGGAACGAAGCGATCTGCTCTTGATGACGGGCGGTCTCGGGCCGACAGAAGATGATATATCCATGTCCTGCACAGCCTCGGTACTGGGACTGGAACCGGAGTTCCACGAAGAGTCCTGGATGCGAATCCAAAAGCACTTTCATAAGAGCAATCGCCCCGTGATGGAGTCGAATAAACGCCAGGCCATGCTTCCGAAAGGAGCCGAGGTGTTACCCAATGATAACGGAACGGCACCCGGTGCTTTTATTTCCACCTTCTTTAACGGAAAACAGGTTTTTGTGGCCCTGCTTCCCGGACCACCCTCCGAGAATACACTGATGTTCAAACGCTATTTAAAGCCGCTTCTCGAAGCCAGAAGCTCCAGAGTTATTCTATCCCGTTTTATCCGTCTGATCGGAATTGGAGAGTCGCAGGCAGAAGCCGAAATCCGGGATTTGGTACATGATCAATCGGATCCTACCATCGCCCCTTATGCGTCAGAGGGGGAAGTGACAATCCGAGTAACTACATCGTGCCATAGAGACGAAAAAGAACTGACTCTGGCCGAAAAACGCTTAGACAATACGATAAGTCAAATTTCGGAAAGACTCGGAAGATACATTTACAATATTGGCGATGAAAATCTTTATGAAGTGACGATCGATCTGCTGAAACAGAAAAATTTCAGTCTAAGCGTGGCCGAGAGCTGCACGTGCGGCTTGCTTGCGGCCAAGCTCGGTGATGTCAGTGGTTTATCCTCTGTCTTTGCCGGAGGGGTGGTTTCATATGCCAACTCGGTAAAAACGAACTTGCTGGGCGTTCGCGATGAAACGCTCGCCATATACGGGGCTGTCAGCCGCCAATGCGCGGAAGAAATGGCAGAAGGCGCAAGAAAGCTCTGTAACAGCGATTATGCGATTGCCATTACGGGAATAGCCGGACCCGACGGAGGTACCATTGAAAAACCAGTCGGCACCGTCTACATGAGCGTGGCGGGACCCGATGGCGTAACTACGGAACATTTTGTCATTAACGGAAACAGACGCCGCATACGCGAGAATGCCGCTCTCTGGTCGGTCAATCTCTTGCGCAGGAGGTTAACGAATCAGTGAAGGCAGATATGAATCGTTCCGATAGTCACGTAAGAGAAAACTTTTCGGAGGGAAAACAAAAAAGCGGCGGCAGTCGCATGCTTCGCATGACCATACTGACGATGGCTGCTTTGATATTAAGTAAGCTTACCGGACAGCTCAGAGATATCTTATCGGTCAATCTTTTCGGGCACGGTTACTTGACCGACGCTTATACTCAAGGTTTCTTAATCCCGGATTTCGTATATGAACTTCTGATCGGAGGCTCTATTTCCGCTGCTTTGATTCCTACGTTATCAGGTTCTCTGGCCAGGGGGCAGGGCAGAAGAGGCTGGCGTTCTGTGAGCATTTTCATCAGCTTCGCCATGGTGATCATGCTGGTTGTTGCAATTCTGGGCATGATAGCGGCACCTCTGCTGATGAAAAGTTTAACCAGCGACGTTACCATGAGTTTGGCCATAAAAGTTACGCGAATATTGTTTCCTCAAACTTATTTTATGATGCTGGCCGCGCTTTGTATCGGGATTCTGAATGCCTACAATCGTTTCGATAAGACAGCTTTCGGACCGGTATTCTATAATATTTGCGTGGTTTTGAGTCTGGTAGCTTTTGGCGCGGCGACAGAAAGCGCGGTTATGAAAGTGGCGGCAGGTGTCACGATCAGTTCTCTTTTGTATTTCATCTTGCAGGCTTCGCTTGCCAAAAGACAACTGGCAAACTTCCATTTCTCGCTGGACTATAGGAATAAAGGATTTCAAAAGCTGCTCAAAATCGCATTGCCGACTTTATTGTCGGCCGCTATACCTCAGCTTAACAACATCATCTTAAACATGATTATTTCCGCCGGCGGTTTTGTCAGTGGAACAACGACGAGTTTACGCAACGCCAATACTTTATGGATGCTCCCGTGGGGTGTTTTTGCCGTGGCGATCGGGAATATCATGCTTCCGAATCTGTCGGCAGTGAATGCGGCCCGTAATTACAAAGAAAGTCGTTTGCTCCTGGGCAGATCCTTGAAGAATGCGCTTTTTTTGACAATTCCCTGTGCATTGATTTTCTATGTTCTTCGTTTTGATCTGGTGCGTGCGGTTTTTCAATGGTCCGTCGACAGCTATGACGAGAAAGCCGTCGAAATGACGGCAGGAATTCTTAGCTTCTACTGTCTGACGATTGTGACTCATACAATCGTTTCGATTATGAATAACGCTTATTATGCGATGAGACTGACCTTTATTCCTCTGGGCAGCGCGATATTATCTCTTATACTGACCAGTGGTCTGGGCTTCTTGTTTTCGAACCATACCCCCTTGGGAGCGGCCGGCCTGTCGCTGGGTTATGCCATGGCCAGTCTGATTAACTCGGTTGTTCTGCTGATGATCTATCGCATGGTCAATCCGAAAGGCACCCCCAAACGCTTAAGTCTCTTTTTCGTGAAGTCGGGTCTCGCTGCGATAATTACGATTGTCTGCTTACTTATTCTCGAGCTTATAGTAGGTGGCAGTCGCTTTGATACATCCGGCAAACTGATCCAGCTTGTCTGGCTTGCTTTCCGCAGTCTATTGGCGTTCGTCATCTATTATCTGGCAGCCATCGGTCTTCGGATTCCCGAAGCTTATCAAATCACGGCCGGGCTCCTCAAGAAACTCGGTCTTGTTAAAGAAACTGCCGAACACTGAAGCTAAGCAGAGAAAATCGAGAGAAACTGTCATTAAACGTATGAAATGACGCTCGAATATTTTCTTGATGATTCATAATAAACTTGACGGGGAAGAGGGCTTTGCTATAATAAATAAGAACGAATGTTCTTTATGGAGGTTTTCATGGCTAAGAGTAGTAAAGGTTCGAAAGCGAATCAGGATGTAACGCGTAAGGATGCCGGTGATCGGGCTAAAGCCCTGGAAGCCGCCTTTAGCAATATCGAAAAGCAATTTGGTAAAGGTTCGGTCATGAAAATGGGTGACCAGCCTGCCGCGAATGTATCTGTTATTCCTACCGGTGCGTTGTCGCTTGATTTGGCACTGGGTATAGGCGGAGTACCGCGTGGTCGCGTAGTTGAAATATATGGACCGGAATCTTCCGGTAAGACGACTGTTGCTCTTCACATCGTAGCCGAAGCCCAGCGTAAGGATGGCGTGGCAGCCTTTATTGATGCCGAACATGCTCTTGATCCGACTTATGCTGCTCGTATCGGAGTAGATATCGATAATTTGATCGTATCTCAGCCGGATAACGGCGAACAGGCCCTGGAGATCGCCGAAGCTCTGGTACGAAGCGGCGCGATCGATGTTGTGGTTATCGACTCGGTAGCTGCTCTTGTTCCTAAAGCCGAAATCGAAGGCGAGATGGGCGATTCCGTCATGGGCATGCAGGCCAGACTGATGTCTCAGGCCCTTCGTAAGTTAACACCCGTCATCAATAAATCGCGTACGGTTGTTATTTTTATTAATCAGCTGCGTGAAAAGATCGGTGTCATGTTCGGAAATCCCGAAACGACGCCCGGCGGCCGTGCCTTAAAGTTCTATGCTTCGGTTCGCATGGATGTTCGACGCGTGGAATCGCTTCGCAGCGGAACGGATGTCATCGGTAACCGTACCCGCGTCAAGATTGTCAAGAATAAGGTGGCACCGCCTTTCCGCGAAGCTCAGTTCGATCTGGTCTTCGGCGAGGGTATATCGAAAGCCAGTTCTGTTCTGGATATTGCAGTTGACGAAGATATTATTAAAAAGAGCGGCTCATGGTTCTCTTACAAGGACGAACGTATTGGGCAGGGCCGGGATAAAGCCAGTCAGTATTTGAAAGATAATCCCGAGATCCTGGACGAGATCAGCGAAGCCGTTTTAGAACTTCATAAGAAAACTCTGAAACCGCATATTGTCGACGAAGACGACGATGCGGCAGATGACGATGATCTGCTCGTTGACAGCGAAGTGGATCTTGACGACGATCTCTTAAACCTCGATGACCTGTAAGATTGATCAAACAGATAATTTGAACGATAAAGATAAGAAGCTTGTTCCCGAAAGCATCCCGGCCCGCTCCACAGAGGAACGGGTCAAGGATGCTTTGTCACAAGTTCGAGAAGTTCTGAAGCAGCCGTCCGAAATTTCTTCGATCTTAAACCCGGACCCTGACTATACGAGGGGACGCGAGCTGGCGATTGCCTATTTAAGTTACAGACCACGGAGTTCGGGAAAAGTCAGAGATAAAATTATCGCCAAGGGCATCGATAGACATACAGCCGACGAGGTGATTCGCTCACTGATAAGAGACGGTTATATAGACGATAAGAAGGTGGCGGCAGCACTTCTTCGCGAGAGGCGGGGGAGAAAAGCCGAAAGCTACCGGATCGCCATACAGCGTTTGATGACAAACGGTGTGCCAAAAGACATCGCAGTTGAAGTAATCGGCCAAATCGCGGAAGAAATGCCCGAGATCAAGTTACTGGCAGATTATTTAAAGACAAAATTCCGAAAAGAACTCATATATTTACGTGACGGGAATCCTTCCCTCGAGGAGGTCAAGGCCCTGCAGATTAAGTTAATCAGAGCATCGGAGCAGCGCGGCTTTTTATACAGTGATGCGCAGAAGTTGTTATCGGCCTGGTTTTAATCTTCGTAGAGATAAATTTATACCACTTGCCAAAAGAGTGTTGACTTGCATATTGAACTTATATTTGTGTTATGATGTATAGCGTTTTCTAATAGTCTTAATATCTAACATAATATGTGAGGGAAAAGCCTTGTCATCTGCTACCCCAATAGTTGCTTCTTTAATTACATTAGGTTGTTCCAAGAATCTGGTTGATGCGGAATTCATGACCTCGATCATGATCGAGGACGGTATCGTCGTGACCTCGGATCCGGCATCTGCCCGGGTCATTATCGTAAATACCTGCGGTTTTATCGAAAGCGCGAAACAAGAAGCGATCGATACGATTCTTGCGATGGCCGACTATAAATCAGTCGGCAGTTGTGATTTCCTTTTGGTTACCGGTTGTCTTGCCCAGCGTTATTCCGGCGATATAAAGGAAAGTCTACCCGAGGTCGATGCTATTTTAGGTACGAGTTCTTATAAAGATATTGCAGCTGTGATACATCAGCTCTATGCAGAAAGAGACAGTCTGACAGAAACAGCAGATGGCAGGAAGCAAGACCATGTTGTTTTGTCTCTGGCCGAATTTGAACCGTCATCCGCTTTGACGCATTTACGCGGCAGGAGAACCGTCTCTACCGGGGCTTTCGCCTACTTGAAAATTTCCGAAGGCTGTTCGAATACTTGCACCTTTTGTGCGATTCCCGGAATACGAGGACCTTTCCAATCTCGTGACTTCGACGAACTCTTAGAAGAGGCTGCGGATCTAAAATCCCGGGGAATTAAAGAAATAGTACTTGTCGCGCAGGATACCACGCAATACGGTCTGGATTTATATGGTCGGCGTCGCTTGCCGGAATTGCTGCTCGCCCTGGCGGATATGGATTTTACCTGGATTCGTTTTATGTATGCTTATACGGACGGATTGACAGACGAACTGCTCATGGCCATGGCATCTCGCCCGAATATTGTGAAGTACATCGATTTGCCGATTCAGCATGCGTCCAACAGCGTCTTACGTCGTATGGGTCGACGCGATACCAGGGAGAAACTCCGCGAACGTCTGAACAAGGCGCGTGAGTTGATGCCCGATGTGATGCTTCGGACTACGGTTATGGTCGGTTTCCCCGGTGAAACACAGGCCGACGTAGAGGAACTCCTCGATTTTATCAAGGAGATTCGCTTCGGTATGCTGGGCTGTTTTATTTACTCGCCCGAAGAAGGAACACCCGGTGAAAAGCTGCCGGACCGTATTCCTGCGGATGTTTCAGAAAAGCGTTATAATCAGGTGATGGAGACTCAGCAGGAGATCAGCAGAAGCGAGAATGAAAAACGACTCAATCAAAGCTATTCGGTTTTAATCGAAGCGGTCTCTGATGACGGAGTTTTTTATCGCGGACGATGCAGCTGGCAGGCGCCTGAAGTCGACAGCCATGTTTATGTCTTGTCTAAAGACAATGCCCTGGATATCGGTGCGATGACGAATGTTCGTATCGTAGAAACCGCGGCTTATGAATTTACGGGAGTGAGTGAGAACGAATGAATCTGCCAACAAAACTAACCATTTTAAGAATTATCCTGATACCTCTGGTGCTGTTGTTTATGCTGCCCTTACCCTGGCAGGCAGCCTCCGGATGGAATGAATTTATTCTGGGGCCCGGTATGCTGATCGCCATGGTGATCTTTTCCATCGCATCCTATACGGATTACTTGGACGGGCATATCGCACGCAAGCATAATCTGGTTACCAATATCGGAAAGTTTCTCGACCCTATCGCCGATAAACTGCTCGTGGCAGCCGTCTTGATCGCGCTGGTCGAGCGAGGTCGAATTTCCACTCTTGTGCCTGTTTTGGTCCTTCTGAGAGAATTTGCCGTGACGGGTATTCGCCTGATCGCCGCTACCGACGGTCGCGTTATTGCTGCCAGCCAGTTGGGTAAACTGAAGACCGTAACTCAGATCGTTGCGATTATCATGATCCAGCTGTCAATGGGTACCGAGTCCTGGTTTGGCAATCTGACTCTCTGGTCCGCCTTCAATGTTCTGGCCGACATTGCTCTGCTTGTTTCAATTGTCATGGCGGTTATTTCCGGTGTGGAATATTTTGCGAAGAACAAGCAGCTTTTACACTAATATCTACAATTGTTCACAATTTTCTTTGGCTGTATCGCTTGACAAGAAAGCAACTATCAATTAAAACTCTATACATTGAGAAGTCCGTATGCGCTAGATCTAGCGTGATGTGATATAAAAATTAGCGGACAAACGCTGGAGGATGAAATGAAAGACGACGCAATTTTTGACAAGATTAAAGAAATCCTGGTTGAACAGCTGGGCATCGACGAAGATGACGTAAATATGGATTCGAATTTCACAGACGAGCTGAATGCCGATTCGCTGGATATCGTTGAACTGGTTATGGCTATGGAGCAGGAATTCGGTATTTCGATTCCCGACGAGGAAGCCGAGCGCATCCGTACAGTCGGTGATGCCGTGGAGTTTGTCAAAAGCAACATCTAATCTTTTGTCACGATTGAAGTAAAGGGACTACTCGAAACCATTGGTATCGAGGCAGTTCCTTTTTTGTTTGTCTGCTCTTGGCGGTTTGGGGCGATGATCTCTCTTATGCTACAATGAAGAATAATGTTTTACCGACAAGACAGAAATTGAAAGGGATATAGCGTGATACAAGAATCGATAGCCAGGAGAGTCTTAACTCGTGCCCTGCAAACGGGTGGCGATTTCGCCGAAATATTCGTTGAAGATACAGAAGGAAACAATCTGGGTATGGTAGACAATGATGTCGAGCATGCCGGTTTTTCTCGCAGCAGAGGAGCGGGTATCCGGGTTCTGGCCGGTACCAGAAGTGTCTATACCTATACAAATGACTTGTCTGAATCAGGACTGATGAAAACGGCAGCCAGTGCCGCCAATGCTTTGAAAGCCGTGAAGGAAGCCGGCGATGAAATGGCAGCGATTTCCTTCTCTCAACAACGCTACGAAAGCCCGGCCAATGAAACATTTAGAGGACTACCGCATAGCCGGCGCATTAATCTGATTAAAACCGCGACAGAAGCTGCTCGTGGTTTTAGCGAAGAGATCGTATCCACAAGAGCATCTTACATGGATTCGGAGCAACGAATTCTGGTGGCTAACTCGGATGGCTTGTGGGCCGAAGATTACAGGCACCACACGCGCATGAGTGTCACGGCGATAGCCCGAAATGGCAGTGATACCCAGACCGGCAGTGTCAGCCCCGGCAGCGGTACGGGTTTTGAGTATTATTCGGGTCTGGATCTGGCCGCTTTAGGTCGCGAAGCGGCACAGCAGGCTGTTACGATGCTACATGCTCCGGACTGCCCTGCCGGATATCTGCCCGTTGTTCTGGACGGGGGATTCGGAGGCGTTATTTTCCATGAAGCCTGCGGTCATTCGCTGGAGGCAAGCAGCGTTGCCAAGGGCAATTCCGAGTTCAGCGGAAAGCTGGGTCAGCAGATCGCATCAACCAAGGTATCGGCCGTAGACGACGGCACGATTACCGGATCCTGGGGTTCCTTGAACATCGATGACGAGGGCATGCCCACGCAGAAAAATCAGCTGATTAAGGATGGGATTTTAACATCTTATCTCATCGACAAGATCGGAAGTCGCAGAATGGGCCTGCCGGCAACCGGATCGGGACGTCGTCAAAGCTACGAATATGCTCCGACCTCTCGTATGACGAACACGTATATTGAAAGCGGTTCGGACGATAACGAGGAAATGATCGCTTCGATGGAAGAAGGGCTTTATGCCAAAGCGCTGGGCGGCGGATCGGTCAATCCGCTCACCGGCCGTTTTAACTTCAATGTCCGCGAAGGCTATTGGGTCAAGAACGGTAAAATCGTGACAGCGGTTCGAGGTGCGACTTTGATCGGAAAAGGCTCCGATATTCTGACGCGAATAGATCGTGTCGGTCCAAATCCGACGCTGGCCGAAGGTATGTGCGGCTCGTCATCCGGCAGTTTGCCTGTTACGGTCGGCCAACCGCGTATCCGCGTTTCCGAACTGACTATCGGTGGAAAAGGAGAGAAGATCTGATGAACATAAGTGCATTTCGCCAAGCCATTTTTACCGAGGCTGAGAAACAAGGCGCAACGTTCGCCGAGCTTGCATATAACGAAAACGAGAGTTTTTCGGTTCAGGTACAGAATCACGAAATCGACGAATACGAAGCTTCATCAACTTCTCGTGTAAGTCTTCGCGTACTCTATAACGGTAAGGAAGGCATTGCCTATACCGAAGTATTGGACGATGCGGATCAACTCGTGGCCAGAGCCATCGATAACGCCCGTGTGATCGAAGATAAGGACGAGCATCCCGTTCAAGGTCCTCAAGTATATCGGGAAATCTCTGTGCCCAAAGACCCGTTAAGATATTTGTCCGAAAGCGACAAAATCGATTTGGCTTTTAAACTGGAAGAAGCAGCTCTCAAGGAAAGCGACGTAGTCCGTACGCATGCTGCTGCAGTCAGCAGCTCGAAATCGTATTCTATCCTCCTTAACAGTCTGGGACTCGAAGCCGAACGCCATAGTGAAGGCTCGACCGTGATGCTCGCACCAATACTGCAACAGGGCGAGGAACTACAAGATGCTTATGCCTTTCGCTGGGACGATACGGCAACAGAAATCGATTCTCTGGTCGAAGAAGCCGTCGCCAAAGCCCGTAAACGTTTTGGCGGTTCGCCGGTACCTGCCGGAAGTTATGACATCATTCTGAATAAAGAAGCGGCTCGCAGCTTGCTTGCCGGATTCTGGAGTATATTCAGCGCAGAGCAAAGTCAGAAGAACTTGTCTTTTCTGACAGGCCTGGAAGAAGAAGCGATTGCCTCGGAAAATGTCACCCTCGTTTCAGACCCTTACCTGGAGACCAATCCCATCGCTTATGACGGCGAAGGCAGCCCGACAGAAGCGCTTGTCGTCATTGAGAAAGGCGTTTTCAAAACATTTCTTCATAACTTGAAGACAGCCAAGAAAGCCAAGCGTAAAACTACGGGACATTCTTCTGCTCTCGGTTCGGGTATCAGTCCCGGAAACTTATACATCAAAGCGGGCGATACCGCTGCGAAGCGGCTTCAGGAAGTCCTGGGTAACGGTCTGTTAATCGAAGGTATCAGCGGCTTGCATGCCGGACTGAATACCGTCAGCGGAGACTTCTCGCTCCTGGCTGAAGGCCAGTTGATCGAGGATGGAAAAATAGTTAGACCTGTTCAGGAGATTACCATAGCCGGTAACTACAAAAACTTTCTGAAGCAAATTACTCATGTCGGCGACGACTTGTATTTTGGCGGCCGCGGAGGGATCGGATCCCCGAGTCTAATTGTCACGAACGTAAAGGTAGGCGGTCGTTAATGAGTGAGAATCAGTTTTACGAACTGGAATCCAAGCTGGGTTACCGTTTCAAGGAACAACGTTACCTAGAAGAAGCTTTAACTCATCGAAGCTATCGTTTCGAGCATCAGGATAAACAACAGGTTGATAACGAGCGCCTGGAATTCGTTGGGGATGCGATTTTGGGTCTTTGTGCTGCCGATTATCTTTTTTCTATGCCCGGACAATATCCGGAAGGCGAAATGTCCAAGATCCGGGCAGCCGTTGTTTGCGAACCGACCCTCGGCGATGTGGCCAGGAGCCTGAATCTGGGTTCGTATCTGAGACTGGGCAGGGGTGAGGAAAAAAGCGGCGGAAGCGACAAGGATTCCAATTTGTCCAACGCGATGGAAGCCGTATTCGCCGCAGTTTATCTTGATGGTGGATTCGAGGCGGCCAAAGCTGTTATACTGACAATTCTGATGCCCTTTTTCGATTTGGCATTGTCCGGTCATTTGCTTAAAGACTATAAGACGAGTTTACTGGAATTGGCCCAGGCCTTACCGGAACTGCCTCCGCTTGAGTTCGTCATTACAGGTGAAAGCGGTCCCGTGCACGACCGCTTGTTTACAGCCGAAGTACGTCTTGAAGGTCAGGTTTTGGGCACAGGAGAAGGGAAAAGTAAGAAACAAGCAGAACAACAGGCAGCGAAAGCGGCTCTGGCAAAAATCAGGGCTGATTTTGCGAGGTAAACATGCGTTTAATTTCACTAGTCATACAAGGATTCAAATCTTTTCCCGAGCGTACGCTTCTTGAGTTTCACGAAGGCGTGACTGCGATTGTCGGGCCTAACGGTAGCGGAAAATCCAACGTTACCGACGCCATTCGCTGGGTTCTTGGCGAGCAGTCTGTTAAAACGCTACGCGGCGATTCGATGCAAGATATCATTTTCTCGGGAACCTCTTCTCGTCGTTCGATGTCCTTTGCCGAAGTAACGATGAATATCGATAACAGCGACGGTCTTCTGAAGATCGATTTTGCCGAAGTTTCAATAACCCGCAGACTATATCGTTCGGGCGAGAGCGAGTATCTGATTAATCAGCAGCCGGTTCGATTGAAAGATATTAACAATCTCTTTATGGATACGGGTCTCGGAAAAGACAGCTACTCGATCATCGGTCAGGGTAAAGTCGATGAGATTTTATCCACCAAGTCCGAAGACAGACGGCGTGTATTCGAAGAAGCCGCCGGTATTCAGAAATATAAAACCAGACGAAACGATGCAGCCAGACGTCTCGAACATACCGAGGCAAACTTGACGCGCGTCAACGATATTCTGGCAGAGCTGGAAGGTCAGCTCGAACCGTTACGCAAGCAGTCCGAGACAGCCAAACGTTATTTGAATCTGCATAGTGAACTGCGAGAGCTGGATATAGCGCTCCTGAGTCACCAGATTCAAACAGCCAAAGAAAAACAAGAAGAGCTTGATGCCGATCTGAGCTTAACCCGCGCGGATTTGTCAGACAGCCAGAAGAAACAGGAGCAACTTGATCTAGAGCAGCTTTCGGCTCGCGAAAGACTGGCGTTTTTGTCGGAAAGATTAAGGGAATTACGCGAGGAACGTAATCGTCTGACTGCCGAAGAAACACTGAGCAAACAAGAAGAAACAAGACTTTTGGAACGACGTCGGCAGCTGGAGCGTCGTTTGGGCGAACAAGGCGAATCGGCAGAACAAATCGATCTTCATTTAAAGACATTAGAAGCGGATTTAAAGTCCCGCGAATCTCAACTTCTGGATATTGAGGCACAAGTGGACGAGGCTCGCCAGACCTTCGACCATTTGAGACATGCGCTGCGAGAACGTCAGGAAACGGTTCGAGAGATCGAATCTAGACTCGAGGCGCTCGAACGCGAGCAACAGCTTCAAACAGCAGAGAAAATCAGACTTCAGGGTCTGAAACTGCGACAGGAGAACGAGGCTGAACTGCTTCGTACTCAAGAAGAAGATCTGCGTCGGGAAATAATGGAACTCGATCGTCAGAAAGACGATATCGAAACACGCCTGTCGACATGCCGGGAGATGCTGAATTCTCTGCGCCGCGACGACGAAAGACTGGCTGAAGAAAGCCGTTTGATTAATGAACGCATCGCAGCTCAGCGAAATAAACTGAAGGAATCGGAAGCAGGCGGACAGGCTCTGGCTCAGGATATTCGCAACAAGAGCTATCGCCTCGATACATTGCGGGAGTTGGAACGCAGCATGGAGGGTTATGCCGAACCGGTACGGAATATTTTACGTCGTGCCGAAGGCGATGCATCACTTCGTTCTTCCGTCCGCGGTGCCCTGGGTTCCTTATTGAAAGTGGAAGCCACGTATGAGATGGCAATCGAGATCGCTCTGGGCGCGAGCGTCCAGAATATCGTGGTGGATACAGCCCGTGCTGCCGGCAATATGATCGATCTGTTAAAACGAGAGCGCCTGGGTCGGGCCACATTTTTACCGATTGATACGATTCAAGCGAGATATTTAGCCGAGCATGAGTTAAGGGAACTGGAAAACCTTCGCCGCAGAGGCTATATCGGAATTGCGTCCGATCTGGTCACTTACCCGGACGAGCTGGGCGGCATTATCAAGAATCTTCTGGGTCGTATTGTCATCGTCGATAATCTTGATAACGCACTGCTCATCGCCAGACAATTTCGTCAGAGCTTTCGGATCGTAACCCTCGAAGGCGACGTGATGAATCCGGGCGGTTCGATGACCGGCGGTTACAATAAAAAGAAGAGTTCGGGCTTACTTGGACGCGGACGCGAGATTACGCGTTTGGAACAGGAAATTAACGAACTTTACCGTTTGCATAAGAGCGCTGAAGGCAATATAAGAACTCTGGAGTCCGAACTTCGGGATATCATCCGCGAGCAGGAAAAACTGCAGACTAGAGGCATGGAAATGGCTCAGTTAAAATCGCGTGAAGAAGCCCGCGAATCGGCTCTGCTCGAACAAGAAGCCAGCCTTATTCTACGACGCAAGCAAAAGATCGAACAAGCAGGAGAACTGGAAGCCAGAGCCCTGCGCACGGAAAGCGGCAGCAGTCAGATTGATCTTCTGATAGAAGAGCTGGCTATTAAAGCAAAAGACATTTCAGAGGAACTATTACGCTGCGAAGCAGAACTGACAAAGCACAGCAATTTGCAGAGCGAGGCCAGAGACGAACTGGCCGAAGCGGATCTGAACCGTACGAGGCTAGAAGAAAGCTTTAGATCCGCCGGAGAAGTTTTAAACCATATCAGACGAGAATACGAAGGTCGCGAAAGAGAAGCCAAAGATGCCGCGATGCTTCGCGAACGAGCCGGTATCGAAATTTGTGATTTAGAGAAGCAAATCGAGGAGATCGGCATACAAGTCAAAATGGCAAAAGAAGCAATCGCCAACCAAGACAAAATGATCGAAGAGGCCGAACGTTCCAGACAGGAGCAGGATAGCTCGATTAATCGCTTGTATAAGGAAATAAGAGAGCAAAGCGAGACCAGCATGGCGCTGCAAACGCAAGTCGAACGTCTCGAGGTGCGAGCCGATAAACTCATACAGGATCAAGACGAAGCTCGCAGCCGACTATGGGAAGAATATGAGCTGACATCCCTGATGCTGCAGAAGAACGATTCTGAAGCAGAGGAAGAAGGCGATGATTTCGATCCTGCCGCGACAGCCAAAGAAATTGCCTCGCTTCGAGCTAAGATCCGTTCCCTGGGACCCGTCAATGTCGAAGCGATCGAAGATTACGAAAAGGTCGGCGAGCGTTATCATTTCCTCTGTGCTCAAAGAGACGATATCGCCGAAGCCAGAGAGCAACTTAATAAAGTGATAAACGAGCTGGTTTCTGCGATGCGCGATCAATTCCAAACCAACTTCGAGCTGATCCGCGAGTATTTCAGAGAAACTTTCCGCGAACTTTTCGGAGGCGGCGAGGCGGATATCACGCTGGAAGAAGGAGCGGACATCCTGGAAGGAAGTATTGAAATCAAGGCATCTCCGCCCGGTAAAAAACTGCAGAATATGCTGCTTTTGTCAGGCGGCGAACGCTCGCTTACTGCCATCGCGTTGCTCTTTGCCATTTTAAAACTGCGTCCCACACCGTTTTGTGTTCTCGACGAGATCGAAGCCGCTCTCGATGATGTAAATACGCTTCGTTTCACGGACTACATTCGCAGTTATAAGGAAAAGTCTCAGTTTATCATGGTCACTCACCGTAAAGGCACGATGGAATCGGCTGATATGATTTATGGTGTAACGATGCAGGAAAAAGGTGTGTCCAAGGTCTTATCCATGGTTCTCAGCGACGCCTGACAGTCTCGTTCACAGACAATAGAAAGGGATATATATGGGAATATTTGATAAATTTAAACAAGGCTTGCAAAAGACTCGTGATTTTATTGCAGGCGGTATGAAGCAAATCAGCCTGGCCAGCGGGCGCTTCGACGAAGAACAGCTCGACGAGCTTGAAATGATTCTCGTGCAGGCTGACATGGGAGCTGCTGCGACAGACGAGGTGATGGGTCGCTTAAGAGAAGAAATCCGTATAAGCCGCGATGATTCGGAAGCTCATGTCCGCTCGTATTTGAAAGACGAGATTCTGCGCATTTTAGGTCCGAAAAGCGAACTGAAGCATATCGACGGAAAACTAAACATTATTATGATGGTCGGTGTCAACGGTACCGGTAAAACCACGACCGCCGGCAAGCTTGCGCTACGTTACAAACAAGCCGGCAAACGGGTCATCCTCGCCGCCGCCGATACTTTTCGTGCCGCGGCAATCGAGCAGCTCGCCGTTTGGGCCGATCGCACCGGCTGTGAGATGATCAAACACGAGATGGGCTCTGACCCCGCAGCTGTTGTTTTCGATGCCGTTCAGGCAGCCAAAGCCAGAAAAGCAGATGTCCTGATCGTCGATACCGCCGGTCGCCTGCACAATAAGAAAAATCTGATGGATGAGCTAGCTAAGATGCGCCGCATTATCGACCGTGAAGCTGCGGATGCCACGATCGAAACTCTCCTGGTTATTGATGCAACATCGGGTCAAAATGCCATCATGCAGGCCCGGGTTTTTTCGGAAGTGGCCGATGTCACGGGACTGGCGATCACAAAACTTGACGGAAACGCAAAAGGCGGCGTGGCGATTGCAGTGGCCTACGAAAGCAAAACACCTATTTATCTGGCCGGTCTTGGCGAGCAAGCCGATGACTTGATGGATTTTGATCCCGAGGCATTCGCGGAATCGCTTTTACCCTCATAGTTCCAAGTCAGCGGTCAAGATCAATACAAGATCAATAGTAGAGATAACGGGTTATCACATGCTCTGTGACAACCCGTTTAATAATTAAAGTTCATTAAACCAAAGTCTTAATTCGCCGTACGGCTTCCTGACAATCTTCGTAACTGCCGAATGCCGATAAACGGATATAACCTTCGCCGTAATCGCCAAACCCGCTTCCGGGCGTGGTCACAAGATAAAGATTTTCCAAAAGGTAATCAAAGTAGGACCAGGAAGTATGGCCTTCGGGCACCTTAAGCCAGACATACGGTGCATTCTCGCCGCCGGAGACATCAAGACCGGCTTCGCTAAGGCTGTCGCGAAGCAGTTTTGCATTACGCTTGTAATAGTCAATCAGATCCCGGCATTGACGGCGGCCTTCTTCCGTGTAAAGTGCGGCTGCGGCTCG
Organism: Fastidiosipilaceae bacterium; assembly: GCA_050309435.1. Classification (GTDB taxonomy): domain Bacteria; phylum Bacillota; class Clostridia; order Saccharofermentanales; family Fastidiosipilaceae; genus CAYXVJ01. The sequence continues at coordinate 109,296 of JBNRMJ010000020.1, forward strand.
CTGAACGGGATACGATACGCCGTTGAACTTCGTCGTCTGACGCCTGCTCCACAATCCGGACAGCGGTACGGGTTCTCTGCCTTCAACTTCGATCAGAACTGTAGCGGGAACGACCGTGTAACCGCAGCGAACACCTGTAAAACCTGCCGTCTTCGAGAAACTTCTGATTTCCACCGCACAGCGCTCTGCGCCGGGGATCTCATATATACTGCGAATGTTACCTTCGCTGACAAATGCTTCATATGCCCCGTCGTAAATCAATAACGCTTTATTGTCGAGACAGTAACGTACCCAGCTCTCCAGAAAATCGCGAGTGGCAATGGAGCCTGTCGGGTTGTTCGGCGAGCAGATATAAACCAGATCAAGCAGCGGCATCTCGCTTGTCGGCATAGGTAAATAGTTGTTGCCGGCATGGGCGGGAAGCCGGTGCAGATGAGATTTTCGGCCCTCCATTATATTGGTATCGACATAGACGGGGTAAACAGGATCTGCCACGCCTACTTCAAGTTCTCTGCCGAGGATATCAAGGAAATTTCCCGTGTCGCTCTTAGCACCGTCACTGACGAAGATATCGGCCGCCGTTATGTGAATGCCACGATCCTGATAGTCGCCTTTGGCGATGGCTTCGCGAAGCCAGGGATAGCCTTGTTCGGGACCGTAGCCGTGGAAGTGTTCCGTGGTCGCCAGATCTTCTGCAGCCGCAATCATGGCATCGACAGCAGTCCGGGGGATGGGCCGGGTGACATCGCCGATGCCCAAACGCAGTATTTTCATTTCTTTATGTGATTCCGAAAACGAGTTAACTTTACGGGCAATGTCCGTAAAGAGGTAAGAAGGCTCCAGTTCCAGGTAATGTTCATTAATCTTAATCATGGTCGTCCTTTCGCGGCTATAAGTTTCTCCATATTTTACAGAAATACATCTCTGTTTTCCATATCATAGTAATTACGGGAAAGCATGCTACAATTTCATTAATCAAGATGAATTTCCCTGACTCTATCTTATATCAGTTCTAGGAGGAAATATATTGAATCAGCTACGACATCATTTAGCGATCGGGCTGGGGCGCTCGACCGTTATGATCTTGCGGGCCCTGGGCCGCCAGGCATCGACACTGCCGGGTAAACTCTGCTTAAAATTCTCCCCGAACGCTCTGGCCGATCAGAGTGAAGGGCTGAATGTGATTTTAGTGACCGGGACAAATGGCAAGACAACTACGACATCGGTACTGACCAGGCTTCTGGAGACCTCTTTACCCGAGGGAACACGTATACATACCAATGAATTCGGTGCGAATCTGGCCAGTGGCATGATGACCACTTTGCTTAAAGCCAAACGCGGGGACTACGCCGTTTTGGAATGCGATGAAGGTGCCTTCGCCAGATATGCCGGCAGTTTAAAGCCCCGAGCCGTTGTGCTAACGAATATTTTCCGTGACCAGCTGGACCGCTACGGCGAACTGGATACCGTCCTGAAGTATCTAAGGAAAGGCTCGGTCGATGCGGGAGCCTCCTGTAAGATCGTGCTCTGCGGCGATGATCCCAATGTTGCTTCTATTGCTCGGGACGCATCCGGAAAGGCCTACTTCTTCGGTGTCGATTCGAGTGAATTGGATAATAGAAGCGATACGGCCAACCTTACCGATTCGGCCCACTGCCCGATTTGCGGTCAGACGCTGGACTACCGGGGACGCAGCATGAGTCACCTGGGAGATTACCACTGCCCGGATTGCGATTACGGCCGTCCCTCGCTGAACTTGACCTTTAAACGCCTGAAGGAAGAAAAAAGTATTTCATTTCTAGCGAGACTTTCCGAACAAGAATCCGTTACGCTTGACAGTCCCTGGCCACTGGATGGTCTTTACAATGCATATAACGCAGCCGCCGCGGCATTGGCCGCGAAGCTTGTTTACGACGATTTCTCCGTCTCGGATCTTCGCAGCGGATTGGCACGCGTGAAACCGGCCTTCGGGCGTCTGGAACGCATTCCCTACGAAGGTAAAGAGGTTTGCTTCGTACTGGTGAAGAATCCCGCCGGTATCGAACAGGGGATACGTCTGGTCTGCGAGGCGGATGATGTCGCTTCGGTGATTTTCTTTCTGAATAACAGAATCAATGACGGTGTTGATGTGTCGTGGATCTGGGATGCACCTTTCGAAAACTTTAGCTTGCCTGACGTTCCACTCGGAGCATCCGGCGAGAGAGCCGGTGATATGGCTCTTCGTCTGGATTATGCCTATGGTCCGGAGAAGGCGATCAAGGTGGAACGAAATGCTACGGCACTGGTGAAGCAATTCCTGGACGCCTGTCCGCCCGGGAAGACTGTATACCTTTTACCCAATTATTCAGCCATGATGGACCTGCGAAAAGAACTCGCGGAGCATCTCGGCTACGATAAAATAGTCGGTAAGGAGGCCTAATCATGCCGTTAAGCATTCAATACAATAACATCCGGCCGGAATTGCGCATTGTGCACTTATACCCGGATCTGCTGAATTTATACGGTGACATCGGGAACATTATTTCACTTACTCAGCGAGCCGGACGCCGCGGTATTAAGACGAAAGTGATTTCGAGAACGATCGGTGATCGGCTTATGGCAGAGGAATTTGATATTCTTTTTATCGGCGGAGGTCAGGACTCCCAGCAGTCCGTCGTTCAAGCAGACCTTCTCAAGACTAAATCTGAGGCCATCGCTCGTGCTGCAGAGAGCGGTAAAGTGATTCTGGCCATATGCGGAGGTTACCAGCTGCTGGGTAAACGGGTCGGCCTGCAAAACGGTGCAGAAATGACCGGTTTAGGGATCATCGACGTCGAGACCAAAGTCGGTCAGGGACGCCTGATCGGAGATACGCTTTATCAAGCCGATTTTCTGGGTGACGGATCCGGATCAGAGATCAGGGATCCGGCGGATCCCAGACTTCTGATCGGCTTCGAAAATCACGGTTCGCGAACCTATTTAGGCAGCGGTGTCCGGCCGCTGGCCAAAGTCCTTTACGGCAAAGGCAACAACTCGGAAGATGGTTACGAAGGTGCGATGTGGAAACATGTGTTTTGTACGTATTCACATGGCAGTTTCCTGCCCAAGAATCCGGCCATGGCCGATCATTTATTACAACTGGCAATGAGGGAGCATCTCGGGGATGATTTCGTTTTACCGGGGCTCGATCCCGGCTATGAACAGGAAGCGCGTCGCATGATGTGGGAGCGAATCAAAGAATCATGAGTTTATTTCTAAACGAAGAAGACAATTACCGTCCGGAATTCTGCCATATATTCATTACCGGAGCATCCGGCGGCATCGGACGAGCCGTCGCCAAACGTATGGCAGCGCCAAACGTTGCTTTGTCGCTTCTGGCTATGCGCCATCCCGATAAACTTTCAGACTTGGAGACCGAGCTCGAAAGCCTCGGAGCCAAGGTTTTGATTCTGCAGGCAGATATCAGTCAAAGAGAGCAGCTCGAGACGGTTTATCGGAAAGCAACACAGTGCTTCGGTCCACCGGCCGTCTTGATAAACTCTGCGGGAATCGCACAACAAAAGCTCTTTACCGAGATCAGCCGGGAAGATTGGCAGAAAATGCTGGATGTTCATCTGACAGGCACCTTTTATGCCAGTCAGATGGCTGCCCGTGACATGATTCGCCGGCATTACGGCCGCATCATCAACATTTCGTCGATGTGGGGCGAATCGGGTGCATCCATGGAAGTACACTATTCGACGGTAAAAGCAGGTATCATCGGCTTTACCAAAGCGCTTGCCAAAGAGCTGGGGCCCAGCGGGATTACCGTAAATTGCGTGACGCCGGGATTGATCGAAACTGATATGAATGCGAATTTGTCCGAAGAGGTTTTGAGCGGCTTATGTAACGAGACACCACTTGGCCGGCAGGGTCAGCCTATGGATGTTGCGTCCGCCGTAGCCTTTTTGGCCTCCGACGAAGCGTCCTTTATTACGGGCAGCGTGTTGGCGGTAAACGGCGGCTATCTGACCTGAGCGGGCAGCCTTTCAATATGTCTTTATCAGCACTTTGTCCCGAATTTAAGAGGCAATCGCTGTGCTATAATTCTAAGGTACGATAGAAATGAGGTGGCCCTGATTGAATGTGGTCAATATAAGCGTGGATACACTGCTAAGCGTTTTCCCCGGGTCATGGCCCGAGCGGTTGAAAGGTCTTCATTACAGTGAAAGCAGCCTGGCCGAGCTCAAGCCCAGATTCGAGAACAACTGGATTCGTCAAAGCAATTTGCATCTTAACTTGCCCGAAGAGGCGGTAACGGCACTTGGTGAACTGGCCGATCTGGTGTGGTCTAACGAAACACTCAGGCACTTTTCTCTGGCGAGCAGTCATTTCCTTTTTAATGCCGGTGATAAGGATCTCCGGGCATTTGACTGGAGTATAAGAATCTTCGATCAATTTAATCTGACCAACAGAGGCTTGTTCTACCTGTTGTCTTATTTGACTCACATCGATAACGCTATTTCGGTTTACCGCGAACAACGTATACCGCTGGATTTTTTTGCCGAGACTGCCGGCAGGATTAAGTCGGTGATAAAGAGAGAAGAAGACGGCAGTTATCACTTTTCGGATTACGAGTTTCTCTGCTGTTTATGCGAAGGGAAAGTAATCAATCTTAACGGAGTGTTCTTTATACCATCCAAATGGGAAGACTGCTACGGCATCTGGAGAAACGGCCTTACGGGAGAACTTCGTGAAGTAGAAATAGCCCGGGGACAGGCGACGGACCAGATCAGCCTGACGACAAGGGCCAGAGAACAAGGGCTTGATCTCAATTTATGGCAGTTGAAACTTAAGCCGGGCGATAAAATTCTTATGCTGCTTGAAGCAAATAAGACTCATTGCTCAAATGACATCAGTCATTCACTCGTACTGGCGGATCGCTTTTTTAAGGATCCCGACCATTTTCATAATTTTGTAGCCTTTGACTTCCGGACTTGCCGAGGTGGCGATTCGATCCGGAATCTGACAATAGTCCTGCGGGAGGAGTTATAGATCTTGAGAATTAAGACAGATGAAGAGCGTTTGGTACAGCAATCCGAACTGGATCGCCAGACCGGCTTTGCCAATGATATTAAGGCCATGAACACGACGGAAAAGAAGTATTTCATTCTGACGTTTGGTTGTCAACTAAACGAAAACGATTCACAGAAGATGGCAGGCAATCTGAACAACATGAATTATGTTCGCGCCGGCCGTATCGAAGATGCCGATTTCGTCATCATCAATACCTGCAGCGTTCGCGAGAATGCCGACGACCGTTTCTATGGTAATCTCGGTCGCATCAAAAATCTGAGAAAAGACAAACCCGATCTGCTGGTGGCAGTTTGCGGCTGTATGATGAAAATCGAAGAACACGTCGATAAGATTCGTCGCAGCTATCCTTTTGTCGACTTGATTTTCGGCCCGTCCGATATCTATCGCATGCCCGAGCTTTTATGGAGAAGACTGCAGGGAAGCAAGCGGGTATATGACGTTGGTGAAGCCGATCTGATAGCCGAAGGCGTGCATGTCGTACACGAACGTAAACACCGTGCTCTCTGCACGATCAGTTACGGATGCAATAATTTCTGTACGTTCTGTATCGTTCCTTATACCCGCGGCCGCGAACGCAGCCGTCGTCCCGGTGATGTTCTGGCGGAGGTCATTTCGCTGGCTAATAACGGATTTTCCGAAGTCATGCTACTGGGGCAGAACGTAAACTCATACGGACTCGATATTCCGGAAGAAGACCGCATCGATTTCGCGGATCTGCTGACGGCAATCTGCGAGAAAAGCGATATCCGCCTGATTCGTTTCATGACATCGCACCCGAAAGATATCTCTTTGAAACTACTTGACGTCATGGCGCGTTATCCGCAGATCGAGCGACACCTGCATCTTCCTTTGCAATCGGGATCCGATCGCATCTTAAAGAAAATGAACCGTCGCTATACGTCCGAGCATTATCTTTCGATCGTCGAAGAGGCCAAATCGCGAATCCCCGGTCTTTCCATCAGTACGGACATCATCGTCGGTTATCCGGGCGAAACGGAAGAAGACTTCCAGATGACCTTGGACATGGTGGAAAAGGTAGGCTATGACAGTGCATTTACCTTCCAGTATTCTCCTAGAATCGGAACTCCTGCTGCCGTTATGGTCGAACAGGTACCGCAGGAAGTTGTAACCGAACGATTCGATCGTCTGATTGCTTTACAAAACGAAAATGCACTTAGAAGCAACCAGAGAATAGTCGGACGGGAAGTCGAGGTCCTGATCGAAGGCGCGTCCGATCATCGGGTAGATATGCTGACCGGAAGAAGTTCGGACAACCGTCTGATTAACTTCTCGATCTCTGCCGAACTGCTCCGGCAGTATGAGCTGGATGCGCTCACCGACAGTCAGCTGGGTGCCGAGCTCGAAGGCCGCTTCGCGATGGTAGAAGTGACAAATGCCCGTACATTCTCGCTCGAAGGCGAATTCAGATCATTTACCTGATCCGATAACTATAACTAAACCAAATATTTATAGAAGGAAAGTGACAGTTTGGCTAAGCTAATAGACAAAATCGACATGGACACGCTCTCGCCCATGATGAAGCAGTACATCGAAGTGAAAAAGCAATATGACGACTGCATCTTGTTTTTTCGACTCGGTGACTTTTACGAGATGTTTTTCGACGACGCTCTGACTGCTTCGCGAGAGCTGGAAATAGCGCTGACCAGCCGCGATTGCGGACAGGCTGATCGTGCCCCGATGTGCGGGGTTCCGTATCATGCCGCCGAAAACTACATAGCCAAGTTAAACGCCAAACACTATAAAGTCGCCATCTGCGAACAGATGGAAGATCCTTCGCTGGCCAAAGGTATTGTACGCCGGCAAGTCGTTCGCGTCATCACGCCGGGTACGGTAACCGATGTCAAAAATCTTGACAGCAGCAGTAACAACTTCATTCTTTCTGTTTATCGACAGGGGAAATTCTTTGGCTTGTCGGCGCTCGACATAACAACAGGCGAGTTTGAAGCCCAGGCTCTGGCCATGGGCGCCACGGAAATTAAGCTCCTGGACGAGATTTCCCGTTACAGACCCGCAGAACTCGTATGCAATCGGGATTTCTCTGATCATGAAGTCTTAAGAGGCTATACCAAGGATCATCCGATATCCGTCACGGTTCTAAGCGATGACGATTTTAGCTGCGAGCCTTATCAAAGTTATCTGGATATTCAAAGCGACAAGCGAATCCTATGGGATCAGGCTGCAGCCGGCTTATTGGCTTACATTGAATCCACGCAAGGTCAGATACCCTCGCATATTCATCGTCTTCGTCTTGTGCTGGAAGGCGAGTATATGGAGATGGACAGTACGGCCAGAAGAAATCTCGAGCTCACCGCAACACTTCGAGATAAACAAAAACGTGGAAGTTTGCTCTGGGTTCTCGACCGTTGCAAAACGGCTATGGGATCTCGCATGCTGCGCCGCTGGATCGAGCAGCCGCTTATCAATCCGCATGATATTTTATATCGCCAGGAAGGTGTCGCCGAACTCTACGAGCGTTTTATGCAACGTCAGGAGCTGCGCGAAGTCTTAAGCGGCATGCATGATATTGAACGGCTTTCCGGAAAGATGGCTATGGGACACGCCAATGCCCATGATCTTTTATCCCTGCTTTCGTCTTTGGAGAAACTGCCGGCGATCATTCATACGATTGCCGATGCCAAGGCCGGGATTCTCGCTGACTGTTATAAGGATCTGGATCCCATGGAAGATATCCGAAGCTTAATCTCGACGGCGATCAACCCTGATGCGCCTGTTGCCTTGAAAGAAGGTCACTTGATCAAAGCAGGATACAACGAGGAAGTCGACCGGCTCAGAGAAATGGCCGAAAACGGTCAGCAGTGGATTTTAGATCTGGAAAGTCGCGAGCGCATCGCAACAAACATAAAGACTCTGAAAATCGGGTACAACAAGGTTTTCGGTTACTATATCGAAGTTACCAGGGCCAATGCCGGCTTGGTGCCCGATCACTATACGAGAAAGCAGACGCTGGTTAACGCCGAACGTTATATCACGGCCGAGCTCAAGGATATGGAGGATTCCATTCTCGGTGCTGCCACACGATCCGTTCAACTCGAATACGAGACTTTCCTGGAAGTACGTGAAACGGTCAAGAATGCCTCGGACCGCTTACTGACCATAGCACATGCTCTGGCCACTCTCGATGTCCTGCAAGCACTTGCAGAGACCGCGGAGCGCGAACAATACTGCAGACCGGCCGTAGACGACAGTGAAGTGATTGATATCGAGGACGGACGTCATCCGGTCGTGGAACGTATGCTTCCCGGAGGCGCGTTTGTTCCGAACGATACCTATCTGCATACATCAGAGCAAAAACTACTAATAGTCACGGGACCGAATATGGGTGGTAAATCCACTTACATGAGACAAGTTGCGTTATCGGTCATCCTGGCTCAGATCGGGAGTTTTGTTCCGGCTAAATCCGCGCACATCGGCATCGCGGACCGGGTTTTCACAAGAATCGGAGCATCCGACGATCTGGCGGCCGGCGATTCCACTTTCATGGTGGAAATGAAGGAAATGGCCACAATTCTGAAGTATAAAACCCGTCGCAGTTTGCTGATTCTAGATGAAATCGGTCGCGGAACCAGTACCTACGACGGTTTATCTATCGCCTGGGCCGTGATCGAAAAGATCGCCGGGAAATACGGTGACGGTTGCAGGACACTCTTTGCCACGCACTACCACGAACTGGTCGATCTCGAACAACAGATCGAAGGTGTGGTCAACTATCATGTGGCAGTCGAAGAAAGAGGGAAAGATATTATCTTTCTCCATAAAATCATGCGCGGAGGAAGCGATGACAGTTTCGGTATCGAGGTGGCTAAGCTGGCAGGCGTACCGGCGGATGTTGTTGCCAGATCCCGGGAAATTCTGAAAGTTCTGGAAGAGGCGAACTCGGGAAAAAACAAGCTTCGCATCCGTCGACAGGTCAAACAGATGGAAGGCCAGCAGGACCTATTCAATACCTCGCTGTCTCTTCGCGAGTACGACGACATTATCGAAGAACTCCAGAGCATGGATCTTCATGCCATGACGCCGCTTGATGCATTGAACAAGCTATATGATTTAAGTCTGCGCTCCAAAGATATCAAACTGAAGCAGGGAAAGGGATAAGCGATGGGTTTTATCAAACAGCTCGATATCATTACGGCCAACAGCATTGCCGCCGGCGAGGTGGTAGAGAGACCGGCTTCCGTTGTCAAGGAGCTCTGCGAGAATGCCATTGATGCCGGAGCAAGTTTTATCAGTATCGATATCAATCAAGGAGGCATCAGATCGATCCAAGTAACGGATAATGGCTGCGGCATGGACAGCGAAGACGCACTCGCGGCTTTCGAAGCGCACGCCACGAGCAAACTACGGCATATCAGTGATCTGGAATCCTTGTCTTCCATGGGTTTTCGAGGCGAAGCTCTGCCTTCGATCGCTTCGGTCTCTCAGGTGACTCTAAAAACCAGGCAAGTCGGAGCTCCCTCCGGTACCATGGTGAAAATCTCGAGCGGAGTTTTGGAAGAACATGTGCCCGTGGGTACAGCAGAAGGTACTTCGGTATTAATAGAGAATTTATTCTTCAATGTTCCTGCCAGACATAAGTTTTTGAAGAAAGATGCGACAGAAGCTGCCAAGGTTGCGGATGTAGTGAATCGTCTGGTTCTGGCCCGACCTGATATTTCTTTTCTTCTGCGTAGAGACGGTAAAGTCATTTTGCATTCGCCGGGCAACTCCGACCTGGCTGCTGCTGTCTATACGGTCTTCGGTCGCGAAGTTCAGCAGGCATCGTTTTTTATTCAACAACCGGATCAAAGCAACCCGGTGAAAGTCAGCGGTATGATCGGTCGCCCGACAGTTGCGAGACGAAGCCGTATGGGACAAGTCATCTTCGTAAACGGGCGCAGCGTACAATCACCGATGCTGAATAAAGCCATCGACGAAGCCTATCGAAGTCTACTGATGAAGGGCGAATTTGCTTTTGCCGTATTGAAAGTTGAAGTACCTCAGAGTCTTGTCGACGTAAACGTGCATCCTCAGAAACTGGAAGTGCGTTTCTGGAACGAAGCACAGGTCTTTTCGGCTGTATTGCATGCCCTTCGCGACAGCCTTTACAATAATCTCGAGATCAAGAGCGAGAGCGTTCAATCAGAAATAGAAGAGCGAGAAAAGCTCTCGATAGGAAAAACGGAAGCTAAAACAGACATTCTGCCTCTGACGCAAGCGGAGAAGTCTACACCTGTTACGGATATTCGTAGCAGCATGAAAGATTTCAGCGAGCGAGGAGAAATAACTGATCGCGAAGAAGAACTACGCCAAGTAAGCGAAGTCGCCGAAGTAAGGGAAACACCCGATGTATCATCAAAGCAAAATATATCATTCGAAAATAAGCAGTTGGTACTCGCAGATGACTCGGACAACTATCAGCAGACCGAAGTAAATTCTGATATGAAGCATCCCGATCTGCTTCCTCTCCTGAAGGCCAAAATAAGCGGAGTCCTGTTTACGACTTACATTATTTTAGAGCACGATGACGAATATACAGTCATCGATCAGCATGCCGCCCACGAGAAAATTCTATTCGAACGATTGATCGAACAAGCACGCACAAATCAATCCGCTCATAGTCAAATCCTTTTAACACCGGAGATTATGCGGATGAGCCAGGCGGAGATGGTTATTCTTGAAAGCGAAAAAGATTTTTTCGAAGCACTGGGTTTCCAATATGATACATTCGGCGAGCAAAGAATAGCCCTTCGTTCGGTTCCTGCCAGTGCAGTCGGAAAACATGCCGGCGAAACGCTCCATGCCGCACTAGACGAGATTATCGCGAATGACTCGAATCTGGGGCTTAAAGCAGACCGCGACGATGTCTATCTGGCTATTGCCACGGCAGCTTGTAAAGCTGCCATAAAGGCTCACGACGTCATCAGTACTCCGGAGATACAGAGTCTGATTCAAGATCTCCTGACGCTGGAGAACCCTTATCAATGCCCCCACGGACGCCCTGTCTTTGTTAGATCGACGAGAAAAGAGCTGGAGAAGCGTTTCCGCCGTATAGTTTGATTTTGAAAGGCAAAACGAATGTCTATCTTAAACAAAATACTTGTGATCACAGGACCGACCGCCAGCGGTAAATCTTCGCTGGCTATGAGTCTTGCCCAAAAACTTGACGGGGAGATCATATCGGCCGACTCGATGCAGGTTTATCGCAAGCTTGATATCGGAACCGCCAAACCAACCCCTGAAGATCGACAAAAAATCGCACATCACTTACTGGATATCTGCGATCCGGATGAACGCTTCACGGTCGCCACATATTTACGGTTAGCCAGAGAAAAAATAAGAGATATCCTGGATCGCGGAAAATCGCTTATCGTTTGCGGGGGTACCGGTCTGTATGTCAAAGCTCTTGTCGAAGGGCTGGATTTCGAAGACGAAGAAGAGGATATGTCGATTCGCAAGATGCTTGGCGATAGATTGGAAAAAGAGGGGCACCAGGCGTTGTACGACGAGCTTGATCGACTGGATCCGGAAGCTGCCAAAGCGACACATCCCAACAACGCAACAAGAGTGATCCGCTCTCTGGAGATTATCTATCAGACCGGCAAACCTGCGACTGTCTACAGACGGGAAACTGCCGAAGCGGGACAAGCTCGTGAAAAAGAGTTTGACTTTTCCGTATATCTGCCTCGCTTCGAACGAGAGGTCTTGTACGACAGGATCAACAGGCGCGTCGATATCATGATCCGGGAAGGTTTGACGGACGAGGCGCGTTATCTTATGGATTTGAATCTTGATAGCCATGCCACGGCTCTCCAAGCTATCGGCTATAAAGAGCTCTTTCCTTATCTGAAAGGAGAGGAAAGCCTTGAGGAATCCGTGGAACGTCTGAAAATGGCAAGCAGACGCTATGCGAAAAGACAGCTTACCTGGTACAGACCGATTTCCTGGGTTCGCGAAATCGACGGAAACCAGACACCTGATCAAAACGCTGATTTTATCATCCGGCAGAACATGGATTAATGAGCTGTTTCAGGCTATGCTTTTGCTTTAAAGCGATTGTAATACTTTCAGCATAATATAATATAGGCTATAAGCGTAATGACTATTATAAAGTTTATTTGGCAAGCCATAACCGTTAGGAACAGTGAAAGGAGGGACTGTCAGATGCTCTGACAGTAATTACTATGTCGCATTTAAAGAAAGAGTATAATTCGAACAAAACGCAGCATACAGCGGTTTTCAGAAGACGGATCGATGAGAAAAATCAAGTAAAACCCGAAACAAAAACACGCTATGCCGCATCGGCCTTAAACTATCCGGACCGTCATACAGGACTTTCCAATACATATGATCAACAGGAGTCAATGTTTCATCAGGCTGCGAAAAAAAACGATGCAGTTCGCTGGCAACAGAATTACAGCACGCAGGACATATATCTCGGGCATTGTGTCAGCGAAGGATTGATCGTTGATATTCTCATGAAAAATGACTCTACCCGTCGCGGACGCATAGAGTCATATGATAACTGGAGTCTCCTGGTAGCTTACGAAGGGAAGAGGAGCTTGTTGTTTAAGTCCGGTGTGATGGCCATAACTGCTGCCAATGGCGATGAATCATATAACAAGGATTACTTCGGGGCACAACACTTATCAGACTTTAGTTCTGAATACTCCCACAACCCGGCCTAAAATCTGACAATCATCAGAGTAAAAAGGAATTATGTCATACGCTTCATTTTCCGGTTGAAGATACGGGCGACCCTGATGCGATATCAAACGCTTTACGGTCGCTTCTTCACCCAGAAGAGCCACGATAATGTCACCCAAAGCCGCGGCACGCTGTTGTTTGACGACCACGTAATCTCCGTCTAAAATCGCCGCATCGATCATGCTGTCGCCTCGAACCTTAAGCATAAACATATCTTTACCGGACGGGAAGAGGTCCGCTGACAGGGGGAGCATGCGCTCGATCTGTTCGTTGGCCAGAATGGGAACACCGGCCGTAACCGTTCCGATCAAAGGGATATATTTCACAGGATCGTGATCTTCGTTTAAAACATCGCCTTCGATCAATTTAATGGCACGTCTTTTTCCGGTTTCGTAGGTTAGACGTCCCTGATCTTCCAAACGTTTTAAATGAGTGTGCACGGTTGAAGTCGATTTAACACCGACACCGTCGCAAATATCTCTTACGGAAGGGGCATAGCCGTTTTCCGTTATATATTCGCTTATATATTCAAAAATTAAGTCCGAAGTTTCATCTAAATTCGAACGTGTAAATTTACTTGTCATACGAGCTACCTCCAGCAGCAATTAAAGCCCTTATTACATGTAGTTTACCATTTGTTCGGTTTTCTTGTCAAACGATTGTTCGCTTACTTGCATGAAAATGCAGAAGTAAAAGGCTGTTGTATTTATGTAAATTTCTCTTGTCCTGATTATTGTGGTACAATCTCTAAATTCCTAATAAGTGTATAATATATTCAATGTTCTGAACGAAAACCATCACATCATATAAATAATGTGCCTTGTGTGGTGGAAGCAGGAGAGTGACCATGAAACATAGAAAGTACGAGGCAATCCGAGGCCCGAAACCAACTAAACGATACTGGCCCGAGCGAGAAATTACGAAAGCACCGATCTGGTGTTCCGTTGATCTGCGTGACGGCAATCAGGCCTTGGATACACCCATGTCACTCGAACAAAAAATTATGTTTTTCCGGCATTTACTTGATTTGGGCTTTAAGGAAATTGAAATCGGTTTTCCGGCATCCTCGGATACAGAATTCGCTTTCACGAGATACCTGATCAGCAAGCAGTTAATTCCGGATGATGTAAAAATCCAGGTACTGACACCTGCCAGGGATTTTATCATCAGACATACATTCGAATCGCTCATCGGTGCCAAACAGGCTATCGTGCATTTGTATGTACCAACGTCGGTTTCGCAACGAGAACTCGTCCTGGGCATGTCCCGAGAAGAAGTCAAGGAGATGACTGTTTCAGCGGCTCGCTTGATCCGGGAACTGTCTTGCGATGAATTATACAGAGAGATTGATTTTACCTTTGAATTTTCACCCGAGAGCTTTATGAGTACAGAACCGGAATTTGCCGTAGAAATCTGCGATGCGGTTTGCGATATCTGGCAGCCCGGCCCTGATCGGGATGTGATCATCAACCTGCCCAATACGGTTGAACTGACGACTGCCAATATCTTTGCCGATCTTGTCGAATATTACCATTTAAACAGCAGATGGAGAGATCAAGTATGCCTCAGCGTACATACGCATAACGACAGAGGCGGTGCGGTAGCTGCGGCGGAACTGGCGCTCCTGGCCGGTGCCGACCGTATCGAAGGAACACTGTTTGGTAACGGCGAACGCACGGGAAATTGCGATATCGTAACCATGGCGTTAAATCTACTGGCATCCGGTATAGATCCAAAACTCGATTTCAGTCAAATCGAAGCCAGCAGAAACCTGTACGAAAAACTGACTAATATGACGATTCCGCCCAGACAACCGTACGCGGGAGATCTCGTTTTTACGGCCTTTTCGGGGTCTCATCAGGACGCCATTCGCAAGGGCATGGCCAATATCAATCCCGACAGTGTCTGGCGCGTCCCGTACTTACCGATTGATCCGGAAGATCTGGGTCGCAGCTACGAGCCGATCATCCGAATTAACTCGCAGTCGGGCAGATCCGGCATAACCTATATACTCGAACAAAATTACGGGATTATTTTGCCTAAGTTTATTCAAACGAAAATGGCTGCCGTGGTCAAAGAAGAGTCTGTCAAGCAATCGAAGGAATTGCTCTCAAATGATCTAATGAAGATTTTTCGGGAAAAATTCGTCAATCAGTCAACTCCGTTCAAATTGCAGCATTTCATCGAAGAGATGCTGGACGAAAAGCATAGCAATCTGGACGTTGAACTGACATTCCTGGATAGTTCAATGCGTCTAAAAGGATCCGGTAGCGGGGTTGTCGATGCATTTTGTAATGTCTTGTCGAAATTTTTGGGATGTAATTTCGAGGTCATGGGATATCAGCAACAAGCGCTCGATCGTGGTCGTACATCGAAGTCAATGACATACATAGAATTAATCTGCGACGATCGATCGTGCATCGGTGTCGGCGAAAGCAGTTCGATCACCAAGTCATCGCTGCGGGCGGTTGTAACGGCTGTGAATCGAATCATCAAAGCAACGCCGGGTATGGAGCAGGAAATCGAAGAAAAATTGAAACTGGATATTATCAGCAAATATCAACACTAATAAAGTGGCTGTGTGCTTGAATGGCGTGTTGCGAAACGATGAAGGCATCGAATCGAATCATGCTATTTGTCGTAATTTTCAGGTGATATGCCTTATAAAGGCCCGTTATAGGACATTTATGCCTATAACGGCATAATACGGCTGTTTTTCCCGAGTTTACTCCAAAATAACGGCAGAGGTAAAAATCTCAAAAAAGATCCCCTCACCTGTACAAAATTATTATTTTGTACAGGTCGATCTTTAAGAAAAAAGAAGGGATAGAATCCCTTCTCATAAACCTTATCTTTTTACTTCACGGAACTTCGGATGTAATTTCTATCGAACGTGACGTATGCTTCATAACCATGTTCTTCTTTGTCGAGTTCCTGCTGGATTTTTTTCTTGATCTGCTTATCATCCAAATTTATATCATTCGGTACATCACAATCGAAAATCAGTTTTGTTGATTGATGTCCGTGTATGATTCTGAAGTCATGTATAGATAAATTTTCGTTGATGCGTTTGACGATCGAGTTTGTCATCTCGCGTACCGCATTCAATTCCGGATCTGTCACATCCAGCGGATCGATATGTGCTACCATCTGCCAGTGATGTATTTTAACGGCGGCATTTTCGATATCGTCTGCGATCGCATGTGCTTGTCTTAAACTGATTCTGCTGTCCACTTCGATATGAACCGTGACGAATCTGTGGCCTGGACCGTAATCGTGTACGATCAGATCATGTACCCCCAGTACCCCGTCATGCGTGTATAGCCAGCGTTTGATTTTTTCGAGTTCCTCTTTATTCAGATTCGAGCCTACAATCAGATCCAATACTCTGCGTAGAATGTCGTATCCGTTCTTCAAGATAATGAATGCCACGATTGTTCCAATTATGCCATCCAGGCTGAAACTCACCAATGGATCAAAAATGAACGATATAAGAATGACAGAAGTCGCCAGAATATCGGATAAACTGTCGCCTGAAGCCGCGTTTAGCATTTCGGAGTCTATTTGGATACTCATCTTCTTGTAGAAAAAATACAAGTAGATTTTAATCAGGATGGACAGGATCAAGATAATCAATGTACCGGTCGTTCGATTGATATTAGTCGGATTGATAATTTTTTTAATCGATTCGCTTAAGAACTGCCCCCCGATAAACATGATAATAACAGACATCACGAAGGAGAAAACATATTCGAAACGGGCATGCCCGAACGGATGATCTTCATCCGGTACTTTGGCCGAGATCTTAAAGCTGATCAGTGACATCACACTGGTACTGATATCGCTAAGATTATTGACGGCATCGGCCATAATCGCAACCGATCCCGAGATCAAGCCAAAGATGAACTTCGATGCGCAGAGAAAGATATTAGCCACGATACCGACCCACGCGGTGAAATAACCGTATAGCTTCCGTGCTTCCTTGGGATGTTTCTTTTTGATATTAGGCATAAAAAGCCTGATTAGTAAATTAGTCATTGTTCATCCTTGTTAGGCTTGATCCGGGAGGTTTTGATTTAGAGTATTAAGCCATGGTAGACAGCATCTCTACGAAGACCTCGTGCTCCGAAGCATTGCCGCTTTCGTATGCCTGCCAGGCATCTTTCATATAGTGTCCCATACGGGCGATCTCAAGGGCCTGACTGCCGGCGATGTGCGGTGTGTTGAATACATTATCAAGATCAAAGAACGGGTGATCTTTCGCCGGCGGCTCCGGCCAGGTGACGTCCAGTAATGCGGTTCTTGTTTTGTCCTCTTGCATGGCGCGAAGCAGATCCGCTTCTACTACCTGTGCGCCGCGGCCCGTATTGATGAACGTGCTGTACGGCTGCATTAAAGAAAAATGCTCGTAGTTCAGCATTTTCTGAGTGGCTTCGTTATTGGCCAGATGATTCGATATAATGCTCGATTTTGTAAAGATCGTCTTTAAGTCTGCTTTTTCGACTCCAAGAGCCTTCGCCTCTTCATCTGGCAAAAACGGATCAAAGACCAGAACATTATAGTTGAATGGTTTTAGCATAGCGATTACAAGCTTACCGATCGCGCCTGCGCCAAGCAGTCCCACGGTTTGCCCGTAGTTACCGGTATTATGATGACTGAATGCAGATGCCATTTGAAAATCGCGACTCTCCTTATAGAGCTTTTGAGTTTGAAAATAGCCTTTACCAGAGAGAATGATCTGGGCCAGCGTATACTCGGCAACAGGTACGGCGTTGGCACGAAAAGCGCTGAAGACTCTTACGCCCGCTGCCAGATAAGGCCTGGCAAAGGCCTGCACACTGCCGGCAGCATAAAACACGGCTTCCAGCTTAGGTGCATAGCGACGAATATCGGCTTCTGCTTGAGCCGTCATTCCCCATGTTGAAAAGATGTAAGAGAGATTTTGTAATTTACCGCTTAAGGCACGATTTACAAGATCCTCTTCGCTGGTGATCTCATCTTGAAACTGTAAGCCGGATTCCAGTTCTTTTCGGACGGTATCATTGTAGGCGCGAAGTAAATTATCATGTCCGCGTGTTCCGCCCATGCTGAGCATTACTGCTTCTTTCATCGGTTCCTCCCTCGATTCAGTCGATATTTTATCACCGGACATCTCCGGCGAAGACTTGAAACAACTACCATTTTAGCACTATAAGAGAATATTACATCGCTTCTTATTATGCTGACGAGCTCTCGGAGCCAGCATATGAATGTTACAAATTCATTACAATGCAACAAAATCTATATTTCAGCGAAACAAAACCATAGTTTCAGCGAAGCAAAATTCTGCTTTTAGTGAATACTCTATACATCTGCTTTCATGTGGATAACTGATGTGGATAAATTTGAGGAGAAAGCATGGAGTTTATCCCATGGAATTTCTGCCGCAAAGAACGTAAGTATATACAATCAATAAACGGAAATCAAGACCTCTCGCTTAACTTCATAAGTACAAAATGGACCCGAACGATTCGTTGCTCGTTCGGGTCCCCCCTCTTCTCACTGCGGGTGAGAATGATTATTTTCTTTTTACTTTTCGGCTGTTAGACGGATTGTGACGAAAGATTCGAATCCAGCCGCCTTGGCTTTCACGACGATATCACCGCTTTCATTTGTGTCGAGACTTCGTACCCAAACGGCTGTGCTGCCGCCGGTCAATGTCCGGAGGGTCGGGCCTAGAAGTGTAGCCGATCCCGTGAGCGACAGTTCAAGTACCTGATCGGTATAGTAAAGCGGATTTCCTGCTTCGTCCTGCAGTCTGATGTCGACTCTTGTCGCATCATAGCCGTTCGAAATGAGCTCCTCGCTGGCTGCTTTGACATAGAGCTTGGCAGGAACGGGCGAAGCCAGATACTTGCGGCGAATCTTCGCTTCGCCATTGACATAACTGATCAGCTCGGCGTCGGACCAGGATGCTCCCCACTCGCCCAGCGTATCTCTGATGATGATCGGGGCGTGCTTTAGTCCCGGGAAGTTTTCCTTATCCGGATAATACGGACCGCTCTCGTGTCCGTTAATGACAAGTTTAATGTAATCGCAGTTGCTCATAATCATGATCGGTACCACGCCTCCGCCCGACTTGTCACCGCGGCTGTATACCGTGATTGCTTCCAGAACAGGCTCGGCTTTGACACTCTTTTGAGAACGATAAGCATAAGAAGCAAATTTAGGTTGACGATACATATCCATTACACCGTGATAGCAGATCTTGTCGCCGGATCCAAAGTCAAGATGCGTATTGTAGTCAAAGGCACACCAGCCGATGGTGCCGCTGACGTTCGGATGCGAAGCTCCTTTATCGACGACTCTGGCGTGACGAAGCGTGTGTTCGTGTTGACGTTCCGCCCCGTCTTGCTTTTTGGTCGGGAACATGTGCCCGTTGTATTCCGTGATCATGTAAGGCACGTCATAATCAAGACCCGTAGACTGACGGGGCTCGCGAATCGGCGGGTGCTCGGGCGTTTGTCCGAGATAAAAGTCGTTCATGGTATAAACATCTTCAAGGAATTCCGAACGCTCGTAGCAGCGTACACCGCCTGTTTGACGTGTTGAGTCGAGATCATGGGCGATACGGTTTGTGTCAGTGTAGAATGCATGATTATCGCCGGACTCGTTGATGCGAACGCCCCAGAGTATAATCGAAGGATGATTCCAGTCGCGTGTGATCATCTCCCTGACATTTTCCTTGGCCACTTCCTGCCAGGCTTCGTCGCCGATGTGCTGCCAACCCGGAATCTCTTCGAAGACCATCAGGCCTATCTCGTCGCAGCGATCGAGAAAGCCCTTGGACTGCGGGTAATGCGAGGTGCGAACAAGATTCAGGCCAAGATCGTTCTTCAGAACATCTGCATCTTCTTTCTGAGCACGCTCCGGCATGGCATAGCCGACGTAAGGATACGCCTGATGACGATTCAAGCCGATGATAAAGAGTTTCTCACCGTTCAGGTAGAAGCCGTCGACTTCGAAACGGGCTTCGCGGAAACCAAAACGGCTCTCGTAACGATCAAGAACTTTTTCTTCCCGCAAGATTTCCAGGCTTAGCAGATAAAGCCTGGGCTTGTCCACAGACCAGAGTTCGACTTCCGAAAGATTTGTCAGATTCATGGTAAAGGACTCAAGCGACCGGCCTTCGAGTTCGATATCCTTCTCGATTGATGCAATCAATTCACCGGAAAGATTGCTTAAAGCGCCACGAAGTTTTGCATGACCTGTTTTGGCTTCTGTGTTGCTCAGATCGGCTCGAACCTTCAAAGCGCGATTCTCTTGATCAAGGACATTTTCTGCTTCCAGTTTGATATTGTCGATGTGGAGAGGATCCAATACGAAAAGTTCGACTTCGCGATAGATACCGCCGTAAGCCAGATAGTCCACCACATAACCAAAAGGAGGAATATCGTTGCGCTCGGTGGAATCGACTTTAAGCACGAGCTTATTCGAGCCTTTCTTCAAGGCAGGATTCAGATCGACTGTAAACGGCGTATAACCACCTTTATGACTGCAGAGGAAGCGATCGTTCAAATAAACCTCCGCATAGGTCATCACGGCTCCAAACGTAAGATATACAGCCTTTTGATCCCAAGCCGGGTCATAGTCGAAGTTCTTCGCATAAGTCGAGATGAACTGGTACGATTTCTCGTCGAAGTAGTTGAAGGGCAGTTCCAGATTTGTATGAGGCAAAGTTACCGTGACAAATCCTTCTGTCTGCTCGTCAATCTGAGAAATCTCTCCATTGACATAGGCCTCCTTGAAATCAGGCTTGTATAGCCAGCCCTTGTTAAAGGGTACGTTTCTAAGCATCTAACTGTTCTCCTTTTTCTTTACATAACCTTGTTTTGTCAATAATTCAGCCATCAAGATAGCTCCGCCGGCAGCTCCGCGCAGTGTGTTGTGGGATAGACAGGTAAACTTCCAATCCAGAATCTTGTCTTCGCGCAATCGTCCGATGGTGATACCCATCCCGTTTTCCCGACCTGCATCCAGGGCCGGCTGGGGACGATTATCTTCTTCTATATAGAATAAGAAAGGCTCGGGCGCACTTGGTAAAGACAATTTCCGGGCTTGACCTTCGTAAGAGCGCCAGGCGTCCAATATCTCTTCTCTGCCCGGTCTCTGTTTGAAGGAGACGGCGACCGAGGCCGTGTGGCCTTCCTGAACAGCAACACGATAACATTGAGCGGATATGATCGGCTCGGCGGCATGCGTAATATGCCCCCCCACGATCTCGCCCCAGATTTTCAACGGTTCAAGCTCGCTCTTCTCCTCTTCGCCGCCAATGAAAGGAATCAGATTCCCTTCCATTTCCGGCCAATCGGCAAAGGTCTTCCCCGCTCCCGAAATCGCTTGATAGGTACTGACCATGACCTTTTCGATACCAAAACGACGCAAAGGATCCAGCGCCGGTACATAACTTTGGATGGAACAGTTGGGTTTACAGGCGATAAAGCCGGAAGTCGTGCCCAGACGTTTGCGCTGCGAGTCGATGAGACGGCTGTGATCCGCATTGATTTCGGGAATGATCATCGGTACATCGTTAACCAGGCGGTTGGCCGAATTATTCGATATGACCGGTGTTTCCGTGCGCGCCAGACGTTCTTCGAGCTGCTTGATTTCATCTTTAGGCATATCGACCGCACAAAAAATCAAGTCGACCTGATCGGCTTGCAGGACCAGCTCGTCGACCGTATGGACAAGTAATGTTTTAGCTGCTTCCGGAATAGAGACGTCGATACGCCAGCGGCCGCTTACGGCCTCGGCATATGATTTACCGGCGGAATTGGATGAAGCGACCGCCATCGTTAGTTTGAACCAGGGATGATCGGCCAAAAGACTGACGAAGCGCTGACCGACATAACCGGTGGCCCCGACAACAGCTGCGCGAAGTTTATGCGACATGAAAATTACCTCGTGACTGATTATTGAGTCAGGTCATTTTACCACAGGTGTATAGTTTGTGTATGGAACGAACGTCGTTTTACTGTTTGTATATCGTATGATGTTACCGGCTAGTCTATCCATTTGACTTAGGTCAACTCTATGACTTTGTCAGATGAGGAATTATTGATCCCTGTCGATAGCACAGCTGATATCCTCCTTGGTTCAACGCATCTGGCATCTTCTATGGATGCCTTAACCACGATGTTGTCTAAACAAGTGTGAAAACACGTTGGACGCTAACAGAGAATCATTCGAATCAACCAGATGAGTTAATACTGGCACTACCTCCGGGACTCAAGGAAGGTTTTTCTTATTACTTGGCAGTTAAGCGAGAGGAAGGGAATCTCGTTCTGTCAGCCTCCGGATTGACTGTGCTCTCTGCAGATAACCAAGAGGCAAAAGAGCTACTTTCAATTATTAGTCCTTAAACCTTTGCAGTTAATTGTTGTGGTTACTACAGACTGCCGGAGACTCTTAAATGCTGTAGATTCTTTGATCACTTGAAGGTGCACTAAAAACATATATTAGACCAAACGAGACTTCTAAGGCCTGCTATGGAGTGGTATCACTGCATAGCAGGCTTTGCTTGCGTTATAATAGAAAGCATATAAGAACAGTTAGGTGGTGCCTTCTCATGTGTCCAAAAGAAAAATATTCCATTAACGGGGAAAAAAAAGACCTCCTTCCCTTTCCACTGCTGACTGAGTATTTGGGTTATATCGAAGCCATTCAAGGTCGCTCGCCTCTCACGGTCAAGGAGTACGGCTATGACTTGATCCTCTTTTTTCGCTTCATGATTCGTAATCGTGGTGGTCAAAAGGATAAACCTTTCAGACAGATCGATATCAGCCAGGTCGACATAGAGTTCTTACGCTCGGTAAGACTCAGTGATTGCTATGCATTTTTAAGCTGGCTGGCTCGCGAACGAAACTCCAGCGCTGCCAACCGGGCCCGAAAAGTCGCCACATTGCGTTCTTTCTTTTCTTTCCTGAAAACAAAAAAAGGAGTTATCGACGAAGACCCGACCTACGAACTGGAATCGCCTAAGAAAACGAAGAAACAACCTCGCTATCTTACACTTGACGAGAGCGAACGACTCTTGGACAAAATTGACTCCAGCGACAGTAAGTTCAGCGAACGGGACTACTGCATCGTGACTCTTTTCCTGAATTGCGGTATGCGCCTATCCGAATTGTGCGGCATTAACTTAAAAGATATTTCAGGTGAAACGCTTCGTGTCCTGGGTAAAGGAGGAAAAGAACGTACAGTCTACTTAAACGGAGCATGTCTTGACGCTCTGGAGGCTTATCTGAAAGTTCGCCCTAAAAGGGGCATTAAAGCCACTGACAAAGATGCTCTTTTTATCAGCAGACAAGGAAACCGTATCTCCGGATCGGCAGTTCAGCGTTTGATCAAACAATACATCCGCCAATCCGGCTTGGATCCGGCGCGTTATTCTACGCATAAACTTAGACACACCGCTGCTACTTTAATGTATAAGTACGGTCAGGTCGATATACGACGCCTTCAGCAAATACTCGGTCATTCTTCTGTTTCAACTACGGAAATTTACACGCATGTGGATTCCGCCGGTTTGCACGATGCGGTTGAAAAAAATCCTCTGGCTTCGGTGCGCAGATTACGCCAAAATGCTGATAATACGCGCGAAGAGGTCGATACGGAGGAAACGGACCATTACCTGGAATCCAAGTCTTAAGTCCTCAGACTAATCGTACCAGGCGTGATTTTCGTTCAAAAAAATGCATTAAAGACCACCGTTAGTTGCAAAATGCTTACTTTTGTCGCTATCTGTCTTTACAGTCCCGGATCTGCTGGATATTATCTTCTAAATTCACTGAAGGAATGAGGAAGATCATATGAAGAAGAGATTTAGGTTCAAACGAGTAGTGGCATCGATTCTGCTTTCGGCGATGGCTCTGGTCACTGTAACCGCTTGCGGAAATACCACGGGCAGCAGTGGTACAGATAAATCGGACGATACAATCTCCATTGGTGCATTGGCGCCTCTGACCGGAGGTGTCTCCGTATACGGTATTGCGGCATCCAACGGCGTTAAGCTCGCCATTAAAGAGATTAATGAAGCCGGTGGTATCAACGGTAAAAAAATCGACTTACATCTATTGGATGAAAAGGGCGATGAACAGGAGGCAATCACAGCCTTTAACCGCCTGGTCGAGGAAAATAAAATCGTTGCACTTCTTGGTGATGTTACATCCAAGCCCACGATTGCGGTGGCACAGCGTGCAGCCGCGATTAACCTGCCGATGTTAACCGCTACCGCTACAGCGGCTGATGTCACCAAGCAAGGCGACAACGTCTTTCGTGTTTGTTTCATCGATCCCGACCAAGGTCTTTTGATGGCAGAATTCGCTTCTAATACTCTGGATGCGAAGACTGCTGCCATTATTTATAACGCAGCCGATGACTATTCGGTCGGTTTGGCCGAAGCTTTCGAAGATAAAGCCGCCGAGCTCGGTCTTGAAATCACCGCTTCCGAAAGCTATCCGGGTGATACGACTAACTTCTCCACTCAGCTCACCAGAATTGCCCAGAGCAATCCCGATGTTCTTTTCGTGCCGGACTATTACGGTACCAACATTCTGATTCTCCAGCAGGCACGCGCAGCCGGTATCACCGGTGAAATTCTCGGCGGAGACGGCTGGGACGGCATCCTGACTCAGGTTGAAGAATCGAATCCTAAAGAAGCCGACGGCGTTTACTTTACGAATCATTTCTTTGCCAAAGACGAAAGCAAAAACGTAGCGGACTTCGTAGACGCATACGAAAAGGAATATGGCGAGAAGCCGATCTCCTTCGCAGCATTGGGTTATGACTCCGCTTACATGATGGCCAAGGCAATCGAAGAAGCAGGTTCGACAGACCCTCAGGCGATCATCGATGCGCTCGCCGACCTCGAGTATCCCGGAGTCACCGGTAATCTCACCTTCGCCGAAACCGGCGATCCAAACAAAGAAGTTTCTGTAATCCGCATCGAGAACGGTGAATACAAACTCGAGCAGAAGATGGAAATCGTTCGTTAACCTCATGTATCGAAACCGGAGAGGCTGCGGGATTCATCATCCTGCGGCCTTTCTTAGCTTAGGAGCCTGATATGTATTTAATCAATCAATTACTAAACGGACTGCAGATCGGTGCCATCTACGCTTTAATTGCTTTGGGTTATACGATGGTTTACGGCATCGTTAAGTTGATCAATTTTGCGCATGGTGATTTGATGATGGTGGGCGGTTATTTCGCTCTTCTTTCATTAACCGAGCTCGGTCTTCCCATTTATCTGGCGGCTCCTCTCAGTATGATTGCTACTGCTCTCCTGGGAATGCTGATCGAACGAATCGCCTATAAACCTCTGCGAAATGCATCCCGCTTATCGGCTTTAATCACGGCTATCGGTGTCAGTCTTTTCCTGCAGAATCTGGCGATGCTGGTTTTTGGTTCCGCACCGAAACGCTTTCCATCCGTTACAGCCGGTTTACCCAATATTGTGATCGGCACAAATACGATTAACATTATGTCGTTGATTAGCATCGGTCTGGCATTGATATTGATGATCGTTCTGCAACTTTTTGTAAGCAAAAGCCGCACGGGAAAAGCGATGATCGCGGTGTCCGAAGACACGAAAGCCGCTCAACTTATGGGCATTAATGTAGATAAGGTAATCTCGATCACCTTTGCCATTGGAGCCGCTCTGGCCGCTTTTGCAGCGATATTGTATTTATTTTCTTTCCCTCAGATCGATCCTTATATCGGTGCCATGCCCGGTATAAAAGCTTTTATCGCTGCGGTTCTAGGAGGTATAGGCATTATACCCGGAGCCATGATCGGCGGTTTTCTCCTGGGAATTATCGAAAGTATTACGGCTGCTTATATGCCGGCAGGTTATTCGCAGTTATCCGAAGCCGCGGTGTTCGTGGTTTTGATCCTGGTTTTGCTCTTTAAGCCGGCCGGCCTCATGGGCAGAGCGACCAAAGAGAAAGTGTAGGTGCCAGATGCCAAAACGTAAAATTTTCCAATATGTACTGAATGCCGCGCTGGCCGTCGTCGTCCTTTTAGCGTTTACCTTTGCTTTTAATATGGGCTGGATTAACCGTTATTATCGCGGAATCTTGATATTGATCGGTATCAATGCGATCGTGACTGTTGCGTTGAATCTGGCTACGGGACTTCTGGGCGAGCTGGCTCTGGGTCATGCCGGATTTATGGCTGTCGGCGCTTATACTGCCTCGCTGGTCAGTTTACATAGCGGACTGCCTCCCTTTGCCGGTTTGCTTCTTGGTATCGTTCTGGCTGCTGTTATGGCGGCTCTCGTCGGAGCCATGGTCGGTATCCCCGCCCTGCGTTTGCGCGGAGATTATCTGGCTATTATTACATTAGCCTTCGGCGAAATTATTACGATTATCGCGCGTACGCTTCCCTTTACCGGAGGTGCGAGAGGTCTAAACGGTATTCCTTTACTGACGACATTTCCGCTCACCTATATCGTGTTGATTCTAACGATTTACATCGTTTATGCCCTGATTCGCTCCAGACACGGACGAGCCATCCTCGCGATTCGCGAAGACGATATTGCCGCAGAGGCTTCGGGCATCAATACCACTCGTTTTAAGATGCTTGCTTTCGTCGTATCGGCCAGTCTGGCCGGTGTGGGCGGCGCTCTCTTCGCCCATTATCAAGGTATTTTGAACCCTGATAAGTTTGACTATAATTACTCGATTGACTTCATGGTCATGGTTGTTTTCGGTGGCATGGGATCTATTACGGGATCCATCTTCTCGGCTGTTATTTTGACCTGGTTGCCGGAGATTCTGCGCGGTTTCGCCGACTACCGCATGATTCTTTATGCTGTACTTCTGATTGTTTTGATGATATTCAAACCTTCCGGTCTCTTCGGTCAAAAGGAGCTCTCTCAGCGCGTTCTCTATAACACCGGTGACCGCGTTTTACATCTGTTCGGTAAGAGGATGCCGGCTCTCCCGTTCCCCGAAGTAGCGCAGCAGGAAGCCGTTATTCCTGCTTATAAGCGCAGTACCGGTGTCGGCGGATCAAGCGTGGAAGCCGAAGAAAACAGAGCGGTCGAAGGTACTCCCGCTGCGGAAGCGGACAGCAGAATATTCGAACGCAATCGTCTGGATACCTCCGGTGACGAACCCGCCGGCTCGCGTAAATCGGGCAGACGTTAGAAAGGAGCGCTTCATATGCCATTACTTGAAGTTGGGAATATATCCATCGAGTTTGGCGGTTTGAAAGCCGTCAACGATGTCAGTTTTAGTGTCGATCGAGGTGAAATCGTTGGTTTGATCGGTCCCAACGGTGCCGGTAAAACGACTGTTTTTAACATTCTCACATCGGTTTATCAACCATCTGCCGGAGATCTGAGGCTGGCGGGCAAGTCTCTTTTAAATAATGCGACCTGGCAGACCGTCGATTTGGGTATGGTACGTACTTTTCAGAATATCCGCCTGTTTAAAGGCCTTTCAGCCCTGGACAATATTCGTATCGGCTTTCATAATCAGGGACGCTATCCGCTTCGTTCGAGTCTTTTACGCTTAAGGAGCTACTGGAAAGAAGAGCAGCGCTACACACGCGAGGCATTTGAATTACTGGATCTCTTCGGAATGCAGGATATCGCACATGTTCAGGCACGTAATCTTCCCTACGGGCAACAACGCAAGCTTGAGATCTGCCGCGCTCTGGCAGCCGCTCCCCAGATTCTTCTTCTGGACGAACCGGCAGCGGGCATGAACGCAACGGAGACTCAGGAGCTGATGGACACGATTCGCTTGATCAGAGATGAATTCGAACTGGCCGTTGTCTTGATCGAACATGATATGAATCTTGTAATGGGTATTTGCGAGAGATTGATCGTGCTCGATTACGGACAGGTGATCGCAAGCGGAAAACCCGATGAAATCAGAAATAATCAGCAAGTTATCAAAGCTTATCTCGGCACGCCTCTGGAAGAACTTTTAAGCGATCAGGACTATGATCCCGCTCTTGCGGATCAAATCGAGATAATTGGAGGCCGCGCATGAGTCAAGCAGACGAACGAACGAATAAAGTTATTTTAGAAGTGAAAGATCTTGAAGTATATTATAGTGCGATCCATGCTCTGAAAGGTCTTGGTTTTCAGGTTAACGAAGGGGAAATTATTTCTCTCATCGGTGCCAACGGTGCCGGAAAGACGACGATACTGCAAACGATCAGCGGTATTTTAACGGCGCGAAGCGGCGAGATTACTTTCGACGGACATAATCTTCGTAAGATGCTGCCGCATCAGATCGTCGCAGCAGGCCTGGCCCATGTGCCGGAAGGTCGTCGTGTTTTTACGGGATTATCGGTTGAAGATAACCTTTTGATGGGCGGCTATCTGGTTAAATCCAAAGAGGAGGTAAATGCCGGACTGCGTCAGGCTTATCGCTTCTTCCCTCGTCTCGAAGAGCGACGCAATCAGAAAGCCGGTACGCTGTCGGGCGGCGAACAACAGATGCTTGCGATCGGACGCGCCTTGATGTCCAAGCCTCGTCTCCTTCTGCTCGATGAACCGTCCATGGGTCTCTCGCCTGTTTTGACCCAGGAGATTTTCAATCGAATTCGAGAAATTGCCGCAAACGGAACCACGATTCTCTTAGTCGAGCAAAACGCCTCTATGGCCCTGCAGCTGGCTAACCGTGCATATGTTATGGAAACCGGTCGTATTACCATGACAGGTCCTGCTCAGGCGCTGCTTCACGATACGCGGATACAAAAGGCCTATTTGGGCTCTTGACTTATCCGTCCCGTAGATCTGATTTATTTGATTCAAAGATAAGAGCCGAACTCGTTCATGAGTTTGGCTCTTTCTTACATGAGTATATGTTATGCAGTCGGTTGAGTCAGGAAGCCCAGATCCTGCAGCAAGTCCCGAATCTTCGGTACTGGATCGATCCACATAAAGATCATAATGATGACGACGATGATCAGGACAGAAATGATCAGCACGTTTCGCTGACGACGAATATATTCGCGTCGACGTTTACGGTTGACTCTGGCAACCGTGGTGTAGCCTTTCAATCGATAGACTTTTTGTCTTCCGTGTCTTTTAACGCGATTGCCAATCCCCTGATAACGATAAGGTTTATACATCGTGCTGCGCTGTCGACGGTTACCGTAGGCATTCCTGACAGAAGCCGTCATTGCCGCCATTCTCGTTTTTAAGCTCTCCGTACCTCGTTCGAGCAGGCTTCTTGTCGCCTCGGCCTGAGCGCTCGCATCATTAGGCAGAGTCGTGTTTGTCAGGGATGCCGTATCCGGCAGCTTATCGCCGGCTTGTCTGTCGTAACGGGCTCTTAGCTCCTGAGCAGAGATTTTCTCGTTTCTCCTGACCGCGTGTTCCTTGGTTTTTGTCTTCGAGTCGTGGCTAATAGACTGTAGTTTTTGACGGAAGGAAGCGCCGGTTTTCTGTAGCGACGCTTTCAGTTTCGGCCAGGTGCTCGTCGTCCAGGTCTTCTTCCCGTTTACCAGACTCTTACTTAGCTTGGAATAAGTGCGACGAAAAGCCTTCCCGGTCTTTTGTGTAAAAGACCGGAAAGCCAGGACAATCTGATCCGACATGGCTTGCGATTGATCAGGCTTATTATCGCCGTTTTCAACACGATTTTTCTGCGGCTGCTCTTCACTCATCGATTAGAGAATCTCCATAAAGGTTTTGTAAGCCAGATAGGTGTAGTAAACATCCAGACGATGAACTACTTCCATAGGTGCATGCATGCTGAGTACGGGCACGCCGCAGTCAAGGACTTCGATTCCGAGATTGGCAAAGAACTTGGCAATGGTGCCTCCGCCTCCCTGGTCTACTTTACCCATTTCACCTGTCTGCCATGCGATCTTATGCTCGTCAAATAGGCGCGTTACGCTGGCCATGAACTCGCTGTTGGCATCACTAGCTCCGCCTTTACCGCCGGAACCGGTCGCTTTGACAAGGCCGATACCGCGTCCCATGTAAGCGGAGTTACGGGGATCGGAAACGGACGCAAAGGTCGGATCGAAACCGTTGGTAACGTCGGCCGAGAGCATACGGCTGTTTTCAAGCGTATAGCGGAAGCCGAGTTCGTCGTAAGCACCGTTGCCGCGTGCATAGATGTCGGCCAGGAATGTTTCGTACTCCTTGGAAGCGGCGCCTGTATTGCCCTGACTGCCGACTTCTTCCTTATCGGAGATCAGGATCACGGCCGTGTGCTTCGGCTTGTCAATCGCCTGCAAAGCTGCCAGTGCGGGATAGGCACAGACACGGTCATCGTGTCCGTAAGCACCGATAAAGCTGCGGTCCAGCCCGATATCTCTGGCCTTAAATGCGGGGACCATATAGAGTTCGGCAGAAGTCAGATCATGTTCCGTGATGCCGTATGTCTCATACAGTAAATTCAGAATGCCGAGTTTAAAGCGTCCGCCCGTTTCCTCCGGGAAAGGACGACCGCCGAAGAGAACGTTTAGTTCTTCGCCCGTGATCACCTGGGCTGCGTTCTTCGTCATCTGTTCGCGACTGAGGTGAATCAGAAGGTCTGTGATGGTAAAAATCGGATCTTCGTCCTTTTCGCCAATCGAGATCTTCACCACTTCTCCGTCGGCCTTAACGACCGTTCCGTGCAGAGCCAGGGGAATCGTGGCCCACTGATACTTCTTGACGCCGCCGTAATAGTGCGTCTTCAAGAGCACCATTTCATTGTCTTCATAGATCGGGTAAGGCTTAAGATCCAGGCGGGGCGAATCAATGTGAGCACCGACAATATTAAAGCCTTCGCTAACAGGCTGGCTGCCGACAACAGCAGCCAGCAGAGCCTTTTTGTGCAGGACACGGTAGACCTTGTCGCCTGCTTCCAGTTTCTCTTTGGAACGAATATCGACATAGCCCGCGGCATTCAGCTCTAAAAGAGCTTCTTCGACAAATTCTCTTTCCGTTTTGGATTTATCCAGGAATGTTTTATAGTTATCGTTTAATGAATTGGCAAACTCGAGTTCCTCATCACTGATCAGGTCCCACGCGTTTTTGAAAGTAACTTGCAGTTTCTTTTTCAGCAAGTCGGCTTTCTTCTCGCCTTGTCCCTCATTTTCATGTTTTACTTCCGGGTTCGTAAATTCAGTCATATAGGCTCCTCTATTCTTACAATTTGATTCTTATTATACTCGATATCTCTGCTAAAATTAAGGCTATTACGATCGATAGACCGAATTCGGAGGTTTGAATGCCCACACGTTATCACGACAACCATAATCACACGGCTCGTTTCTCGCCCGATGCCGGGCAAACGCTCGACGAACTCGTCGCGGACGCTATGGCCCGCGGCCTTGGCGGACTTACGCTGACGGATCATTACGATAAAGATATGATTACCGGCGAACCGATTCCGGGCCTCTCGCCTTACGGTAAACCGGATAATCCGGAAGAATGGGTCTTTGATTTCGACGAGTACCGCCGGGTTATCATGGCCAAACAACTGGATTTGTTGGATCAAAACAGCGATTTCAAATTGCTCCGCGGTGTCGAGATCGGTTACGTCCCCTATCAAACCGCCGAGCTTTGGCCTTTTATGGCTACAAGCGATTTTGATTCGCTGATTTTATCCGTACACTGCGTAGACGGAAAAGACATCTACTTTCATCGGGATGCCTATCAAAACGGCTACAAGCCTGCCTACAGACGTTATCTGGAGCATATAATCGATATGCTGGAAAAGAATCTGGATTTCGATATCGTTGGCCATTTTGATTACGTAACACGTTATGTCGAAGGTAAACCAAAGCCGATTTTATACCGGGAGTTTTCCGACTACTTTGACCAGATATTTACCCTGATGCTGGAACAGGGAAAAACGTTTGAGTTAAATACCCGCACCCGTTACCGGACATTGGATTCCGATCAGGTAGATATCGGAGTCCAGGATATCGATATCTTCCGTCGTTATAAAGAAATGGGCGGCGAATATCTGGCATTAAGTTCGGATAGCCATGAAGCAGGTAACTGCGGACGAGGTTTCGAAGAGGCCGGAGCGATGCTCTATCGGGCCGGTTTGCGATACCTCTGCTATTTTGAAAAGCGTAAACCCGTTGTAACGAAACTTGAAATCTGACGCTTATCGTGCGGCGTGCTTACGATTCTTTCCCGCGACGTTTATGAAGCCAGTCGGCAATACGGCCTTCATATCCGTTGGTTGTCGGATCATAGTAGATCTCGTCTTTTAGTTCATCCGGCAGATACTGTTGCTCGACAACCGAACCCGGATAATCGTGAGGATACTTGTAACCGATTCCGTAACCCAGCTCTTTCATACCGCTGACCGGTGCATTCCTGATATGATAAGGGATGTCGCCGGTCCTTCTGTTTCTGACATCATCCAGCGCTTTATCGATAGCCAGGTAAGCTGCGTTCGACTTGGGACTGGTAGCAACCATAATAGCGGCCTGAGATAAGATAATCCGAGCTTCGGGCATACCGAGGCGAACAATCGCGTCGTAAGCCGCTACGGCGAGCTGCAGGGCCTGAGGATTGGCCATGCCCACATCTTCGGATGCGCAGATGACGATGCGGCGTGCCAGAAACTCGATATCTTCCCCGCCTTCCAAAGCCCGGGCCAGGTAAAAAACAGCTGCGTCCGGATCGGATCCTCTCATGGATTTAATGAAAGCCGATATCGTGTCGTAATGTGCTTCGCCCGTCGTGTCAAAAGGCTGGGCCCGGCTCTGCATGCAGTCTTGCATGATTTCCGGAGTTAGATAGATGATTCCGTCGTCGGAAGGGTCGGTCGAAACGACGGCCAGTTCAAGCGCATTCAAAGCGCGTCTGGCGTCACCGTTCGATATATTGGCGACATAATCGAAAGCCTCTTTGCTCATATTGACTTTAAGCTTGCCAAAACCACGCTCCTCATCCTTGAGCGCCTGCCTCATGATCTCTTTGATCTCGGCTTCACCAAGCAACTCCAGTTTAAAAACCGTGGATCGGGAGACGAGCGCTTTATTGACTTCGAAATAGGGGTTTTCCGTTGTCGCACCGATGAGTATGAGGCTGCCGTCTTCCACTTGCGGCAGGAGTGCATCTTGCTGCGCTTTATTGAAACGATGAATTTCGTCTATGAACAAGACCGTACGGCCTTTGGGATTTGTGAACTCGTTTTTTGTCTCCGCCACGACGGCCTTAATATCCGCCACACCCGATGTAACGGCATTAAGCTTGCGAAACGGAAGTTCGGTACCGGCCGCAATCACTCTGGCCAGCGACGTCTTTCCCGTCCCGGGCGGTCCGAAAAGAATAATGGAACTCAGGCGGTCTGCTTTAATCAATCGATGCAAAAGTTTGCCCGGAGCCAGTATATGTTTTTGTCCAATAAACTCTTCCAGATTTCGAGGAGCCATACGGTAAGCTAAGGGTTCGTTCATATCAAGTCAATTCTGCATATAGCGGGTACCGCTCGACGATCGCCCGGACGCGAGCGATGATCTCTTCCTTCGACTGTTCGAATGATTCGATTGTCAAAAAGATGAGATCGGCGATCTCTTTCATATCTGTTGTGCCCATACCCCGAGTCGTCACGGCTGCCGTACCGATGCGAAGGCCGCTGGTTACAAACGGGCCTGCTTCATCAAACGGGATGGTGTTCTTATTGGTCGTGATATTCACTTCGTCAAGACGCTGTTGTAACTCTTTTCCGCTGATACCGCTTTTTCTCAAATCAAGGAGAATCAAGTGGTTATCGGTGCCTCCGGAAACCAGATCGAGGTTGCGATCGATCAGAGCTTCGGCCAAAGCAGCTGCATTGGCGATGACTTGCTCTTGATAGCGTTTGAAAGATGGATCGAGCGCTTCTTTTAAAGCTACGGCCTTACCGGCAATGACATGCATGAGCGGTCCGCCCTGTTGTCCCGGGAAAATCGCACTGTCGATTTTCTTGGCATACTCGGCCATACACATGATAATACCGCCGCGAGGACCGCGAAGCGTCTTGTGTGTCGTCGTGGTGACGAAGTCGGCATATGGAACCGGGCTGGGGTGCAAACCCGCCGCAACAAGACCGGCGATATGAGCCATGTCGACGAGAAGGAGTGCGCCGCATTCATCTGCGATCTCGCGGAATTTCTTGAAATCAATGATTCTGGGATAGGCTGATGCACCGGCTACGATCATTTTCGGCTTAATCTCGAGAGCTTGCTCGCGAAGCCTGTCATAGTCGATTAAGGAGCTTTCCGGATCGACTTGATAGAAATAAGCATCATAGGTCTTTCCGGATACGTTTTTCGACATGCCGTGAGTCAGATGACCGCCGTGATTTAAATCCATCCCGAGA
This sequence comes from Fastidiosipilaceae bacterium, assembly GCA_050309435.1. GTDB lineage: Bacteria > Bacillota > Clostridia > Saccharofermentanales > Fastidiosipilaceae > CAYXVJ01. The sequence goes on from JBNRMJ010000020.1 coordinate 143,399, forward strand.
ATTCTATCTCCCGGTTCCAGCATGGCAAAGTAGACGGCCGTGTTGGCCTGTGCGCCTGAATGGGGCTGCACATTAACATGATCTGCCCCGAAAAGCTCTTTACAGCGGGAAATCGCCAGATTCTCGACGATATCGACATACTCGCAGCCGCCGTAATAGCGACGCCCGGGATATCCTTCCGCATACTTGTTGGTCAGCGGACTGCCCACAGCTTCGAGGACAGCATCGGAAACAAAGTTCTCGGACGCGATCAATTCGAGTTTGCTTCGCTGGCGATCGAGTTCGGCCAGCACGGCTTCATGTACATCGGGATCGGCAGCTGCCAGATTGGGATAGAGCATGTTTACCTCCATTAGTATGAGATCTTTAATGTTTCGACTTTTTCGACACCTTCGGCCGTCAAAGCTTCGATATCCAGTTTTTCTTCCGCCATCGCGGCTTGTTTCAACGTCGGACGGGTTTTGGGGTGCTTGGCCACGAAGATCGTACAACAGTCTTCATACGGCAGAATCGATGTCTCGAACGTACCGATCTTGCGAGCCAGTTCAATCGTCTGATCCTTGTCTACGCCGATCAAAGGACGGAAGACGGGCATGCTTGTAACAGCCGCCGTGCAAGCCAGTGCTTCGGTTGTCTGACTGGCGACTTGTCCCAGGCTTTCTCCCGTGATCATAGCCTGACATCCTCTTGTCACGGCGAGACGTTCCGCGATGCGATACATCATGCGGCGCATGACAATCGTCATCATATCATCGGGACAATTGGCGCGCAGATTCATCTGGATATCGGTGAAATCGACGATATGAAGTTTGATCTGACCGCTATATTGACTGACGATCCTGGCCAGGTCGATAACCTTTTCTTTGGCTCTGTCGCTCGTATACGGGAAGGTATGGAAGTAAACCGCTTCAATTTCCACACCTCTTCCCGCCATCATATAGGCAGCAACAGGACTGTCGATACCACCTGACAAAAGCAGCATGGCTTTTCCGGATGAACCGACGGGGAGACCCTTTAAGCCCGGTATGATTTCGCTGTAAATATATATGTGGTCGCGCACTTCAACCCAAACGGTTATATCCGGATTATGGACATCTACCCTGAGATCGTCTACTTCATCCAGCATAACGGCGCCGACTTCGCGAGCGATATCCATCGAATCCCATTCGAAAGATTTATCGCCGCGTTTTGCTTCCACTTTAAAGCTTTTCGTGCGCAGAGTATCGCTCATGTCACGAGCATAATCACGAGCTCCGTCGAGCAGATTATCTTTGGAAATTTCAGCCATTAAGCGACGAACCGGACTTGCCGATACCAGACCGAATACAGTCGTGGCCACATGAAGCGCCTCGTCGATCGAGCAGGCGGCGCCCTCGTCTTGCGGTTCGATCCAGATTCTGGACTGCGATTGGAAGGTATTGAAATTGCCGATGTGTTTAAGGCGTCGGCGTATCGTTCCCATTAAGCGCTTCTCGAAGCTGTGGCGGTTTAAGCCTTTAAGTGTAATCTCGCCAAGGCGAGCCAGGATAATTTCATCGTATTTCATCGTTTTCCTCCGATAAGGGCCAGCTGTTCATAGGCTTGTCGGATCGCCCCGGCCGCTTCCCTTATTTCTTCTTCTGTGTTCTCGGCAGCCAGACTGATCCGTAAGGTTCCGTCCAGACGCTGACCTGTAATCCCCATGGCGGTCAGCACATGCGACTTGGCATTTTGTGCCGTACTGCAGGCCGATGTCGTGGAGAGGTATATTCCCTGATGCGCCAGTATATGCAGCATCGTCTCTCCTCTGGCCGGCGGAAAGCTAAGGTTTAAGATATGCGGTACACCGTCTTCCGGACTGTTCATGATATATGGCACGCCTTCCAGCTCTTCTAGCAAGACGCTTCGAAGCATACGAACTTTGGCGTTATCGCTTTCCATGCGTTCGCATCCGAGTTTTGAGGCCAGGGCGAGAGCAGATAAGAGTAAAGGATTCTCCGTACCGCTGCGACGTTTGGATTGCTGTCCTCCGCCCACGATCAAAGGGACAAATGGCGTCTTGTCCCTGACATAAAGCAAACCGATACCTTTCGGTGCGTGGATCTTATGACCCGAAAACGAAGCGAAATCAGCGCCGGAGCGATGTAAATCCAGAGGAATTCTCGTCCAGGCCTGCACATAGTCCACATGCAAAAGCGCCTTCGGGGCCAGCTTGTTTCTCAGTCCGGCAATCGCAGATATGTCGTTGATCGCACCTGTTTCGTTGCTCACGGCAAGCACGTTGATCATAATTGTCTCGTCGTTTATCAATTCCGAGATATGCTCTAGATCAACAGTTCCTTTGCTCGTTAATTTGGCTTCGACGGTCTGAAAACCTTCCTGTTTGAAGATTTTGACACAGTTCAATGTCGCTTCGTGATCTCCCGCGGTAGAGACAATCCTTTTACCGTTTCGACGAAGTTTTTTTACGGTACTTTGAATGGCGGTATTGATCGATTCTGTTGCACCGCTGGTGACAATCAATTCATGAACTTTGCAATTGAGATCTTTGGCCAGCTGCTCCAGGCTGTCTTTCAGAAGATGCTCCTGCTTTAAACCCAGAGAATGGGCCGAAGCCGGATTAGCGAAATCCAGAAGCATATGTTCTTTTATATATGAAGCCACCTCTGGGTAGAGGCGGCTGGTTGAGGCATGATCAAGATATATCATTTCTTACTTGTAACTACTCGTTTCAAACAACATGACACAGGACTCGGCCTTGAGAACAGCGATGGAAACTTCGCAATAGTTTCCGCTGCGCGATTGATAGGCCGCTTCGCTATGGAGTACCGACATACCCTTGGAAATATCAAGGGCTCTGGCTTCGTCCGTCGTTCCGGGACGGACCAGTAAGCGCCAGTTGGCACGGTTCGGAATTAAAGGATATTTATTGGCGGTAATATCGATCATACGCCGTCTGGCCCGTATGTCTTCCATGAGAGTCGGGAACATGGCGATGGGAATATAGGAATGAATGTAAGCAAAGGGCTTTTTCCCTTCCGTTTCCGTCCACACGATTTCAAAAAAACCGCGCTCGTTGCCGGACTTATTCAAATCGAAAACCGCTTTGACATCGGCAGGTAAGGATTCGGCCACCGAATAATCGATGAAATGCTTGTTATCCATACTCTGACCGGTCAGAAAGGAATAGGTAAACGCGGAAAATCCGCTTATATTGATGCGGTCGGGCTCGTCACGAACAAAGGTACCTTTCCCCTTCTTAATGACCAGCATGCCTTCGGCGACAAGATCAGCGATAGCCTGTCTTACGGTCGGTCTGGATAATTCCAGATCCTTGCATAAGGCCATCTCCGTGGGAATCTGTTCGCCGGGGCCGTATTCACCGGATTCGATTCGTTCGGTAATCAGATCTTTTAACTGAGCATATAAAGGAACACTGCTATGCTTGTCGAGCTTCATTTTTTCCTCCGCAAAACGATATTATGTCCTAACCATGGAACATGCCAAATCATTATATCATGCAAGATCGGCTGCTTGTTCCGAAAACTTGTTCAGACAGTTAAACCTTCTGGATTAATTGTAATGACATTCTCAGGTCTATGCAAGAAGGGTTTGACGACCGAGGTTAAATATTCATCGACCTGACCCGAAGCACGGCCCGTATACAGTCCCGGATCCAGCAGCTCGCTAAGTTTCTCCTTATCCAGGTTGAAACTTTCGTCGGAAGCGATTCTTGCCAGCAGGTCATTATCACGTCCGAACTCCTTGACTTCCCTTCCGGCTGCCATCGAATGCAGACGTATTTTCTCGTGTAGATCCTGGCGGTCGCCTCCGGCCTTTACGGCAGCCATGAGGATGTTCTCGCTGGCCATAAAAGGCAGTTCCGCCAACAAGTGTTTACGAATGACTTCCGGATAAACCACTAAGCCATCGACGATATTATTGTATAGCAAGAGGATCGCATCGGTAGCCAGAAAGGCTTCGGGTATGGCGATGCGCTTATTGGCCGAGTCGTCGAGCGTACGTTCGAACCATTGAGTCGCGGCGGTATGGGCCGGATTCTGAGATGCGGTGATAACAAAACGGGCCAATGAGGCAATACGCTCGGAACGCATGGGGTTTCGCTTGTAAGCCATGGCGGAAGAACCGATCTGCGAACGCTCGAATGGTTCTTCTACTTCCTTCAAGTGCTGTAAGAGGCGTAAATCATTACTGAATTTGGCTGCGCTCTGTGCGATGCCGGATAATAGGTTTAAAACCCTGCTGTCGATTTTTCGGGAATAGGTTTGTCCGCTTACCGGATATGTACTGTTAAAACCCATCTCTTCGGCGACCAGTTGATCGAGTTTACGGCAGCGTTCCTCGTCACCGTCAAACAGGGCCATGAAGCTGGCCTGCGTACCGGTGGTGCCCTTACTTCCCAACATTCGAAGAGAAGATGATATATAGTCCAGATCCTCGATATCCATCATTAGGTCTTGGAGCCAAAGCGAGGCCCGCTTGCCCACGGTTGTTGGCTGGGCCGGCTGAAAATGAGTAAAACCGAGCGTCGGCAGATCCTTATAGCGATCGGCAAAATCGGCTAATACACTGACAATCTGCAGCAGTCTCTGACGAATTAAGCCGAGGGCGTCCCGCATGAGGATCAAGTCCGTGTTATCGCCGACGTAACAAGATGTCGCACCCAAATGAATAATGCCTTTGGCAGTCGGACATTGTTCGCCGTAAGCATGTACATGTGCCATTACATCATGACGGACTCTGGCTTCTTCTTTTCTAGCCACATCATAATTAATCTTGTCTCGGGCAGCAATCAATTCATCGATCTGCTCTTGGCTGATATTCAAGCCCAGCTTTTTCTCGGCTTTCGCCAGAGCTATCCACAGGCGCCTCCAGGTCTTGAATTTCCGATCAGGTGAAAACACTTCCTGCATGGCCGCAGACGCATAACGGCTGTTCAGCGGGCTCTCATAGCTGGTATATTGTTCGCTCATATCTTCCTCTTGAATATTTAAAGCTTTGATAACATCGATTCCAATGCACTAAGCTTAACACAATTTACAAGCACGGACATAGCTAATTCCAGATCGGCGATGTCAGGAAAAGTAGGTGCGAGACGGATATTACGATCCATAGGATCATGCCTGTATGGAAATGTGCTTCCCGCAGGAGTCAGGGCAACGCCGGCTTCGTTTGCCTTCTTGACGACTGCCTTCGCCTGCCCTTCCAGTAAATCGAGGCTGACGAAATAGCCGCCCCGGGGTACGGACCAGCTTGCCAGACCGCTGGATGTCAGCGATTCGTCTAGTATCTTTAATACGAGATCAAACTTTGGTTTTAAGAGAGCGGCATGCCGTTTCATGACTGCTTCGATACCGCCGTTTTTCATGAAAAAGTTTATGTGACGTCGCTGGGTTATTTTATCGGGACCGATTGTTTGTAATTTCAAAGTAGATTCGAGCCAGGCGAAGTCCTCGACAGATGCAGCCACACAGGCCAGCCCTGAACCGGCATAAGTAATCTTCGACGTGGAAGCAAAAGTGATAAAGCGATTTGGATTCCCCGCTTCTTTGGCCAGAGTCAATATTTCAGGAAGATTTGCCTGATCATTCCAATCCAGATGATGCAGAAAATAAGCGTTATCCCAGATGATACGAAAATCGGCTGCCGCCGGCATCGCTGCCAGTCGCTTGCAAACTGTATCGGAATAGACCGTACCGTCGGGATTGGAATACATCGGAACACAAAACATCGCTTTGATATTTTCGTCTTGAACAAATGCTTCCACTTGATCCATATCAGGTCCGTCTTCGAGCATCCGAACCGGAATCAGCTCGCATCCGAACGCTTCGGCGATGGCAAAATGGCGATCGTAGCCGGGTGATGGACAAAGCACCTTAATCTTGTCGAGCTTAGCCCAGGGCTTCTCGCCTCCCGGCAGGGTAAACAGCATGGCACGCGTGAAAAAGTCGTACATCAGGCTTAAGGAAGAGTTATTCAGTACCGATACCTGCGAGGCTAAAACGCCCAGTAAATCAGCGAAAAAAGATCTGGCTTCAGGTAAGCCATGTAAATATCCGTAATTTCGAATATCGAAACCATCTGTTGTCCTGTAATCCGATTCATTCAGCTCATCGTCCAGCCCCATACTCGTGATCATACGAAGCTGCTCTGCGGAAGGTTTTCCGCGAGTCAGATCCAGCTTTAAAGAAGCCGCCTTGTAATTGTCATATCGATGCTTCTCTTCTCTATAAATTTTTTCCAGCGTCGATCGATCAAGCTTACCGTACTCAGACATTATTCGTCCCTTCTAAAATATGAAATTAAACGTAAAAAAATATAATTGAAATAATGATATTGTAAACTTGCATTAATAGCAATATATTACTTCAAATTTCGACAAATATGCATGATTCCGGATTGAAACTTGCAGATAATTTGACCATGGCAGCAACAAGATATCGCTTGCAGGCATTCATGCTACGTTCGCACACATATCTTTCGGCACCCAGTTCAAGGCGCCTTCGCTTCGCTTTGGATATGGCTCCTGCAGCGCCGCCGTAAGACGCCATATCACGTCTGGCTTTCACTTCGATAAAGAGAAGATTATCGTCGCGAAGAGCGATCAAGTCGATTTCGGACACGCCCTGCCAAGTATAGTTACGTTCCAAAATGACGTAACCTTGTTTGAGTAGTATCGCCGCACAATAATCTTCTGCCAGGCGTCCTGCGATCTGTTCTTTACTTTTGTTCATACTTCGCTCGCCATGAACGAAGAAACAACTTTCGATGCTCGGGGCAGGGACCATAAAGATCCAGAGCTTCGTAATGCGCCTTCGTACCATAGCCCTTATGTTTGGCAAATCCGTACATCGGATATTTTTCGTCGAGTTTTAACATATGCCGGTCACGTGCGACTTTCGCCAGAATCGATGCGGCTGCGATAGAAGCAGACAAACTGTCGCCCTTAATGATTCCCTCTTGAGGCAACAAAAGGTCCGGAATTTCAAAAGCATCCAGTAAAACATAATCCGCTCCGGGATCAAGTCCCGTGACAGCTAGCTTCGCGGCTTGTTTCGTGGCGGCCAGAATGTTGAACTTCTCGATGTCTTCGACTGAAGCGGCAACAATTTTATAAGATAACGCGTTGGCACGGATTTCATCAAACAAACGATCTCTGGCCTTCGCTGTCAGTTTCTTGGAGTCGTCGAGATCCGAAATCGGCTTCTCGGGATCCAGTATACAGGCAGCCACTACCACAGGGCCGGCCAGAGGTCCTCTGCCCGCTTCGTCGACTCCTGCAATCCGCTGATAGCCCAGAGCACGAGCGGCTTCTTCAAAGTAATATTTCGATTCGATGGTATTCATGTGCACCTTCCATGTTCCGCTATCTTACTCTTCGTCATCCGGAAAATCGAAACTGATCCGGCCGATCACACCGCCGCGAAGTTCGTTTAGGAATGCTTCCGCGAAGCGCCTTGTATCGGGCCTTCCTCCGGACATGAGAAAACCTCGCTTACGAGCGGCAAGCCGGAAAAGAGCATATAGATCGTATGAATTCTCATCAATATCATCGTCGGTTAATTTATACCGTGCCTGCAGCAGTTTCGGATAGTGTTTCAGTAAATCTATGAAGGCCAGATAAGCCAGTTCTTCAATTTCCAGTATGTTGTCCTTAATCGCTCCGGAAACAGCCAGAGCCATTTTCTGATGATCCGAACCCAGGTTTGGCCAGAGCACGCCGGGCATATCCATGAGAAGCCAGTCGCCTCGGGTTTTAACCCATTGAGCCGAGCGTGTCACACCGGGTCTGTTCTCTGCTTTCGCTGCTTGCTTTCTGGCAAAGCTGTTGATCAAGGTCGACTTGCCTGTATTGGGAATACCAACGACCATGACCCGGATTTTACGGCCCATGATGCCCTTCTTCTCCCATCTCTCGAGATAAGGTCTGGCCAGATGTTCGACGATTTGTTCTAGTTCTGCTACGCCTTTTCGTGCCGTTATGTCAAGCAACACCGCCCGTTGTCCGTTCTCCTGATAGTGTCTCAACCAGGCAGAAGTCACCTCGGGATCCGCCAGATCGGTTTTAGTCAAAGCCAATATCACGGCTTTACCTTCCAGAATCCTGGCAATCTCGGGATTGCGGCTGGAACGCGGTAACCTGGCATCCGCCGTTTCGATTACGACATCCACTTGAGAAAGTTTTTCTTTCATTTCCCGTAGTGTTTTAGCCATGTGACCGGGAAACCAGTTGATATTTTTCTCCATCTTATCCTCCTCAAGCTGACCGGGCAGCATCTAGATACTTCTATCTTATATGAAAAAGGAGTCTCATGTCAGGCCGAAGCTCGACAATAGACTCCCTTATTCCGAATACAAATTCCTCTTGGAACTTACTTCTTAGCCTGTAATTTCTCTCTGACCTTGGCGGCTTTACCGACACGACCACGAAGATAGTACAGCTTGGCTCTTCTGACTCTACCCTTACGCACCAGCTCGATCTTGTCGATCTTCGGCGAATGAACAGGCAGAATACGCTCGACACCTACACCGTACGACAGACGGCGAACCGTGATTGTTTCGCTAAGTCCCTGACCTTTACGAGAAATAACAGTACCTTCGAACACCTGTATGCGCTCGCGTGTACCTTCGGTAACCTTAAGATGCATCTTAACGTAATCACCGATCTCGATATTTTGGTAAGAATCGCGCATTTGCGCCTGTTCAACAGCTTTTACCAAATCCATATTGCGTTCCTCCTCTCATACCAGGATGTTCTTACACGCAACTGCAGCGGACCATCCGTATTAACCAACGAAGTTTAACATGAAGTCGTTTATTTTGCAAGCTTAAGTATAAAATTCTTCCTTAAAATCCAGCAAGCGGGAAAGGGTATCTTCATCCGGATTCATTTTTGTCAGTAAATCGGCTCGTTTTTCGTATGTTTGTACGAGACCGTCCATTTCGCGCCAGGCTTTGATTTTCGCATGATGGCCGGAAGTCAGAACTTCGGGTACCTTCCGATCGTGCCAGATCTCGGGTTTCGTGTACTGACGGCATTCGAGACCTCCGTTATAGTGAGATTCCTCGGCATATGCCTGCTCGTTGGGTAACACACCGTCCTGAATACGTGCGACCGCATCGATTAAGATCGAAGCTGCCAGTTCACCGCCGGTGATTACATAATCGCCGATCGATATTTCCTCGGCTTCAATTTCGTCTAGTACACGTTGATCGACCCCTTCATAGTGGCCGCACAATAAAATAAGTTCGTCTTCCGTCGCCAGCTCGTTGACAAGCCCCTGGTCCAGGACACGGCCTTTCGGCGAGAGATAAATCGTTTTAACCTTATGCTCCGGTGTACGAAGCGAAGCGGCTGTTTTAGCGGCTTGCCAGGCCCCGAATATGGGTTCGCAGCTCATCAGCATCCCCGTACCGCCACCATAAAGCGTATCGTCTACTTTCCCGTAACGATTTTCCGCATATTGACGGATATCGAAACAAGAATACGAAAAGTGTCCTGCTGCCAAAGCACGTCCCGTGATACTGGCTTCTACATTGTTTCGAATCATCTCCGGGAAAAGCGTCAGGACCGAAAAATGCATATGACGGCGCACGGCTTTCTCTTTTTCCTGAAAACGATCGAAATCAGTCATAAATTTCCCACAACCCTTCTGCCAGTTTCAGGTCGATATGTCTGCCTTCGATATCGACGTTAACCAGCGTATCATCGAGGATTGGAACCAGTAAATCAGACATGCGTGGACGCTTGACTTCAAAAATATCGGCCCCGGCACCGCTGATTGTGTCGGCGAGAATACCGATCTCTCCGCGCTCTTCCGTGAATACGCGGCAGCCGATCAAGTCCGCGGCATAGTAACGGCCTTCCGGCAACTCGGGTGCGTCTTCGCGCGATATAGCCAGGTAATAAGACTTCATCTTTTCGGCGGTGTTTCTGTCCTGAACCAAGTCAAGTGAGACGATGTACTGGCCTTTATGTGATTTAGCCTGCAGTTTAACCGGCACGGCTGTTTTCTCGTCGGGAGTCAGCAGATAACACTCGTCGAGCTCATCTAGTCTTGTTTCGTCGGAGAGTGACTTGGCTCGAAGTTCGCCGCGAATACCATGTGCGCCGATTATGACGGCTATATGAAAATATTGTCTTGGTTTAAATGAATCGTTGATTTTCGTCATATTTTACCTACAAAAAATCACGGTCAACAGCTCGTTTAAGAATTGTCGGCCGTGATATGAACGTCAGCTTCGTCTCGGTCAATCAAGAATTTCCACGACGACGCGACGGCGAAGCCGAGTCGCTTGAGCTTTCATGACGGTGCGAATTGCTTCGGCCCTGCGGCCGCCCTTTCCAATGACCTTACCCATATCCTCCGGATCAACACGGACTTCCAGAAGAACGGTACCACCTTGTTCAATCGGGTTGATGTTGATTTCATCAGGATGATTGACTAAGGGGCGAATAAGGGTTAACAGTAAATCGCGCATGCGATTTCCTTCACTGCTCATTAGTCTATGATTCCGTTCGTCTTAAGCAAACGCTTAACGGTTTCGGTGGGCTGAGCACCATTGGCGATCCACTTCTTCACGGCGTCCGTATCAACCTTGAATTCAGATGGTTCGTTCATGGGGGCATATGTGCCGATCTCAGCGATGAAGCGGCCGTCACGCGGTGAGCTGGATTCTGCGACAACCACGCGATAGTAAGGTGCCTTCTTAGCGCCGATGCGCTTTAATCTGATTTTAACTGCCATTTCTGGTCCTCCAAAAAATATTTTTCTATATACAAGGAAAAATCGAATGTCATCGAAGTTTAGAACGGGAAACGTCCCTTTCCTAAGCCGCGACGGCCTTTCTTCCCCTTAGTACCCATACCACCCATCATCTGCTTCATCATCTTGTTCGTCTGTTCGTACTGATTCACAAGTTGATTGACCTGCTGAACACTTGTCCCCGAGCCTGTTGCGATGCGTTTTCGCCTGCTGGCATTTAGCAATGAAGGATTCTCGCGTTCCTGCACGGTCATCGAGCGTATGATGGCCATTTGTCTGTCAACGACGCGATCGTCAAGATTCGCTTCGTTCAACTGTTTCGGATTCAAACCCGGAATCATGCCCATGATATCCTTGAGCGAACCCATTTTCTTAACCTGTTCAAACTGATCCAGCATATCTTGTAAGCTGAAACGATTCTGCTGCAGTTTGCTTAAGGTCTTCTCTGCTTCGCGCTGATCGATGGTTGCGGAGGCTTTCTCGATTAAACTGAGAACATCACCCATGCCAAGGATTCGCGAAGCCATACGATCGGGATGGTATTCTTCGATCGCATCGAGCTTTTCTCCGACACCGATGAACTTGATCGGCTTACCCGTGATATAAGCAATCGACAAGGCGGCACCGCCACGGGCATCACTGTCGAGCTTGGTCATGATATAACCGTCCAGACCGATCTGGCGATCGAACTCCTGAGCGATGTTCACGGCTTCCTGACCGATCATGGCATCGACGACCAGCAGGCGCTGCGTCGGTTTCACGACTGCCGAGATGTCCTTGAGTTCGTCCATCAGCTCGTTATCGATGGTCATACGACCGGCCGTATCGACGATCAAGGTATCGCACATCATGTACCTGGCACGATCAACGGCGTTTCGGGCAATCGCCACGGCATCCTTATTTGAAGCTTCGATGTATGTCGCTACGCCGGCGGCTTTACCAAGGACCTCGAGCTGCAGTGCGGCTGCGGGACGGTGCGTATCCACGGAAGCCAGCATCGGCTTCTTGCCTTTACTCTTCAGTAACTTACCGAGCTTGGCCGTGAATGTAGTTTTACCGGAACCCTGCAGACCGTAAACCATAATGACCGTAAATCCGCTGGGACTGACCGCAAGTTTGGTGTTTCCGATCGACAATATCTCAATCAGGGATTCATGAACGATCTTAACGACTTGCTGACCCGGTGTCAGGCTTTCCATGACGTCCGAACCCTGACACTTTTCGCTGATCTGAGCCGTGAGTTCCTTGACAACCTGATAATTGACATCTGCTTCGAGTAAAGCGAGGCGGATCTCTTTCATCATGTTCTTGATGTCTTGTTCCGTGACCCGCGACTTGCCGCGCATTTTGGCTGTGATATTCTGTAATTTGGTTGAAAGTCCTTCAAAAAGGGCCATGACTTCTCCTTAGCGCAAAATATATTCAGCTCAACAATAAGCCGTACAGTTGATCCAGTAAGCGGTCGAATGTCTCTGCCGAAGCAGCGTCCGTATCATGCAATCTCTTCGCTTCGCTCTTGATTCTCGTGATCAGTTCGCGACCTTCCAGAGCTTTGGAAGCTAATTTCAATTCGGACTCGTACCGCAGCAAACTCTCTTCGCCCCGTTTGATACTGTCATGTACCGCCTGGCGGCTGATACCTTTCAGCGAAGCGATCTCGCCGAGCGACATGTCTTCGTTTAAAGACAGCAACATGATTTCCTGAGTCTTCTCTGATAACAAAGCACCGTAGAAATCCATCAAGAATGATACCTGATACTTATCTTTGAACAAGGTTATGTCACTCATAAGGGAAATAATAACAGGAGACCCATCCTCTGTCAAGACTTTTTACTTGACAGAGGTTTACAGATATAGTTTAACCGGAAATACTTCCGAAAATGGGAAAACCCGTCAGTTTACTTAACTGACGGGTTTTATCTGGTCGGAGTGACAAGACTTGAACTTGCGACCTCATGCACCCCAAGCATGCGCGCTAGCCAACTGCGCTACACCCCGAAGACTTCATAATTCTATCACATACTATAAATCTGTCAACCGGCTTTGCATAATTCGGAAATGAGGTCTAAGCCCATGTTTAAATACGTTGCATCTCAAGGCAAAAAGCTACCGGATCATAAATAATCCGGTAGCTTTTCTTCATTTCATTTAGATTTGATTCTGTTTCGGGACTTAGTCGCGGAAATGACCGCCTTCGTTACGAGGTCCGCGATTCTCACCGCCGGATCCTTCTCTTCTGGGTCCGCGGTCGTTTCTTCTGGGTCCGCGATCGTCTCTTCTAGGTCCGCGATCATCACGTCTGGGTCCGCGGTTATCTCTGCGGTCACCGCCCGAACGTTCCCCGCGGGGACGCTCCTGACGCTCGGGTTCGGTCCAGCCTTCCGGTTTCGGAAGTGTATCGCGGATGGACAAGTTGATTCTGCCCTGATCATCGATTTCCAGAACTTTCACGGTTACGAGGTCGCCGACTGCAACAACATCCTCGACATTTTCGACACGATTCCAGTCCATCTTGGAGATGTGAACCAGACCTTCCTTACCCGGCAGATATTCCACGAATGCGCCGAAGTTCATTAGACGGGTAACCTGTCCCTGATAAACCTGACCCGGCTCGGGATCGGTTACGATACCGCGAATGATGGTAATAGCCATCTCGACCATCTCGGCATCAACGCCGCTGACAAAGACCTGACCATCCTCTTCGATATCGATTTCGCAGTTTGTCTGCTCGATAATCTTGTTAATGACTTTACCGCCCTTACCGATAACATCACCGATCTTCTCGGGATCAATCTTGATCTCGACGATCTTAGGTGCGTACTTGGAAATTTCCTTACGCGGTTCGGCCAGTACAGGCAGGATGGTTTCGTTGATAATCTGGAGACGACCCTTACGTGTAATCTCGAAAGCATCGCGAATCATATCATAAGTCAAACCATCGGTCTTGATATCGACCTGGATCGATGTAATGCCCTCGGTTGTACCGGCCACCTTGAAGTCCATGTCGCCAAAGAAGTCTTCGATGCCCTGAATATCCATGAAGACAAGGTAATCACTGTCATCTTCCTCATTAACGATCAAGCCGGCAGAAATACCTGCTACGGGACGTTTGATCGGCACACCCGCGTCCATCAAAGCAAGTGTCGAAGCGCAAACGGAACCCTGTGAAGTCGAACCGTTGGACATCAGAATCTCCGAAACGGTTCGGATTGCATACGGAAATTCCGCGACAGAGGGCAAGACAGGAACCAGAGAACGCTCGGCCAGAGCACCGTGACCGATTTCACGACGGCTGGCGGAACGCGAGCTCTTCGCTTCGCCGACCGAGTAGCCGGGGAAGTTATAGTGATGGATATAACGCTTGCTCTCTTCGTCGTCAGCCAAACCGTCCAGCTTTTGAACCTTGGACATCGGAGCCAAAGTAGCGATTGTCAAAACCTGGGTCTGACCGCGCTGGAACAAACCGGAACCGTGCGTACGAGGCAAGAGACCCGCGGCGGCTGACAGTTCGCGAATCTGATAAAGACTGCGACCGTCGACACGCTTGTGCTCTTCTTTTAGATAGTAGCGTACGGTTTTCTTCTGAAGTTTGTACATGGCTTCGCCGACCAGGCCCAGCCAGTCTTCGTTGACTTCGGCGATGTGAGCTTTCACTTCTTCCGTCAAAGCCTGCACCTGAAGGTCTCGCAGAGATTTGTCGTCGTTCAGGACAGCCTGCTTCATGCCTTCTGCTGCGAAGCGCTCGATTTCGGCCCAGGCTTCCGGATCGATATCGTTGGATGTATATTCGTACTTCGGTTTACCGATATCTGCGACAATGCCCTTGATGAAACGGCAAATTTCCTTGATGACCTTATGTGCTTCGATGATCGCTTCAAGCATAATCTCGTCAGGCACTTCGTTGGCACCGGCTTCGATCATGCAGATCTTCTCTTCGGTACCGGCGACGGTAACATCCATCTGGCTCAATTCACGCTGAGCTTCGGTCGGGTTGATAACCGGCTTGTTGTCGATCAGGCCTACCATAACGGATGCCGTCGGACCATTGAAAGGAATATCCGAGATGGATACCGCAATCGACGAACCCAGCATCGCACAAATCTCGGGTTTCGAATCCTGATCCACGGACAAAACAAGGTTAGCCAGATTGACGTCGTTTCTCAGATCATCCGGGAAAAGCGGGCGCATCGGACGATCAATCGCTCGTGCCGTCAAGATTGCATTTTCCGTGGGTCTGCCTTCACGCTTCAGGAAACCGCCGGGAAAACGGCCTACCGCATACATCTTCTCTTCGTAATCGACACTCAAGGGGAAGAAATCAATTCCCGGTCGCGGTGTTTTCGAACTGGTGGCCGACGATAAAACAACCGTTTCACCATAGCTGACCAGACAGGAACCATTTGCGAATTGAGCGAGTTTGCCTGCTTCGACGCGCAGTGTTCTCCCCGCCAGTTCCATTTCATATACTTTTGACATTAAAACCTCCATAGCAGATCAACGCTGCTCTATTGTATTCAGCGGCAATCTACTCGATGGCTGTAGTCTGTAGATTCGATTCGCGAAAGATCCGCGAACCCAATCTACCTTCTACGGCACATCCGGCCGCTAAATATATGTTAATTCTATCATACAGGTCAGGTGAAACCAAATAATAAATCTATCATTTAAGCAAAATATTGGCAAAAGCCTCGAATCCGGCATCCGGAAAATGAAAAATACCCCGATTGCGATGCAATCAGGGCATATAACCTATAGCCGCGGGTATCAATGACCAAAACGCAGGTCTATCAGTTTCTTCCTTGTTTTTACACTCTTACTTACGGATACCGAGCTTGGCGATGATCTCGCGGTAACGGTTGATGTCAACCTTGGTCAGGTAATCCAGGAGAGCGCGACGACGTCCGACCATCATGAGCAGACCACGACGGGAGTGATGATCACCCTTGTGCTCTTTCAAGTGTTCTGTCAGGTGGTTGATGCGCTCGGTCAAGAGTGCAATCTGAACCTCGGGAGATCCCGTGTCGCCTTCATGTGTGGCGTAGGTCTGGATGATTTCCAGTTTACGTGCTTTGTCCATTGTCTTAATCCTCCTATTGGCCTATGGCGAAGTGCCGGTCAGACTGTCCAAGCACTGCGCTCATGGCAGATCTAAATTATCATACATGATTAGTACTGCTTTTTCAATAGTTAAATGTTCCGAGTTTCGACTCGATCGTAAGCCGGTTGGAATCGGTATCGGCGGCAAGCGTGTGCCCGATTACCTTGGCTTCTACTTGAAACATAGCGGCTATATCGATTATATCTCGAGCCAGCTCCGGTTCAACGTACAGTTCCATCAAGTGACCGCAATTGAAAACCTGATACATTTCGCGAGCTGAAATTTCACCTTCTCGATAAATCGCTTCGAAAACAGGCGGCAAGGAAAACAAATTGTTCTTCACATAGTGAATGCCTCGGCCAAAATCGCGTGCTTTAACCTGGCCTCCGCCGGTACAATGTACGATACCGTAGATGCCTTCCCGGTAAAGAGAAAATACTCTTTTCAAAATCGGTAAATAGGTTCTCGTTGGCGACAACAACGCTTCGCCGTAGGTCAAGGTCGAGCCTGGTAAAAGTTCTTGCAAGTCACGGCTTCCGTTGTAAACTTTACTTTCTTCGAGTGTGTCAGAAAATGTTTCGGGATATTTTTGATAGTAACGGTGATCCAGCAGCAGATGCCTGGCCGCAGTCAAGCCGTTTGATGCGATACCCGAGTTTTCGCTAAGCTCATAAGTCGAACGGCCGTAAGATGATAAACCGACGATGCTCAGTCCGGGTTTCAGACGACTAAGATCGATTACTTCTTTTCGGGGCATCCGGACCGCAACCGTCGAATCGCAAATGACCGTTCTAACAAGATCGCCGACATCCGCCGTCTCTCCGCCCGTCAAAGTTATATTTACACTGAAAGCAGCGAGCTTGGCGGCCAGATCACTGTATCCGTTTATGATTTCGGCAACAGCCGCTCCGTCGACTCGATGGGCATTTCGCCCGATGGTATTCGATAAATAGAAGTTGTTTGTAGCGCCTATACAAGCCAGATCATCTGTGTTCATGACGAGAGAATCCTGGGCAATACCGCGAAACCACTTTAAATGACCGCTTTCTTTATACATTAGATAAGCCAGACTTGATTTCGTTCCCGCTCCGTCCGCATGTAAAGCAAAGCAATAATCAGGATCTCCGGCGACGTCCGGACTGATCTTGCAAAAGGCTCCCGGATACAGTCCTTTATCCATATCTTTAATAGCTGATTTTACATCATCCTTGGTCGGCGAAACCCCGCGCGACAGATAAGAACCGGCATCGTTTGACATGGCGATCTCCTTAAGAAAATGGCCATAACGAGTGAAGTCATGGCCGATGAGTATATATAGAAATCTGAGAAAGTCGTAAGCCGGGTTCTGTCATGGACGATCATTTATCTAGGCCTGCTATTTCTAACAGGCTCAAGCCACCTCCCGAGACGGCCGGGTCAAGCCATATGTCTCTCCACGGTGTTGCTCCGGATGGGGTTTACAGAGCGCTCTGTCGTCTCCGACGAGCCGGTGAGCTCTTACCTCGCCTTTCCACCCTTACCGCTTACCGCAAGCGGTTTGCGGCGGTTTATTTCTGTTGCACTATCCTTAAAGTCGCCTTCACCGGTAACTAGCCGGCATCCTGACCCTATGGAGCCCGGACTTTCCTCATGTGCAGCCTTTCGGCTTGCACCCGCGATCGTCAGACTTTCTCAGAAAACTATTTCATTATAGTCCAAGCCTTCCTGTACGGCAAATCGAATATCCGGCAGTCTTAGGCTCAGATAGTTGGCCAAAGGATGAAGGATTACCCGTTCCGACACTTCGTGACCGGTCATAATCGCCGCTATACCGCAATCTGCGAGACCCAAAAGCACATGATGCTTGATTTCGCCGGATATAAGCAGATCCACGCGCTTTTCTACCAAGTCGGGAATCCAGCTTTCATCGAAGCTGCCGCCGGATACCGCGATTCGTTTCACTACTTTATCTTCGTCAAAGTTCAGGATACAGCCACCTGACTGCAACTGATTGTTGACTCTTCGGACCATCTGACGAAGCGTGATCTCTTCATCTGTCACTGTAATGCGACCATATCCAAAAGCGACCTGCGGTATATCAAATTTTCCTTCTAAGAGACTCTTCACATCAGCTGTCCGGAGTTCATCTTGATATAAGTCTGATATTTCCGGATCACTCGTTATGGTATCCGTAACCTTCAATCCCAGCACAGCTGCCAAGGCATCATTTACGCCGCCCGGACATACATCTAGATTAGTATGAGCGGCATAGACCGCAATGCCGTTAGTCGCGGCATCCAATAAGCGGCGCCCCATAGCTGTACCGGCTGTTAGTCGATCGATAGTCGGAAAGATTGCCGGATGATGGCAGATAATGAGTTGAGCGGACAACTCCTTTGCCATTATTAAAGCTTTGTCATCAAAATCCAAGCTAATCACTACGTCGCTCACGGGAGCCAGCGAATTGCCCAGAAGCAAACCGATGTTATCCCATTCCGCAGCTGAATTCAAAGGAGCGAGTTCTTCGATGTATCTGCAAATATCCTTAACCGTTATCAACTTCATATTGGTTCCTTTTCCCGTTTATCTCAGATCATGGCAGCCAGCCTGTTGCCGGCCCTGACCAATGCCTCGTCAAACGTATCGGCTTGTTTCATAAGAGAAAATACCCGCAGTAAATTTTCGCGATGTTGCGGCCAGTGTTCGGACTTCTGCCAGTTATCGTACCAGTACGGCCCGATCAAAGCATCTTCGTAGGCCATTTCTTTTGGCTTGTTTGTTACTTTGAGTAAAAAGAAGAGATAAAGCTTAGCTTTCTGCAGGCAGATCTCTTCTCTTACGATTTCCAAACCAAGTCCGGCCAGTTTCATTCGCAATTCAGGCAGCGAACGCATTGGCTGGACGACAATCGTGCTGCCCGAAGGCCAGTTTACCCTGCTTGCGATGTCGCCGATTTCCAAACCGCCCATGCCCAGAATGCTGACTGCATCTCCGGATTCAACGATCACCTCATCGAGACCATCGGACAAGCATACGGTAATTTTATCCTGTAAGCCTGCCAATCGTATATTTCGCCGCGCGATCTCAAGCGGACCTTCGCGAATATCCATTGCCCAGGCCTTCTCGGCGATTTTTCTTCTGATCGCTTCGATGCAGAGCAGCGCATGATCGCAGCCCACGTCAAAAAGACGAGAGAACGAAGGAATATCCCCATGCTCTCCCGCCTTCGAATAATCAAGCAGAATACTTAAAGCTGTCTCTAAACGAGGATTCAATAACATTAGTCGAGGTAATCTCTTAAAATCTTGCTGCGTGAAGGGTGGCGCATCTTACGAAGCGCCTTGGCTTCAATCTGGCGGATCCGTTCGCGGGTAACGTTAAATTCTTTACCGACTTCCTCGAGTGTTCTCGTGCGACCGTCATCGAGACCGAAACGCAGGCGCAAAACCTTTTCTTCGCGCGGAGTCAAGCCGGACAGGACTTCCAGAAGCTGTTCTTTCAATAAAGTGAAAGCAGCCTGGTCTGCCGGGGACTGAGCGTCGTCATCAGGAATGAAATCACCCAGGTGGCTATCTTCTTCCTCGCCGATCGGCTTCTCCAGCGAGACGGGTTCCTGAGAGATCTTCATTATTTCGCGAACCTTTTCGACAGTCATACCCATCTCGACCGCAAGTTCCTCGACTTCGGGATCGCGTCCGAGCTCCTGGACCAGCTGGCGCTGAATTCGAATCAGTTTATTTATTGTTTCTACCATATGTACGGGGATTCGGATGGTTCTTGCCTGATCGGCAATTGCTCTGGTGATAGCCTGACGGATCCACCAGGTTGCGTAAGTCGAGAACTTGAAACCCTTCGTATAGTCAAATTTGTCTACGGCTTTTAAGAGACCGAGATTACCTTCTTGAATCAAATCCAGGAAGGACATGCCGCGGCCCACATATCGTTTGGCAATCGAAACGACAAGTCGAAGGTTGGCTTCGATCAAATGATCTTTCGCATCCTGATCTCCCTCTTCAATGGCCATGGCCAGTTCGCGTTCTTCGTCGGCAGTTAACAGATCCACCTTACCGATTTCCTTTAAGTACATGCGTACCGGATCGTCGACACCTATGGTATCGGTATCGCCCGAAGGATCACTGTCATCGGTGCTCTCTTCATCGCTCGTGTTGTCCGGAACAACGGTTATGCCCATTGCTTCCAGACGATCGAAGACCTTTTCAGCCTGCTCAAGATCGATATCGCTTGCTTCGATTTCGTTCATCACATCACGATAGGATATTTGATTTTTCTGAGCTTGTGCTTTGTTTACCAGACCTGAAATCAGGCCGCCTTTTTTCTCTGCCATTCGTTCTCCTTATATTGACATGGAATTAAATACATTGTTTTTGCGTAACTTCATCTATATATAGATACGTTTTGTTTTCCTGAAATGATTCTTTTAAATTGTGAACATTTTGTAAACGTTATTTTCGTAGGCTTTGCAATTCACGTTCAACTTTCATATATCCTTGTCGTAAACGTGCTTTATCTTCGCTGCTTGCGTGCGGCGAGCTCATCGCGGTTAGAAGTGCGGTTCGATCTCGAGTCAGACGATCGATTCTAACGGCACGTCGATAACGTTCGGCTTCGTCTACGAGTTGAGCCAGAGATTGCTGTTCCGGAAGCTTCATGATCGTTTCGGCTAAAATGTCCGCCAGAGGTTTTCCCTGCAGCGCAAGACCTAGCGACTCCCCGAGTAAAGTGGTGGGTGTCAGTTTTCCGGCCTTGATTAAATCGAATACCGAATCCAGCCAGACCTTACCGGGACCGGGGTTATGAGGATCGGCAGCCAGGAAATCCGCAGGATCCGCTTTCTCCTTCATCGTATCGTAGACTTCCGCGTGGCAACTCAAAAGGATTAGCAAATACGCCTCGTCTCTGCTCATATAGATATTCTGTAAATCTTTTTGGCTGGCATAACCGGTTTCTTCTGCCTCGGTCTGTCTGGAAGTCGCAGCCGCCGGATAGGTGCTCGAAGATGATGTATCGTTTTTTTTCGCCGAAGCTCTTCTCGCCAGTTCGTTTCGTACGGCGTCTACTTGAATTCCCAGCATTCCCGCCGCTTTAACGATATATACTTCAAATAATATATTGTTGTCAATCGACTCCAGCACCTTGCATATTTCGTCCTGAAGTACCGCAATATCCAGTGACTGGCCTTCCTCGGCTCTTTTCCAGGCAACGGACAGCTTATAGTCATAGACAGGTAATGCATCGTCCATCAAGGCTCTAAAGCGTTCGCCGCCGTGTTCTCTGATGTATTGATCCGGATCTTTCCCGTCCGGAATCTGCAGGACCGTTAGTTTTAAACCAGCTTTCTCCAGAATCTCGATGGCGCGTATTGTAGCCTGCTGACCGGCTCTATCTGCATCCAGCGACAAAATGACATGGTCGGTTTGCTGACGGAGCAGTTTGGCCTGCTGATCCGTTAAAGCGGTTCCAAGTACGGCACAGACATTATCGATGCCTCCCTGGAAGACGGAGATGCAATCCATGTAACCTTCCACCAGAAGAATCCGTTTATCGCGGCTCTTCTTGGCAAGATTCAAACCGTAGAGATGACGCCCCTTTGTATAGATAATGGTTTCGGGAGAGTTAATGTACTTGGGAAGACTGTCATCTAAAACACGACCGCCGAAAGCAACGATCTTTCCCTTACCGCTTCCCGATATAATCGGAAATATGAGACGATCGTGAAACAGATCGATCGTTTCCCCCCTGCTGCTCTGTCGAAACAAGCCCGAGTCCATCAATTCATTTTGGCGATAGCCCATGGACTGAAGATGCTTGTATAATCCGTTCCATCTGGTATCTGCATAACCTAAACCAAAAAGTTTCGCCGTACGCTCCGAGATCTCGCGTCTCCGCAGGTATTCTCTGGCATGCTGACCGGCATCGGAAATCAGATTCCGGTAATAGAAACGCGCAGCTTCGACATATAAATCCTCGATGCGGCGGCTATGATCGCGCTTTTTCTCGTATGCAGGATCCATTGTCTGCTCAATTTGAATTCCGGCTTGTTCGGCCAGATGACGAATTGCTTGTGGGTAGCTCAAGTTCTCGATGTCCATGATGAAATGGATGACATCCCCGCCCTTATGGCAACCGAAACAATAGTAGATCTGCTTACCGGGAGACACACTGAAAGAAGCAGTATCTTCATGATGAAACGGACATAAGCCGAAATAATTCTTACTGCTCTTCTTAGATAAAACAACATACTGTTCTATGACCGGAACGATATCCGTACGTGCTTTAATCTCTTCAATTGTTTCAGGCGGAATCATACCACTAGTCAATCACATCGCCCCACTCTCGGTTGTTTACTCTTATAGTATAGCAGAAATGTCTGCGACAAAAACGAACATACACTCGGCTTATGTAGCGGGCAATCGGGTAGGATCCCGGTCATTAATTGACCGGGAGACCTCCCACACCACCGTACGTACCGTTCGGTATACGGCGGTTCCAAAGTTTACAGTTTCACGAATTAGAATAGATTTCCATTAAACT
>JBNRMJ010000021.1:0-67810 GCA_050309435.1 Fastidiosipilaceae bacterium
TGCCGCCGGCTTCCTTCAGATTCCACCTCGCGATGGACACCCTTGCCTTTGGCTAATGGTTGGTCGCTACATACCCCCATAACGGACTCTCACCGTCAAGTGAAGTGCCATGCGTGGCACACATAAAGAGCCGCATTTTTGTCAATGCGGCTCTTCAATCAGAATTTTCAGTCAAATCGGAATCTATCTTTGATTCAAGGAGCGTACGCCCGCGCGACGCAAGGCAAGTACCAGCGGCGGAATCAAAATCAACTGAACGACTATACCCGGCAGGCCGCCGATCGTCAGACTCTTTACAACTGTTCCCAATTCAAACGGAATGCCTATCGTATTCAGGATAAAGAAGTTCGCAATCGAATAAACGATGCGCCCGCCGACCATGGCAATGAGTAGAGTGGCGATAATGCCGGGCCAGGCTTTCGCCAGTTTCGGAGCGACGAGAGCAATAATCAGGGCATAAGCGGCCAATTCAAAAGCCATCGTCAGAGCCACCGGCATCATGACCGGTATGCTAAAGAGCAAACTGCGCAGAAGCGGCATGACGAAGGCCAGGGGCACCGCCCAGGGCAGGGGCAGAACAAATCCGGCCAGCATAGCCGGTATGTGCATGGGCGATAACATCATACCGATTTGGGGGATCTGTCCGGTTAAAAATGGAAGCACGAATGCCAGGGCCAGAAGCATGGCCGCGATTGCGATATTTCTGCCCGGGGATTGCTTTTGCTTGCGATGAATCATAATTTCCTCCACATGATGACATTTACTGAATCGATTTCTATGCATTCCATAAAGTCAAGGATGCATAAATCAAGGTACAAGTGATACAATAAACCAAAAGGGGCTATCAAACAAGTGAAGGAGTAAAAAATGAAACGGACAAGTCATGAAAATCTTTTAGATGAATTGACCTGCCTCGGTATGGGTAATATGCGCCTGCCTCAGAAAGACGGCGAAATTGACTACGAAAAAGCCGAGGCCATGATCGATTACCTCTACAGTAAAGGTGTTAATTACTACGATACCGCTTATTTCTACCATGGGGGTAAATCGGAACTGTTTGTACGCGATGCCGTTATCAGACGTTATCCGCGCGATACCTTTTATATCGCGGACAAACTGCCGGTAGGTGTGATCGAGACCGAAGAGGATATTACGCGTATTTTCAATATCCAGATGGAAAGACTCGACACCGATGTCGTAGATTATCATCTGTTGCATGCATTGAATAAGAGCAGCTGGGAAAAAGCCAAGCGTCTCGGCATCGATACCTTCCAGCGCGATCTGAAGGAAAAAGGTATCGTACGCCATATCGGCTTTTCCTTTCATGACTCTCCGGAAGTGCTCGAACAGATTCTTGACGAAGGCGAGTGGGATTTCGTTCAGCTTCAGTTGAACTATCTCGACTGGTTCAAGTATGACGCCAAACAGTTATACGAGAGCTGCGAGAAGAGAAATCTGCCGATCATCGTCATGGAGCCCATTCGCGGCGGCAGTCTGGCTACGCTTCACAGCGATGTCGAAGCGATTTTCAAGGCGGCCAGGCCGGATGCCAGCCTCGCTTCCTGGGCACTGCGCTGGGTTAGCGAACTTCCTCTGGTTAAAGTCATTCTCAGCGGTATGACGGAGATGGAACACTGCATCGACAATGTGGCAACCTTCGAAGCCAACGAACCGTTTACACCCGAAGATCATGTTGTCATCGCCAAGGTCATGGAGGCGCTCGACAAGCTGCCGACCATCCCATGCACCGATTGCAAGTATTGTAACGAATGCCCGATGGAAATCGACATTCCGGGATTGTTTAGCAAGTACAACAATTACCTGACCTTCGGACAGGAGTGGCAATTGAGCAATTCTTATCTGAAAAACACGGATCCCGCCAAACAGGCTAATGTCTGCATTGCCTGCGGGACATGCGAAGCCGCCTGTCCGCAACGTATCGATATCATCGAAGAGATAGCTCGCATCCACGAACTGGCCGAATCTCTCTAAGCCCTTGGAGACTAGGCGAAATCCCTGAAAATATAAAGCCTCTTGCGTTTGGCAAGAGGCTTTTATTGTCTCGTTTGCGATCTTTATCCGACCGATCCGCTCATATCCAGTTTCATCAGCTGGTTGAGCTCGATGGCGTATTCCATCGGCAACTCCTTCGTAAAGGGTTCCAGGAAACCCATGATGATCATCTCGGTTGCCTGATCTTCCGGTATACCGCGGCTTGTCAGATAAAAGAGCTGCTCGTCCGAAATTTTGGAAACCGTGGCTTCATGCCAGAGTTCGGTCGTGCCGTTGCGGATGCGGTTGGTCGGCAGCGTATCGGACTTGCTGAGCTCGTCTAAAATCAAAGTATCGCATTCGATGTGAGACTTCGCACGCAATGCCCGGGGACCGTGATCGACGGTTCCGCGATAGGTTGCGTTGCCTCCGTTTCTCGAAATGGACTTCGAGATAATCGTAGACGAAGTATCCGGTCCGATGTGAATCATACGGGAACCGGCATCCTGGGTCTGGTTTTTACCCGCGACCGCGATCGATATTGTCGTACCGCGGCTTCTGGCGCCGCGAAGATAAATCGCCGGGTATTTCATGGTCAGTTTGGAGCCGAGGTTGCCGTCGACCCACTCGACCTGAGCGTCTTCGCCTGCAATCGCGCGCTTCGTAACCAGATTATAGACATTGTCGGACCAGTTCTGAATGGTCGTATAGCGGCAGCGACCTCCCTTTTCGACGAAAATCTCGACAATCGCGGCATGAAGCGAATTGGTCGTATAGTTCGGAGCGGTACAGCCTTCGACGTAATGCAGATCGGCACCTTCGTCAACAATGATCAGGGTACGTTCGAACTGTCCCATCTTCTCGCTGTTGATTCTGAAATACGACTGAAGAATCTGAGGAACCTTGACTCCCTTGGGTACGTAAATAAAAGAACCGCCGGACCAGACCGCGCTGTTTAAGGCTGCGAACTTATTGTCCGTGTTGGGAACCAGCTTGGAAAAATACTTCTTGAAAATTTCGGGATGCTCTTTCAGTGCGGTATCCGTATCCGTAAAAATGACACCCAAATCTTCCAGTTCTTTCTGGACCTTGTGGTAAACAACTTCCGACTCGTACTGCGTCGTGACACCGGAGAGATACTCCCGTTCGGCCTGGGGGATACCCAGTTTCTCGAAAGTATTCTTGATCTCTTCGGGGACATCGTCCCAGCTGGTTTCGCTTTGTTCGCTGGCCTTGATGTAATAGTGCATATCCTGGAAATCAATCGCGTCGATGTGTCCGAAATCCGGCATCGGAAGCGACTCGAAAATCTGATAGGATTTCACGCGAAACTCTGTCATCCACTCGGGTTCGTTCTTGATCCTCGAAATCTCGCGCACGATATCCTCGTTGATACCTTTCGGTAAAACTCTGACGTTTTCGACATCGTCGCGAAAGCCGTATTTATAACCTTCGTCCAGTCTTTCCGTGATCTCTTCCGGACTTACGAGATCCGGATCGACTTTCTGACCGGTATTAAGATTTTCCAGATTCTTATCTTGTTCGTTACTCATCCGTCTTTACCCCATATTCAATCGGTTAAATGATGATGGTGTCATCATCGGTATTATGGTCTTCCGTCAATTGCCTGATTCCGGCTTCCGCGGCATTCCATGCCAGCGTGGCGCAATTGATTCGAGGCGGAACTTGAGTTACGCCCTGTAAGCTGATGCATTCTTCCAGCAGTTCTTTGTTATACGGTTCGCCCGATACCATCAGTTTAAACTGACGGATGAGCTCCAGTGCTTCCTCCGGAGATTTGTCTTTCAGCAATCCGGTCATCATGGATCCGCTCGAACAGCAGATCGCACAACCGCTGCCCATATATCGGCAATCGCTCACTTTGGCTTCTTCGCCGATCTTGAGCTGAACCGAAATATCATCGCCGCAAGACGGGTTCTTCAGATGCACGGTTTTATAGGAAGGATCTCCGACCAGTCCCTTGTTGCGGGGGTTGGTATAGTGATCCATTATGATTTGTCGAAAAAACATATCCTGATCAGAAGAGGACGTCAAGGAAATCACCTGCCTTCTTCGTCGTTTCGATTAAACGTTCAATCTCTTCGGGCGTATTATAAAACGCCATGCTCGCACGTAATGTCGCATTTTGCTTCAGCCAGCGCATCGTCGGCTGCGAGCAGTGATGACCTGCACGAAGTGAAATGCCTTCCCTGTCGTAAACACTGGCCGCGTCATGCGGGTGAACGCCTTTGATATTAAAGCTGACAATGCCGGAGAAGTAGTTATTCGGATTGAAAATTTTCACATTTTCAAGCTCGGATAAGCCGTCAACGGCCATCTTCGTCAATTCCATAACCTTCTTTTGAATGCCGCAATAGCCCAGACTGTTCATATACTCGATGGCAGCGCCCAAACCAATGACTTCCGCGATCGCGGGCGTACCGGCCTCAAAGCGATACGGAGGTTCGCGGAAAATGGATTGATGCGTGTCGACATAATCAATCATTTCACCGCCGAAGATAACCGGAGGCATGGCTTCCAATAGATCGTAACGACCATAAAGGACACCCGCGCCGGTCGGTCCGTAGAGCTTATGCGCCGAGAAGGCATAGAAATCTATGCCCCAGGCCACTACCTGCGGCCGTTCGTGCACGATGCCCTGAGCACCGTCGACCACAAAAACAGCATTGTAACGATGGACGACTTCGCCGAGCTTCTCCAGATCGTTTTCCGCACCCATGACATTCGTGATGTGCGAGAGACAAACCATACGGGTTCGTTCGCTCATCACGGTTTCCAGCTCCTCCGGTCGAACCACGCCGTTCTCGTCGGGTTCGACGATGACAAGCTTCGCCTTTTGGCGAAGGGCCAGCTGCTGCCAGCTCACATAGTTCGCATGGTGTTCTGTGGGGCTGACAACGATCTCGTCGCCTTCCTTCACATTCGACTGACCGTAACTCATCGCCACCAGGTTCAGGGAAGCGGTCGTTCCGGCCGTGAAAATAATCTCCTCGGGTTTAGAGGCTCCGATGAATTCGGCCACCTTGTGGCGGACCGCTTCGAAGGCGGTCGTAGCCTTATGAGCGACGGTATCCACCCCGCGAAACACACTGCTGCCGTACTCGCTGTAATATTGATCCATCGCATGTATGACTTCATAGGGTTTCAGCGCCGTCGCCGCATTGTTCAAATAAGCAAAGTCCTTACCGTGACTCTTTAACTTCGTCATCGGGAAGTCATCGCGCACGGCCGGATCCAGACCCGGACAGCTGCGGATTTCTTCCAAAAAATCTTTCCTCATTGAGCCACCTTCTCCAAGAGCACATGTCTCAGGTAAGCAATCGCTCCGGCCGCAGGCGAGTCTGACGAACGGGCCATCTGGTCGATGACCGGCTGCAGATAGCCGCTTGTTACCAGCTGCTCGGCCTGAGTACGGCTCATACCGCGGCTCTGCAGATAATAAAGCGATTCTTCGTCCAGCTGACCGATACTGGCGGCATGGCCTGCCTTCAGCTCGTTTTCGTCAATCAGCAAAACAGGATAGGTATCGGCCTTGGCTGTCGGATCGAGCATCAGGAAACGGCTTTCCTGATCTCCGTAACTGCCCGTCGCGCCTTTTTCGATGAAAGTACGACCGGCAAACATGCCATAGCCCTCTGCACGAACAACACCGTGGTTATAGATATTGGACGTGGTATTGCGGGCCAGATGCTCGATCGTGGTATCGACGCGAATCTCGTCCCAGGAGTCAACGAAAATCGCCGAATTGGTATCGGCCGACGCGCCTTCTCCGGTGAGGAAAATCTGTCCGACCGAATATGCCGAGCTCTCCAGATTTAAGGTCTGCACATTAAAGGATGCATTGGCGGCAACCTTAACGCGATACGACAAGAGCTGCCAGCTGGCATAACCGGGATACTTGATAATCGTGAAATGAAGCTGCGAGTTTTCTCCCTGATCGATATCCAGATAGATCGGTTCTTCCGTTTCCGCCGTGACAAGGAACAGATGAACATCTGCCTGCGCTTCGATCTTGATCTTGACGTAGCTGCCGTCTTCCCTGTTTCCGGCAATCAAAACCGGCAGAAATATCCGGCGTTTCTCGGCGGGAATGGTTAAGGAATAACCGTTAAACTCTCCCCTCACCGGCAAAGGACGTTGCGGATTCCGCTGTTTTGATTCGGCTTCTCTCGGTTTGAACTGACGCAGAATCTTCGAACTCGGGCTGGCAATCTTCTCGAAGACGAGGGCGGGATCATGTGATTCGACGGCTTTCGATGCATCGAGCGCTTCAACAACGTTGTTGCCCAGTGCATTGATTCGAAGCCAGCGATAATTCTCGAGACCAATCTTGGTCCGTATTAAATCGACTTTACGCACGTTAGACTCTCCTCTCTCGTCTGCTTAAAAGGGCAGACCGCCGGGAAGATCCGACGTTACGCCATGCGCCACGCTTTCTTCGTCTGATAAAACTTCAAGCCCCAGCTCCTCGCGGAGCCACTCGTAACCTTCGCGCTCCAGCTTCTCGGCCAGCGTCAGGTCGCCGGTCATGACGATTTTACCGCCCATGAGAATGTGCACGAAGTCGGGTTTGACATAATCCAAAATACGCTGATAGTGCGTGATGAGTAAAACACCCATCTCCTCGCCGCGTTCCCCGGCCAGTTCTGTTACATTGTTGCCGACAATGCGAAGAGCATCGATATCCAGACCCGAATCGATTTCGTCGAGCATGGCAATCGCCGGCTTCAGTAGCATCATCTGGAGGATTTCGTTGCGTTTCTTTTCGCCGCCGCTGAAACCTTCGTTCAGATAACGGTTGGGCAGGTTCTGATTCATCTCCAGCTTCTCGACCGCTTCGTTCAAAGCCTTACGGAAGGGGAACAATCCGATTTGCTTGCCTTCGCCGAGGTTGGCGTTCATCGCGGTTCTCAGGAAATCCGAGTTCGTGACACCGGGAATTTCGCTGGGGTACTGCATAGCTAAAAATAAGCCGGCACGTGCTCTCTCGTCGACCGACATTTCCAGAACATTCTTACCGTCGAGGGTAACCGATCCTCCGGTTACGCTGTAGCGGGGATGTCCCATCAATGTCGAGGCCAGAGTCGACTTACCGGTTCCGTTCGGTCCCATGATGACGTGAATTTCGCCACCTTTAATTGTAAGATCGAGATCCTTCAGAATCTGTTTTTCTTCGACCTTACAGCCCAATCCTTTAATTTCCAATACAGGTCTTGCCATATAGCAGTCCTTTCCCATTCGCAGAGAAAATCAATTCATCCGCGTTTTATTAAATAAAGCATATAAGTTTGAAATCTGATGTGTTTTCAAAAGTGAAAACAGACGAGTTCACACACATATACATGACACACATTATATGAATATTTGTCGATACTCATACGGTTAATATGTTACCACATGGCCCTCGATTTGCCTTTCCATATCTGACACAAAAGTATCAGATGGAAATGAAATCGCTTTCGACAATATTCTGATAAGTGCCGTGGCAAAAGCTCATCTGTGATAATATTGAGGTGTAAGTACCCTATTGTTTAACACGTAGAAAGGAATCATCTATGATTGCTATCATTGACTACGGCCGGGGTAATCTGGCTAGCGTTGCCAACAGTTTAAATCATCTTGGACTTTCCTATAAAATCGTTATGAAACCGGACGATCTTCGCGAAACAAACGCCGTCATTCTGCCCGGAGTCGGCGCATTCGACGATGCGATGAAAAGCCTTCGCGAAACGGGTCTGGCGGACGCACTGACGAAAGAAGTCGCCGCCGGAAAACCCTTTCTCGGCATCTGCCTGGGCATGCAGCTTCTTTTTGATTCCAGCGAAGAGGGCAGCGAAGCCGGACTTGGTATTCTAAAAGGGCGGGTACGCCGTTTCAACTTCGTCGACGCGGCAGCCCGAAGCCTGAAAGTACCGCATACGGGTTGGAACAGCCTGCACGTGCAAGAAGGCGACTTGCTGCTGGAAGACGGCAGCGAAGTTTACTTCGTTCACTCTTACTATGTTTTACCCGATGATAAAACCATCGTCTCCGCAGTAACGGATTACGGCGGAAGCTTCTGTTCGGCCATCCGTCAGGATAAGATTTTCGGAGTCCAGTTTCATCCCGAAAAGAGCGGAAATGTTGGTCTGGAGATATTGAAGCGCTTCGGCGAACTCGTGTAATGAAAGTATCGGAGGAATTATGTTAGCAAAACGAATCATCCCCTGTCTGGATGTAAAAGGCGGACGCATTGTCAAAGGAACCAATTTCATTGATCTGAGAGACGTGGGCGACCCCGTCGAAACCGCCGCCGCTTATAATGCGGCCGGTGCCGACGAGCTGGTCTTCCTGGACATATCCGCGACGATTGAAGGACGCGTCACCATGATCGAAGTCGTGCGCCAGATTGCCGCGCGCCTCTTCATCCCGTTTACCGTCGGCGGCGGCATTCGCAAGCTCGACGATATCCGCGGTCTGCTTCGGGCCGGTGCGGATAAAATCTCGCTGAACTCGGCCGCGGTCGAGAATCCGGACTTAATCACGCAGGCATCAAGCGAATTCGGCAGTCAATGCGTAGTCCTGGCCATCGATGCCAAATGGAACGAGGAATTATCGCACTACGAGGTATATACCCATGGAGGTCGTCAGAACACCGGCATCGATGTGCTGGACTGGGCGAAGGAAGGCGTGGTACGCGGTGCCGGCGAAATACTATTAACTTCGATGGACAGAGACGGCACGAAACAAGGCTACGACAATCGCCTGAATAAAATGGTGTCGGAGATCGTGCCGGTGCCGATCATCGCCTCGGGCGGCGCGGGCCGCATGGCTGATTTCGCGCAAGCCATTACCGAGGGCGGTGTCGACGGTGTCCTGGCCGCAAGCTTGTTTCACTTCGGAGAAGTCAGCATAGGCGACCTCAAGTCGTATCTAAGCGAGCGGGGTATTCCCGTCAGACGGTCCTGATCGAACACATAACGACAAATGTAAATGACCCGGTTTTCCACATTCGGAACACCGGGTCATTGATAACTCCGCATTTTTCATTCATAAATCGTGATATTTTCAATAAAGGGTTCATTCCACGGTAACGGACTTAGCCAGATTCCGGGGCTTATCCACATCGTTTCCGTTCAATGCGGAAATGTAGTACGCCAACAACTGCAGAGGTACTATCGTCGGCAGGGCCTGCAGATCGGGCGTCGATCTTGGAACACGAATCACGTAATCCGCCACTTGCTCTACCGAACTGTCGTCTTCCTGAATTACCGCCAGAATAACCGCTCCTCTGGCCTTCACTTCTCTGATATTGCTGATCATTTTCTCGCGGAGTTTGTCCTGCGTGACGATCGCAACGACCAGAGTCCCCTCCGAGATAAGGGAAATCGGACCATGTTTCAACTCGCCGGCCGGACTGGCTTCGGAATGAATGTAGGAGATCTCTTTTAGCTTCAGGGAAGCTTCCAAAGATAACGAATAGTCCAGTGCTCGTCCGATGAAAAAGACATCGTGATTCGCGTAAAATTTCGAAGACAAAAACTGCACTTCGGCAAGGTCCTTGAGCCCGGCGGCAATCAAGTCGGGAACTGCCAGATAATCCCTTTGCATGTTGAGAAGCTCTTCGCTGCCGAGTTTTCCGCTTTCCTGTCCGATGTAAGCACATAGTAAAGCCAGCGCCGCCACCTGACAGCTGTACGCTTTCGTCGTGGCCACGGATATCTCCGGACCGGCCCAGGTATAAAAACTGTGATCGGCTTCGCGAGCAATCGAAGAACCCAAGACATTTACGATCGCCAGCGTAACGGCCCCACGTCGTTTTGCCTCGCGCAGGGCGGCCAGACTGTCGGCTGTTTCACCTGATTGGCTGATGACCACAACCAGTTGATCGGGATCCACCAGAGGATTGCGGTAGCGAAACTCCGAGGCGATCTCCACATCGACCGGTATTCTGAGGCGTGATTCGATCAGATCTTTTCCGATACGGCCCGCATGGTATGCCGATCCGCAGCCGACAATGTGAACCTTGGACAAACGACGGAGCCAGTCCGGATCGAAATGAATCTTGTCCAGATTGAAACGACCCCGGGCAATTCGCGGCCGAATCGTATCCAGAAGCGCTTTGGGCTGCTCCATGATCTCTTTCATCATGAAGTGTTCGTAACCGCCCTTTTCTGCCGCAGCCACATCCCAGTCGATATGTGTGATTTCTTTCGTGATCTCTTCTTGATCCATATTATAGAAACGGATCCGATCCCCGCTAACGTCCGCGATCTCGTTGTCGTTCATGATATAAATATCACGGGTATGAGCCAGGACAGCCGGGATATCCGAAGCGATGACATTCTCTGCTTCGCCTCGTCCGACGATAAGAGGACTGTCTTTTCTCGCTGCGATAAAATGATCTTTTTCGTCCAGGCTAACGACCGCCAGCGCATAAGAACCTTCCAGGCGATGTAAAACCTTAACCAGAGTCGCACGTAAATCACCCTGGTCGTAATACTCGATCATATGAGAGATAACTTCGGTATCCGTATCCGAAACGAAGTCGAAGCCGCGGCGTTTCATTTTATCTTTCAGATACTGATAGTTTTCGATAATCCCGTTATGCACAACGGCAAAGCGCCCCCCCTGAGACAGATGCGGATGGCTGTTTTCATCCGAAGGCTCGCCGTGAGTGGCCCAGCGGGTATGACCGATACCGATCCTGCCTTGTACCGCCGCGCCGTTATCGGTTAAATCGGCCAGCTTTTGGAGTCTTCCTTTACACTTTTTAACTTGAATCTCTTCGGGATTTAAGACCGCAATACCGGCCGAGTCATAGCCTCTGTATTCCAGTTTAGCCAGACCTGCCAAAAGAACAGGTGCCGCGGCTTTCGCCCCGGCATAACCCATGATTCCGCACATTATGATGATTCCTCTCTGCTGTTCGGCCAAGTCGCAGTCATTCCTGCGAGATCACCTGTCTGGGTTTAGCGTCTGATTACCGCGTCGCGGCTGGCACCGACCGAGATATAACGAATCGGACAACCCATCAAATCTTCGATGCGATTGACGTAATCTTGAGCTTCGACAGGCAGTTCATCGAAATTTCGACAATCGTCGACAGCCTGCTGCCAGCCCGGCCAGTATTCAATGATCGCTTCGCAACGATCGAGAAGACCCGGGAAGGGGAGATAATCCAGACGCTGTCCGTCAAGCGAATAAGCGACACAAACGGGGATTTCTTTTAGGCCCGAAAGAATATCCAGCTTCGTAAGCGCCAGTTGCGTGGCCCCTTGAACACGAACGCCGTAGCGGGATGCCGGCACATCGAAACCGCCGACACGACGCGGACGGCCCGTGGCCGCACCATATTCGCCTCCGGCTTCGCGCAGTGCGTCTCCGGCCGAATCTTTCATCTCCGCGATGAAAGGGCCTTCGCCGACACAAGACGAATAGGCTTTCATGATACCGATGCATTCATCGAGCGGCACGCCGGGGATGCCGGCTCCGATCGGCGCATAGGCCGCCAGCGGCGATGAACTGGAGGTATAAGGATAAATACCGAACTCGATGTCCCGAAGAGCACCGAGCTGGGCTTCGCAGAGCACGCGCTTGCCTGCTTTTACGGCTTGATCCAAAAGCAGTCCGGTGTCGCGAATATAAGGTTTGATGATTTCGCCATGGGTCAGCGTCCACTCCAGAATCTCGTCAACGGATATAGCTTCATGTCCGTAGCCGTCCCGGATCATCAGGTTTTTCCACTTGATAATACCTTCGAGGCGATGGCGCAGATGCTCTTTTCCCAGGAGGAGCTCACCGATTTGAATACCTTTTTTCATATACTTATCGGCGTATACCGGTGCGATTCCGCGCAGAGTGGAGCCGTACTTCTCACCTGCCAGCCTCTCCTCTTCGAGCTTATCCTGAAGAACATGGTAGGGAAAACAGATCATGGCACGATCCGAGATCACAAGTTGCTCTTTTTCCAGATGGAAGCCGCCTTCTTCGAGCTGCCGAATCTCTCTTACCAGATGAGCGATGTCGATCACCATCCCGTTACCAAGCACATTGACGACACCCGGGTTAAAAATTCCCGACGGCAATAAATTCAAAACGAATTTCCCATAGGGATTGATGACTGTGTGACCGGCATTGTTGCCTCCCTGATAGCGCACGACATAATCGAAGTCTTTTGCTATCAAATCAACCATACGGCCTTTTCCTTCATCGCCCCAATTGATTCCTACAATGGCTTCCAAGCTCATGTAGTTCCCCTTCCAGATCCTTTCCGGATCATTTCGCCCGATTCACGAACGTAAAATAAAATGCTACGAAATCATTATAATTTCTCGACGACAGTGAAAAAATCACTATTTTGCAAATTTTTTGAACGATTTTCGAAACAGAGCCGGCGGAATCAGGGATGTAAAAGGCGAATAGTTAGGCTAATTAAGCCTGATGAACTCGAAGCCTGGTTTCAACTTGAGCATTTATCCGACTATACATTCTGTTTCTATTAGAAAAATAAGAGGCGGTCTTCACCGCCTCCCTTTCATTGGAGCTTATGCATGCATTCCTGTTTTGAACTTGATTGTGCGACTTGGCTCGACTCTCGCCTGTACTTCGGATCACAAGAATGCCATCACGGCAGGCATTCTTGCTTAGAACTGGACGTTAGTCCAGTTCTATTATGCCCATACTCAAGTCATAGTAGCGACCTTTAGTCTCGATCAGGACTTCATGATCGCCACGCTCGATGATTTCGCCTTCTTCCAGAACCATGATGGCATTGGAGTGGCGAACCGTTGACAGACGGTGAGCGATGGCGAAGACCGTACGGCCTTCCATCAGAGTATCCATACCCTTTTCAATTAAGCGCTCGGTACGAGTATCTATCGAACTGGTTGCTTCATCCATGATCAAAATCAGCGGATCTGCAACAGCCGCCCGTGCAATCGACAGCAACTGGCGTTGTCCCTGCGACAAGTTGTCTCCGTCACTATGCAAAACCGTATCGTATCCTTCCGGAAGATGCATGATGAAACTGTCCGCATTCGCGATCCGGGCTGCCTGTCTGATCTCCTCGTCGCTTGCATCCAGGCGGCCGTAGCGAATATTGTCGGCGATCGTCCCTTCAAACAGATGTACATCCTGCAGAACCATGCCCAGTAATTTGCGTAACGGAGTTTTCTTGATTCGTGACAGATTAATGCCATCCAAAAGGATCTCACCGCTCTGAATATCATAGAAACGATTGATCAGATTGGTAATTGTTGTTTTACCGGCACCGGTCGAACCGACGAAAGCAATTTTTTGACCCGGTTTGGCATATAGTGAAATATCTTTTAAGACCAGACGTTCGGGCGTGTAGCCAAAATAGACATGGTTGAAACGAATATCGCCGTGTACCGGTTTAAAGAGAATCGAGCCGTCTTCCTGAGGTACGCGCCAGACATAGCCGCGATCACTCGCCTCGATTGCCTGCCCCTTCGCCTCTTCAGGATCAATATCTTCGATGCGAACTGCCGTGACATCGCCGTCATCTTCCTCCGGCTCTTCGTCCATGATTCTAAAGACACGCTCGGCACCTGCCAAAGCAGCTACTAGGACATTTACCTGATTCGAAATCATGGTGATGGGGCGGGAGAACTCGCGGCTGTACTGCAGGAAGGATGCGACCGTACCGACGTCAAGCATGCCTCTGATCGTCAGAATCGCACCGCCCATGGCCGTAATTGCGTATTGTACAAAAGACAGACCGCCCATGACGGGAAAGAGCAGAACCGAGAAAATCTGGGCGTTCGTTGATACGACACGCAGGTTTTCGTTTTTCTCGTCAAACTCCTCCATGACCACGTTCTCATGGTTAAAAACTTTTACGACTTTTTGCCCTTCCATCATTTCTTCGACAAATCCGTTCAAAGCAGCCAGATTTGCTTGCTGAGCACGGAAATTCTTACCGCTCTGGCCGACGACAAATCTGACGATGAAAAGCATCAGGATCACCATCAGAACCACGAACAAGGTCAGGATAGGACTGAGCACGAGCATCATGAAGAACGTGCCGACAAAGGTGATCGAGTTTGTGAAGAGCTGGACCAGCGACTGATCAAGTGCCTGGTTAATATTATCCACGTCGTTCGTGTAAGAACTCATCAGCTCGCCATGGCTATGCGTATCGAAAAATCGAATCGGTAAAGTCTGCATGTGATTGAAGAGGTCGCCGCGAATCCGGTTCGTTGTACTCTGTGCCAGCTTGACCATGAAGCGGTTTCCCAGATACTGGAAGAGAGCCGAGACCACGTAGATTGCCCCCAAGGCAAAGAGATACGGTACGATTGCCCCCATACCGCGTTCGCGTTCGTAAACGAGGATGTTAATGATGGGACGAAGGAAGGCGTTTCCGGCGACACCGCCGAGCGATGCCAGCGAGACCAGGAGCAGACCCATAATCACATACAGGCGGTTGTAGCGCAGATAAGACCAGAGACGCTTGATCGTACCTTTCATGTCATCCGGCCTGGTAAATTGTTTCCTCCCGCGAGGCGCAGCTTCGGCCGGCTTTTTATCCTTGTCAGCAGCGTTAACGGGAGATTGTTTTTCTACTTTTTTCTTACTCATCCTGCGATCAGTCCCTTCTGCTGTGATTCGTATACTTCCTGATAAATACGGCTTGTTTTCATCAGTTCGTCGGCTGTGCCGATGCCGTCGATACGACCGTCGTCGAGCACGATTATCGTGTCGGCATCCTCGATCGAGGCGATGCGCTGAGCGATGATGATCGTCGTGACATCTTTCAAATGTTCTTTAAAAGCTTTCCTTAACTTGGCATCCGTACCCATATCAACCGCCGATGTCGAGTCATCCAGGATCAGAATTTTGGGTTTCTTCAAAAGGGCACGGGCAATAGCCAGACGTTGTTTCTGCCCGCCGGAGAAGTTATTTCCGCCCTGCTCCACTCTGGCATCCAGGCCGTCCGGATTAGCGCTGATAAACTCCCAGGCCTGAGCAATTTTCAAGACCTCGATGATTTCCTCGTCCGTGGCCTCTTCGTTACCCCAGAGCATGTTCGAGCGAATCGTGCCCGAGAACAATGTGTTTTTCTGGAGAACTACAGCGACCTGATCGCGCAGAGACTTCAGGTCGTAGTTCTGTACATTGATGCCGCCCACTTCAAGCTCGCCTTCACTAACATCGTAGAGGCGAGGGATCAATTGGATTAACGATGTTTTCGCCGAACCGGTGGAACCGATAACGCCGATGGTGGATCCCGACTTGATCTTAAAGTTGATATTTTCGAGCGTATCACCCTGATTGCCGGGATAACGGAATCTGACGTTCTTGAACTCGATATCGCCGGTAGGGACTTCCGGAATTCCGTCTTCGGGCGAATGAATATCGGTTTGTGTATCGATAACTTCGAGAAGACGCTCGGCCGAGGCTTTTGATGTGGTGATCTGAATGAAGAGCATGGACAGCATCATCAGACTCATCATGATCTGCATGACATAAGTAATGAAGCTCATGAGACTGCCGGCCTCCATCGAACCCATCATGATGCGGTTACCGCCGAACCAAAGGATTGCGATGATACTGGAGTAAACAACCAGCATCATGATCGGCATATTCATAATGACCAGCGAAACGGCTTTGAGCGCACTTTGCATCAGATCATCGTTGGCTTTTTTGAATCGTTTGGATTCGTAGTCATCGCGCACATAGGATTTCACGACACGGATGGACGTCAGGTTTTCCTGTACAACCGAGTTGATGCGGTCGACCTTCTTTTGCATAATGCTGAATAAGGGGAATGCCTTTTTCATAATCAAGCCGATTATAGTCGCCAGAACCGGTATGGCCAGCAGGAAAATCACGGCCAGCTCCGAGTCGATACGAACAGCCATAAACACGGCGAAGATCAGCATCGAAGGCGAACGAAAGCCCATGCGAAGGACCATCATCGCCGTATTGGCCACGCGTTGCGTATCGTTGGTCAGACGCGTGATCAAACTGGAAACCGAAAATTTATCCAGATTCTTAAAACTGAACGTTTGAATATTGGCAAAGGCTGCCCGACGAATATTCGTACCCAGGCCGATGCCGGCTGTAGCACCCAGCTTCGCCGAAATAGCGCCGGCGGCAATTCCGACAAGCGCCGCCAGAATCATGAGCAGACCCCGCCTGACAACAAAATCCACATCACTGTTCTTGATACCGACATCAACGATATCCGCCATCAGATATGGGATAAAAACGTCCATCGCGACCTCAAGGATCATCATCAGCGGACATAAAATTGCATAGAGCGTATAAGGCTTAAAATATTTTAGTAAGCGTCTAATCATGCGCAGTCTCCGTTTCTACTACCGTTATATATTCCTCATTCGAATCTGTTTCATCTGTCGCTTTTGCCCCTTTATTGCCTTCCCGGAGGAGGTCATGCACCTGCGGGGCACGCGTATAAAGCGGATGCGCTTCGGCGTTCTCCAGCATGCGTATCAGATAGCTCTTTAATGCTATTTTCTCTGCTTCATCAAAACCACTCAGAAGGTGGTCGTGCATATCAAGCACCACGTCTTTACAGGCCTTTGAAACACGTTCGCCCTCGCCGGTCAGATACAGTTCGTTTCGTCTCTGATCGTTATCCGGGGTAAGTCGTTTGACCAGGCCTTGTTTCTCCAGTCGCTTAATTGACATCGAAAGAGATGACGGCGATACCCGAAGCATCTTGGCAATCTGATTTTGTGTCGAACCGGGATTCGTCTTAATCAAATGCAACAATCTAGGCTGGCCGACGTGTAAACCGTAATGGGACAGATTCTCCCCCAGAATAATCAGCTTGGCACTCTCGACATCCTTCATCAGCCACGCGACATCCGTTTCGATATTGTGCCCGTGCCTGCCTCTTTGATCCGGCTTATGCCTCAAAATCTTCACCCCGCCTCTGCAATATATATGTTAACCGGTTAATTATCAACCGGTCAAGTATATAGTTTATTACGGAGTTCCTCTTCTGGCAAGTAACACAGATAACAAAAAAGCAGGCACGTATCATACCTGCTTCAACCTTGATTTTTCAGAATATTCAGCTGTATTTCGCCACGATCTCCTGCATCAGATCCCACTTGGCTTCCATCTCCGCCACGAGTTTCAACTGTGTGCGGGCACGGTCCAGATTATGGTGTTCGCGAGCCGTCTTAAAATATGTATCGCCTTCCAGATAATCGGTCAGGAAACGCATGCCGATCTCCATCGTGATAATCTTGGCGCCCCAGGCCAGGGTCTCTTTCTCTTTTTTGGTCAGCTCCGAACCGGCTACTTCCAGGAAGCCCTTGGTATATGCTTCGAAGAGTTCCAAGCTGAGCTGAACTTTATCGAGATCCGTTTCGTCCTCCAGCGCCGTGGAAGCACCGAAGCGAATGGAATCGCCGTAATCGTAAGAAGTCAGTCCCGGCATAACCGTATCGAGGTCGACGACACATATACCTTCGCCGCTTTCGGCGTCCATTAAAACGTTATTGAGCTTTGTATCGTTATGCGTAACACGAAGCGGCAGTTCTCCCTTTTCGGCCAAATCCACCAGGATGTGACAATCGGCTTCTCTGGCTTGAATAAAGTCGATTTCGGGACCTGCCAGAGCAACACGTCCGACCGAATCGGCTTCCACCGCTCTCATGAAGTTGGCGAAGCGAACCGGTGTGTTGTGAAAGTTGGCAATTGTTTCATGAAGAGTGTCGGCCGGATAATCGGCGAGCAGTTGCTGGAAACGACCGAACGCACGGGCGGAATTGTAGAAATCTTCCGGGGAACGGGCTTGTTGCAAGGTAACGGTATCTTCGATGAAATCATAAGCACGCCAGTAACGATTGTCCGCATCCAGATAAAAGAGTTTACCGTCGCCGGTCGGAATCACCTTTAACGTTTCGCGTGCAGGATCGCCGCCTGCCTCGACAATCTTCTTACGCAGATGCTCGGTTACGCCGGCAATATTTTCCATGACCTGATCCGGCCGGGGGAAAACATTCTGATTGATCTGCTGGATAATATAACGATGTTTCTTTCCATCGTTTCCGACCGTACGAACCGCGATGGTATCGTTAATATGACCTTCGCCGTAAGGAGAAATAATTTCTGTTACTTCGCCTTCGAACGCAAACCGCTTAATCAGATCCGTGTTGATGTCTATTTGACTGCTTGCCATGCCGCAATTCTCCTTGTGTTCACTTAATAAACGGATTTCATTTTAACATATATCAGAGAGAAGATGCCGAAGTGACATGAATTTATCCCTCCGGCATCTTTATTAACATAGATTGCAATTGACTCTTTATATTGAGCTTGCGACGGGAAGTTCCTCCACGACAGATTCAGTCAGATCTTCCGTTTCATTCGTCTCCGGACGATTCAGGATTTCCATGAACTCGGTACCGGTTATCGTCTCTTTTTCCAGAAGGAAGGCGGAGATTTCATGCAGCTTGCCGATGTTCTCGCGAAGAATCTCTATCGATTTGGCGTGACAGCCTTTAACGATCTCGACTATCTTTCGATCGATCATGGCCGCGGTTTCGGCTGATCCTGTCATCTGATCCTGGCCGCCGAGATACTGGTTGGACGTTGCCGTAAAGGTCACCATATCAAAGTCCGGAGTCATGCCATACTTGGTCACCATGTTTCTGGCGATCATCGTTGTCTTCTCGATATCGTTCGACGCACCGGTCGTGGTCTTGCCAAAGACCAGTTCTTCCGCCGCACGGCCGCCGGTCAGC
Organism: Fastidiosipilaceae bacterium; assembly: GCA_050309435.1. Classification (GTDB taxonomy): domain Bacteria; phylum Bacillota; class Clostridia; order Saccharofermentanales; family Fastidiosipilaceae; genus CAYXVJ01. The sequence continues at coordinate 18,744 of JBNRMJ010000021.1, forward strand.
GTGGTAATGTGATTCAGGAGATCCTCTTTACTGTACAGGTATTTATCACCAACCTCTGCTTGCATCGTAAAGCCAAGGGCACCAGACGAGCGCGGTACGATGGTGATTTTCTGTACCGGAGGAGCATCCGTCAATTTCGCCGCAACCAGAGCATGTCCCACTTCATGATAAGCGATCAGCTCCTTTTCTTTCGGATTAATGACCGCCGAGGTCTTCGCTTCGCCGGCCAGAACCACGTCGACGCTTTCTTCGAGGTCTCGCTGCAATACTTCTTTTCGACCGGCCCGCACGGCGCGCATGGCTGCTTCGTTGATCATGTTGGCCAGTTCCGCACCGGAAGTACCCGCGGTCTGACGTGCCAGACTGGAGAAGTCCACGTCCGCCGACATCTTCACCTTTTTGGCGTGGACTTTCAAGATCGCTTCGCGGCCCTTCAGATCGGGCAGTTCCACAGTTACGCGACGATCAAACCGTCCCGGACGCAAAAGAGCGGGATCGAGCGAATCCGGTCTGTTCGTAGCTGCCAGGATCACGACTCCCTTGTTGGCGTCGAAACCGTCCATCTCCGTCAGCAGCTGGTTTAAGGTCTGTTCGCGTTCGTCGTTACCTGAAAAACCAACTCCGTCGCGTTTCTTTCCGATCGTATCGATCTCGTCGATGAACACGATGCACGGCGCTTTTTCCGATGCCTGCTTAAACAGATCTCGTACTTTATTGGCGCCCATGCCGACGAACATCTGGACAAATTCGGAACCGGCGATCGAGAAAAAAGGCACGTTTGCTTCTCCGGCTACCGCCTTTGCCAATAATGTTTTACCGGTACCGGGAGGGCCGACGAGCAAGACACCTTTCGGACAGGCGGCACCGATAGCTTCGTATTTTCTCGGGTCATGCAGGAAATGAACGATCTCGGTCAGCGATTCTTTGGCTTCTTCCTGACCGGCTACATCATGAAACGTCTTCTTTTCTCCGGCTTCGGGTACGTAAACTCTGGCACCGCTCTTACCAAACTGTAAGGAATTTGCACCGCCTCCGCGCTTGGCCAGGCTGTTCATCATAATGCGGCCGAAGACAAAAAATAAGAGCAAAGGAAATCCAAAACCCAGCAACATGCTCAGGAGCGGATTGGGCTGGGCGGGATATACTTCCCTGAAGGTCACGCCGGATTCGAGCAGCCGGTCAACCAGCGCACTGTCGTCCTGAATACGCCCCGTTTCATAGATTGCATAATTGTTACCCCAACTCCAGCGCAAGTCCACTTCCGAGCTTACATCCTTCTTTAAGGTGAATACAATCTTTTCGCTTTGTAATTCGACGTAGGAAACCTCGCCTGCATCGACTTTCTCCAGAAATTCGTTGTAGGTGACGTTGTTCACGTCAGGCGTGAACAGCTCAGGTACAATGAATGCGTTGATGATAAACATAAGACCCAAGGCGATGGCGATGTAAATAATCAACGGACGCTTGTTCTGATCTTTTATACTCATATATGTTCAATACTCCCCTAGCACTTAAGTATTAATAGTTTAATGTCCAAAAATGGCATTTTTTCCTTCATCTTGTAAGCGTTTTATAAACATTTATAAATACCGACCCGCCCGAGAGGAGCAAGCCGGTATTTTTTATACAGATCAATAAGCAAGTTCTAAAAAATGGATTTGAATTGTCCGGACATCTCCGCCAGACGATCGCACCATGCATCAAACTCCGGATCTTCGGGTTGCAGTTCCGGATGCCCGGAAATATGAGCCAGGGCCAGTCTGACGCCTTGATCGAAACGCGTCGGACAATGGAAACCGGGTACCAGACGCTTGATTTTCGAGTTATCAAAGACCACCGAAACCCCTTTATCACCCAGGAGAGGACCGCGCAGATCCGGTCGAAGCTCGATTAAACGCTCGCTGGCCACATGAATAAGCTTCACTTCCCGTCCGACAGCCCGGCCGATGATGCGATACGCCATATTCCAGGTCAAAGACTCGTCCGAGGTAATATGAACCGCTTCGCCGTAGGCCTGAGGATGTCCGAAGAGGCCCACGAAACCAACCGCGAAATCCTCGTTGTAAGTAAAAGTCCAGAGTGTTTCGCCGTCACCGTGCATGATCACCGGACGACCTTCCTTAATGCGTTTGATCACGCTGTAATTACCGTTATATCCATATACGCCCACCGGGATTCTTTCGATTCCGTAGGTATGACTCGGGCGCACGATCGTATAGTCGATTCCATAATGAGCGGCCCTGGCCTGCAGCAGTTCCTCGGCCTTCTGTTTATTCTGGGAATAGTCCCAATAGATGTTATCAAGAGGAGTGCTTTCGGTGATTCGATAGTAGCGCAGCGGTTTCTGGTATGCGGAAGCGGAGCTGATAAAGATGTATTGTTTCGTCTTGCCGCTGAACAAACGAAGGTCTCGCTCGACCTGATCGGCCGTAAAGGCTACAAACTGTGCAACTACATCAAACTCCAAACCGCGCAGGAGATTGCTCATCAAAGATTCATTATTGATATCGCCATGAATAACTTTTACCCCATGAGGAACGGGGCGTTCTGATTTTCCGCGGTTCAGCACGGTAAGGTCAAAGCCTTGGCGAACGGCTTCTCTTACCACCGCAGAACTGATTGTACCGGTTCCGCCGATTATTAGAATTCTCATATCAAGCCTCCAGGTCACCGTATTTTCGCTTCTCTGCTGTTAGAATCTTAGCATAGCAGATACGGTCTTTTCTTTGTATTTGTGACGAAGCAAAGGCAACGACAGAAGGAGTTAGCAGATGGACAATCGAGATCGCGATAATCGTCAAATATCCGTGGAACGCATGGGGCGGGCCGGACGTGTTTTTGTGGAGCGAACGGCAGGCGGTGTAGCCGCCTGGTTCAAGGCTCAGGCTATTTTATTCGTGATCGGTCTGGGGATTCTGATGATTGGCCTGGCTCTCGTCGGTATTCGCTGGTGGGGACTAAAAGCGATCCTGATCGCCCTCATCGACATGCTGCCTCTGGTCGGCAGCGGTTTGATCATGATCCCCTGGGCGATCATCAAAGTACTGGGAGGCGAAGGCACGGTTGCCTTATGGCTTATAGTGATCTATCTGGTATTGATCATAGCCAGACAAATCCTCGAACCGATTATCGTCGGAAAGAGCATCGGCCTGAAACCACTCTGGACTTTTCTATCCACTATGGCCGGTATCATTTTACTGGGTCCGGTCGGTGCCATCGTCGGTGCTTTGGCGGCGATCGTGATCCGGGTTTTCCTCACCGTCCGCAGAGATTTCTACGCGGGTCACTTCGACGAAGCGGATCATATGAATGTGGATCCCCGGCGCTTCAACCGCGCCAAAGACGCCGGCAACGACGAGGATCTCGAGAACTGAACCTCTGATTCATGCAGATAAATTAACGTGGCAGATTCCAGGCCAGACAAAAAGCCTGATCGACTTCGATAATTTCCTGGGCACTGTTGATTGCTTTGAAATTATCGAGCATGTCTTTCGCGTCGGCGAGCGTGCGAAGGCGCTCGTGCATGGCAGGATCTTCGTTGTCTTCGGGTCTCGGCAGCCGAATGCCCTTTTTATCCAATGCCGCCTCGAATCCCAGAACCCTTTTACGAAGAGCGATATAAGCCAGCGTCAGCGCATGTTCTCTCTCCAATTCGGCGAAGAGCTCTCCTAAGGGCCAGGTCTGGTTATGCTCCGTCGCGACTGCTTTTAAAACCTGCCGCCCGACTCCTGCTTCTCTCCATTCGTTTAATAACAGATCGAAGGTGGCTTTCGACAGACCGCAGAGCACACAAAAACCTTTCTTGTCTTCACGAGCCGAAACGCAGTCTGCCGCTTCCGTAAGCGGACGATTATATAGTGTCTTGATATCACTGCTTAAATCCCCCGGTTCGAGTTCCATGATCTCGCAGCCATGTTCTCCGGCAATCCGGCGAAATGTTTTACCCTCTTCGCTGTCTTTGCTTAATTGATAAAGTAAAATTCTGACTTTTCCTTCGCTCATATTTTTTCCTTCTATAGCTGCTCTTTCTTACAATTCGGTAACAGAGGATAATCCCGGCTTTTTCTATTACACTATAACCTATAATTCTGATACAAGAGAACTGCAACGTGACTCTTTCTCCCATAAAACTTTCTTCTCATAGCAAATATTTTCGTCTTTACCGGCAGAGATCAGAACAGCTAATGTCATCTTGTCATGCGGATATCTTGACAGGGATTTCCTTGTTATAACCTCATAGTTCTTCGAATTCCCCGAACACCGGCAAGTATATTCGTTCGTCCATGCAACTATTTTGACCTTTATTTGGTATTCTTAGTACATAGGATCAAGTAAAGGAGGTTGGAAGATGAAATGCAGAAAATTCACTAACACAAGAGCTTTACCGGCCCTAATCCTGGCCGCCTTTCTGCTTTTGACTTCGGTAGCATGCGCAAGCAATGCCATGACCGGAGACAAGACAGGCGGAGTTCCGGGACGCGACAACAGTGCCGGTTTTGACAGCGATTCCGGCGGCCGGCCCGACGAGGGCGGCGGCTCGGCAGAAGAAGGAATCGACCTGGGACGTAAGATCATCACCAATACGAATATCCGTATGGAGAGTCCCGACGTCACCAAAGCAGTTGGCGAGCTCGCTTCGTATGCACGCGAACTTGGCGGCTACATCCAATCTCAATATCAAACGGAATCCGCAGGCAGTTTTTACGGCGAACTGGTTGTCCGGATCCCGGCAGAATCGGTTGACTCCTTTATTATCCGGACGGAAAATTACGGCGAGATAAAAGAGAATAAAGTCTCGATCAATGATGTTACAGCGGACTATACCGATACCGAATCACGTTTGAATAACGCCAGAGTTCAGGAAGCTCGCTTGCTCGAGATGTTCGAAGAAGCCGATACCATCGACGAACTCCTCTATATACAGTCGGAACTCGATCGCCTTCAGGAACGAATCGAAGTCTACGAAGGTCAGATCAGACTCTGGGACAATCTGATCGATCTGGCCACAATCTCCCTTTATATTTATGAAGAAGCGGCTTTAATCGATGCCGGCAGCTCGGTTCCCCGTTATATACCGGCCGATACGGTGTGGGAGCGTTTCTCCAACGGCGTCCAAGCCTCCTTCGTGAAATTCGTTAACGGTCTGTCCCGCTTCGTCATCTGGCTCGGCGAATCCTTCATTCAGCTGATCTTCTTCCTTCTCCTGGCTTTCGTGATCTACAAAATCGTCAAACGCCAGCGAAGACAAAAACAGCCGGATCCGACCTCTCGTCCACTGCATAAAATACGCGCCGGACGAAACAAATCCAATCCGACGCAGGCAGCAGAAACAGACAGCGAGAAACATCATGATCCCGAAGAATCTTAAACTCAAATAAGCGCCAGAAAAAAAGCAGCTTCGTTACATGCGAAGCTGCTTTTATTCTTAGCGATACCTTTACTTAGAGTTGATCGAAGAGTGCTTCTCCTCTAGCCTCGACCTGACGAATCAAATCATCTTGATCGACGAGGGTCAATCTTCCGTTACGTACCTGTTCGATACCGCCGATGTAGACAGACATGACATCGTCTCCGGTCGCATTAAAAACGAGAGAAGACGTGATGTTCTCGAAACTGCCCAGACGCGCCGGTCTGAACTTGGGCTTCGACCAGTCCAGAATAATGAAGTCGGCGAGATTCCCCGTACGAAGATCCGCGATATCGTCTCGACCGAAGGCCCCGGCACCGTTAACGGTGGCCATTTGAAGAGCTTGTTTGGCCGACAAGATCCGCGGACCATGAGCCAGAGAGTTCGCCAGAACGACGCCCTTCATTTCACGGAAAAGATCGATATTGTTGTTCCATAATGCGCCGTCTGTACCAAGACCCACCTCAATCCCTGCTTCCAGCATGGCCGGAACAGCGGCCAGGCCGTCCGAGATCTTAAACTCGCAGAGCGGGGTATTGATGACTTTGGTTTTACTTTCTGCCAGCATCTCCCTTTCCTCTGCGCTGGTGTACACAACATGGGATGCGATTAAGTCGGGTCCCAGGAAATTCGCCTCGGCCAGAAAGCTTACCGGCGTCGTTTGATAACGCTCGCGCACGATGGCTTCTCTCCAGCGAGTCTCTGCCAGATGCGAAGTGATGAGCATGTCTGTTTCGCGAGCCAGATGCCGAACCAGGCGAAGCGTCTCTAAATCAAAATCTTCTTCGGAGATCGATCCCAGCACGGGTACGATATCTGCTTTCCGGCAGGCATCGGCGAAATCTTTTAAGTAGACTAAGTCATGAGGCTCCGAGGCAATACGGAAATCCGGACGGTAATCTTCTGCCAGTGCTGCGCGGATGCCGCTCTTTTCCACGGCTTCGATCGCACGAAAGCCCAGACTCCAGTACATGTTTTCGAGGATGAACGTACAGCCGGAAAGCATCGCCTCCGCATAGGTCAGACTCCTGGATAAAACACGGTCGTCATCGGTCAGAAACTTCTCGAACCAGTTATGCGAATCGAAAGCCTCGATCTGCTCGAGCAGAGTCATACGGTCGCCCAGTCCCCGTGCCAGCGTCATATCGCCATGGCAGTGACCGTTTACCATTCCCGGCATAATCAGTTTTTGATCCAGTTCATGGAGCTCTTTACAATCGTCTGCCGTTAAACGACGCTCGCCGACATAAGCGATGCGTCCGTCCTTCACGGCCAGAGATCCGACAAAAGGTTCCCATGAGAAACAGTCGCTAAGGATGATAGCATTATTAAAGCCTTGATCAAACATCCGCTGTATCCTCCTCGTATTTATCTTGCATGCGGGGATGCCGGGGCAGCGGCAGTCTGATGTGAAAGACCGTTCCCTGACCCGCTTCGCTTTCGATCGTTATAGTTCCATCATAGAGATTGACAATATGTTTGACAATCGATAAACCCAAACCGGTACCCCCGAGTTCGCGGGACCGATCCTTCGAAACCCTGTAGAAACGTTCGAAAATCCGTTCGCGATGCTCTTCGGGAATGCCGATGCCGTTATCGCGTACACGAATCGAGACCATATCCCGCTCTTCGAGAGCATGGACCCAGACCGATCCGCCGGGTTTATTGTAGATAACGGCATTGCTGACCAGGTTGCTTATCAGTTGTTTCATCCGCTTATATTCGGCGGCCACCTTCAGATCCACGGGGATATCCAGCATGATCTTTACTTCGCGCTGTGCTGCGATCGGATCCATTTGTTCCTTTACTTCCAACGCAACTTCATTGAGCAGACAAGACTGGAGTATATTTCCCGGATCCGGATCCGTCCGGGCTTTATTTTCGATCTCGGAGAGATCCAGCAGATCCGAGATTAAGGTCATTAGCCGCTCTGCTTCGATTTCGATGATTTCATAGAAGGACTCTCTGGTTTCCTCATCCCTGTTTGCAGATTTAAGCAGTTGAACATAACCGCGGATCGAAGTCAGCGGAGTTTTTAGTTCATGAGATACATTGGCTACGAACTCCGAACGCATCTGCTCGAGTTTCGTGATACGCGTCACATCGTGCAAGACAATAACGCAGTTATGGTCCCGGGCTTCCCCGAAAGACGCGGCATAAACCTGAATAATGGATTCGCGGGGATACGTGAACTCGATGATATCCGTCACGGGCTCGCCCTTCTCAAGAGCCGATCTCGCCACGGCCGCAAGCTTGGCGTAGTTACTGCCGTAGGTGTCCAGGGACTGAAATGCATCGCTGTAAGGTCCCGCCATTTTCAGAACTCGTTTCGTTAAAATAAAGGGATGCAGATTTTCGCCGCGAACCGCAATAATCCCGTCCCGGATACCGCCGATAATACTATGAAGCTCCTCGTTATGGCGATTCAAAGCCCGGGTGGCCTCGCTCAATCGAGCCGCCATCGTATTGAAACTTCGACCCAGTTCTCCCAGTTCGTCCGGATAATCGCCGACACGAGAATCGAAATTCCCCCCGGCGATGGATTCGCTGGCTCTCGTCAGTGATATAACGGGCTCGCTGAGACGATGAGCCATCCGCGTACCAAAGAAAACGGCAGTGGCTATGCCGACGGCCAGACAGAGAAGAGCGCTTGCCAGAAGCAGGCGAAGCAAATAGCCGTAGTCATCAGCGGGTAAAGCAGCGCGATAGATATATTTTTCAAACTGATAAGCGGAATAAATATAGCGTCTCGGCCCTGTATCGCTGTCGCGCACATCAAAACCCCAGTTTCCGCCAAGCGCGATTTTCACCTCGGGACGATCGGCACGGGAATCTCCTATCACCCCCGCCTGAGCATCACTTTCGGCCCGGATCACGCCGCTGTGATCCAGGATCGTAAAGCGAAGACCCTGATCGGCATTGGCCAGATCTCTGCTGATCAGATCGACTCGCTCCTGTAAATCGCTATCATCGCGCAGATCCGCTTCGAACTGCGTGGAAAATAAGATCAGACTGGACTTCAAACGCTCGCGCAGAGACTGGTGATAGAGCTGATACATCAGTAAAACAGCCAAGAAAAGGGCAACGGCAATCCCCGCAGAAGCAGCAATTACGTAACCCTTTATGATCTCTTTTTTCATCGATTAACTCTCTTGATCCACATCGGTTTCATCGTCCATATCCTCCGAGAAGCAATACCCTACCCCTCGAACCGTTAGAATAAATCGCGGTTGATTCGGCTCGTCTTCCAGCTTGATGCGAAGATAGCGGATATGCACGTCAACCGTACGGGTATCGCCGTAGTAATTCATTTTCCATACGCGATCCAGAAGCATGTCTCTGCTGAATACCTGGCCGCGATGCTTCATCAAGACAGCCAACAGATCAAACTCACGTTGTGTCAGCTCGATTGCATCGCCGCGTTTGGTGACCTTACGACGCACGCTGTCCAGTTGGATCGGTCCTGCGATCAACACTTCGTTATCGCTTTGTTCGGCCAGATTCCTGCGTCTGAGCAAAGCGCGAACTCTGGCAGCCAGTTCCCGGACACCGAAGGGCTTGCTGATATAATCGTCTGCTCCCAGTTCGAGCCCCAGAACACGGTCCGTTTCCTCGCCCTTTGCCGTTAGCATAATGACAGGAAGCGCCACTGTTTTCGGGTCGCGGCGCAGCGTTCTTAAGATCTCCAGACCGTCGGGATCCGGCATCATCCAGTCTAGAATCACGGCGTCGGGCATCTTATGGTTAAGGGCAATAAGAAAGTCCTTCCCGTTCGAGAAAGTCTCTGTTTCCATACCGTAATCCTGGATGGCCACGGCAGCAAGACGGCGGATATTCGCTTCGTCATCAACAATATAAACTAAAGCCATACATTCTACCTTACATCAAGGGCTTTTTCCTGCCCAGCAGTTTGCTTGACATGTTCTTGTGTTCGCCGGTCACCGCATAGACGGCCCATTCCGAGATATTGACCGCATGATCGCCCATCCGTTCAATATACTTGGCGACGAACATGTAGTCGGTCGCTTGAGAGACTTTACTATGATCCGTTTGCATCACGTTACTGAGTTCCAATATCATGCGCGAGAAGAGATTGTCGACCTCGTCATCGCGATTCTTAACCGCATGAGCCAGCTCCAGATCCTTCCGGATAAAGGAATCTACGGCGGCTGCGAACATCTCCCTGGCAATCTCAAACATCTCAAGAATGCCGGCAGGTGTCTCGGTTTGGATAAACTCGGGATAGGTCGCCATGATCTCGCAGATATCGGCACACTGATCGGCCGTCCGTTCGATATCGGTTAACATTTTCAAGGTCGCCGTAATGTCGCGCAGATCACCTGCAATCGGCTGCTGCAGAGCAATCAGATTCACACAGAACTGTTCGATGTTGTTCTGCGCAGCATTGATTTGAGGGTCGTTCTCATAGATTTCCCCGGCCAAGACCAGATCGCGGGTCTTCAGTGCCCGGATCGTATCCTCCATGATTTTTTCGACTTGCGCACCCAGAACCCCGATATTTCGAAATAAAAACCCCAGTTCGCGGTCAAACGCTTCTCTAGCCATGATTAAGTCCTCTCTTTTCCATATGACTATCATAATCTACTTTGATATAAAATGCCGTGCGATTCCGTTTTATAACTCCGTATCAGCCAAAGCGACCGGTGATATAGTCTTCTGTCCGCTTATCGGACGGCTGGTTGAACATTTGGACCGTATCGGCGAATTCGATGACTTCTCCTAGCAGGAAAAAGGCCGTGTGATCGCTGATACGGGCCGCCTGCTGCATCGAATGCGTGACGATAATGATCGTGTAATCTTTCTTCAGATCATTCATCAGATCTTCGATCTTCGTGGTGGCGATAGGATCGAGCGCCGAGGTCGGTTCGTCCATTAAAATAACACCGGGCTCGAGTGCGATGGCGCGAGCAATACAAAGGCGCTGCTGCTGACCGCCGGAAAGTTTCATGGCATTACGGGAGAGAATGTCCTTGGCCTCGTTCCAAAGAGCCGCTTTCTTCAGCGATGTTTCGACAACTTCGTCCAGAACTCGCTTGTCGCGGATCCCCTGACAGCGCAAGCCGTAGGCAATGTTGTCGTAGATACTCATCGGGAACGGGTTGGGCGACTGAAAGACCATGCCGACTTCGGTTCTGAGGTTGACGACATCGATGTCCGAGCTATATATATCTTTCCCGCGCATTTTTATCTCACCGGAAATCTTAACATCCTCGATCAGGTCGTTCATACGGTTGAAGCAGCGCAGGAAAGTGGATTTTCCGCAGCCGGAAGGTCCGATAAAGGCCGTTACCCGGTTGGCGGGTATATCCATGGTAATACCTTTCAGTGCTTCGAACTTACCATAGTGCAGGTGAACGTCTTTGCACTCGAAAATACTCTTGTATGCGGCTTCGTCATGAATATCGTCGGCAGCGAATGACTGGTTCGGGGACAGTATCAGACTGCTTTCGCCGGCTTTTTGCTTATTTTTGTAAAACATATTATTCTCCTTATTGAAATTAGCTCCACTTACGGTTTAAGCGGGATGTGATCAGCTTTACGGTAATATTTAGGATCAGCACCATCGCCAGAATAATCAGCGAGATAGCGGATGCCAATTCGAAGTTCGGGTTTTCCGCCGACATAATCGCCCAGATCTGAACGGCCAGACTTGTCGCTCCCTGAAGAATTTTGGGATTATCCGAAATAACGGTGCTCATGGCAAAGATCAGTGCCGCCGACTCCCCGATGATGCGCGAGATCGACAGCAGAGCCGCCGAGAGAATGCCGGGCAGAGCATTTGGTAAAACGACTTTAAAAATGGTTTGAGTGAGATTGGCACCTAATGCGAGAGATCCCATCCGCATGCCTGCAGGTACGACACGCAGGGCTTCCTCCGTCTGACGGATGACAACCGGCAACAGCACGACCGACATCGTCAAGGCACCCAGGAGGATACTTTGACCGTCCGCACCGAAGAGCTTCGTAATCGGAAAGAGCATGGTCAAGCCCATGAGACCGAAAATAATGGAAGGAACGCCGGACAGCATTTCGATGGAACTTCTGATGAGAGCCGTGATTCGATTCTTCCCTGCGATTTCGTTGAGGTAAATAGCCGCCGCGATACCGACCGGCAGGACAATCAATAAGGTTAAGCCGATTAAAATCAAAGTCGCTTTCAGCGAACCCCAAATTCCTCCGCCTTCGGTCTGATAAAACATTAAGACCAGACTTTCTGCCTCCGTGTCCAGGGTTTGGATAAAGCTTTTAGCATTCTGGCGTCGCATCAGCCCTGCCGTTTTCTTCTCTCCTGCCGCATTCAGATACTCGACCTTCCGGATAGATGCCTCGGAACTGATCCGATGCGCTTTTCCAAACTCGTCGCCTGCCGTGGAGATCGATAAATCGCGGAAGTTGGACTCGGGATCCATGAAAACGACTTCCATCAGCTCATCGCCGCGAACGCTTATTGCATCCCTGACCGCTATTCCGTAGCGTGTCGAAAAGTAAGCATCTTCGGGCAGCTTATCGGGTATAGTAAATTCCCCTGGCAAAGGATCATCGAAACTGACATTTATATTTTCGGACCAGTAATTGCCGCGAATCAAGTCAAGACTCAGACTGCCGACACCTCTGCGAAACACAAAGACTAAAACCAGGCCCAGGACAATAACGGCAATCGAAGCGCTAAGCCATGTCAGGGCATTCAGAAAAGCATCGATGATTTTACGTTTACTAGTCATTGCTTACTCCCCCGATTTTTTTCCTGACCAGATGAATCAGCCGGTTACTGGCTAAAATGACAATCATCAGGACGATACCCGCCGAATAGCGAATGTCATAATCCAGGCCTGTGGTCTCATGCATACCGGCCAGCATCGTAGATGTTAAGGTACGTGTCGTGTCGAAAATATTACGGGTCGGTCCCGTCATGGCATTACCGGCAACCATTGAAACAGCGGTTGCCTCGCCGAAAGCCCGGCCCAGACCAAGCACGAGACCCGCAAAGATACCGGACTTGGCAGCCGTTAAAACGACCTTGAAATTCGTTTGAGTCTGCGAAGCTCCCAGGGCAAGCGAACCCAGCTCCAGTTTTTGATCAACCGAGGAAATAGCCGTGATCGACAAGACGCAAATGGTCGGGAAGATCATAATCGCAAGCAAAAGCACAACCGACAACGCCGAAATACCGCCTCTGGTCGTATAGCCGAAAAATGTTGCGATTTTCATCACCAGCTGCGTGATGGCACCGGCGGCGAATACACCATAGACCACCGACGGAATCGCAGCCAGGAGTTCAACCGTCGTGATGAAAATCTGCCGCAGGCGTTTCGGCACGATTTTCACGATAAACAGTGCGGTCAGGACAGCCAGCGGGAAAGAAAGCATGGCTGCCAGCAGCGCTGTCGTTAATGTATTTACAACGATGAATAATATACCGTACACACCCTGATCCTGACGCCAGACCATGCCGGTGAGGAAATCCGGCAGACTGATCTGCCCGTGCTCGTATGCAGGCAGGAATACCTGAACGCCTCTTTGGAGAACAAAAATAAATATCAAAACGATCATAAAAGCGGCGATTGCGCCGCAGATCTTAAATAAACTCAGGAAGATTTGATTAGTGATCGCTCGCCGTCTTTTCCCTTTTCCGTCGGGCAGCTTGACTGACTGCATTTCAGACTCCTTTGTGATCATGTACTGCTTCATCCTTTACTTAAAATGACGTTTGCGGCGAAAAAGGAGGAAAGTCCTTGGACTTCCTCCCGGGGACATGATTTGATTTTTATCAGCCCTGTACCGCACGGATTTTTCTCTTCCTGATCTTAGTTCAGTTCCGACCAGTCGGTGATTTCTCCCTTGAAGATGGCGGCGACCTGATCCAGAGTCAATTCGTCGACGGGATTGTCTTTACTGACGACGACTGCGATAGCATCCATGCAATAGGTACCCGCGACCATGGCCGGCGAGACATCTTCCGTGCCGTCTTCTTTAAAGCTTCGAGAGGCAAAGCCGATCTCCGCGGCGCTCGTCGCATCTTTTTCATCGCCCAGCGTGCTCTTGTATCCTGCACCGGAACCGGTATGGTTCATCGCGATTTCAAAGTTACCGGCCATCGGGCTAAAGGTTTCGAGAGCTGTTTGAATCGTCTTTTCAACCGAGGTGGAACCGGCCGTACGCAGTGTTAATCCGCTGTTGTCCTGATCGACGATCGGATGTTTGGCTTTCAGCTCATCCCAGGGCGTACCGGAGTCCGGATCCACGATACCGCCTGCACTGTAGACCGCTTCAAGACCTTCAACAGAATTCATCAGGAAGTCCACGAAAGCGGCTGTCAGCTGCTCAAGTTCCTCGCTCGCGAAATCGCCTTTGGCACGGGTTACCAGATTAAAGGGGCGGCTGACTTTATACTCGCCGGACAAGGTGTTCTCCTCGCTTGCTTCTGCGCCGTCAAGGATCAGCTTCTTCAGATTGTTGGACTCGAAATCGGTAGTTAAGGAAACATAACCGATACCGTATGCATCGGCTCCGACCTTCGCGGCCATGTCGCCGTTACCGGAAGTCTCTGTGGCATCGGCGGTTAACTCGCCTTCGAAATCGATGATTTCTTCAAACGCTCCGCGGGTTCCGGATGCCGAATCCCGTGACCATACGTTAATAGTGCCTCCCGGCGCTGTATTGGCTGTTGTCGTACCGGCAGTTTTAGAACCGCCGGATGAGTTAGTGCCGCAGGCAGCCAGTAAAGCGATGGACATAACTGCGGCCAGACCTGCATTTGTAATCTTCTTTAGACTAATTTTCATGTTTTCCTCCACATGATTCTCATTTCTTTATCGTATTCAAATTCATTCTAGGAGGGCGATGTTAAGTGCGTATTAAATGAAGCTTAAATCTGCTTTATGAAGCAAGACTTATCTCCTCCACATTTAGATGCGGGCCTTGCCTTTGCCACTTTGATGAAGCGATTGTGTTAAAATAGTGGAAAAATCAGAAGGAGTTCCTCATGCTGCTTTCAGTGATTATTCCCTTCTATAACGAAGAAGAGCAGGTCGATGAGACGATCGCCGTTACCAGATCCGTGCTCGACTCGATCCCCGATATTGATTACGAGATGATCTTGATTGATGATGGATCCAGAGATCAAACCTGGCTTCATATGGAAGCGGCCGCTCGCGGCGACGAGCGTTTGCATATATTGGGTTTTTCGCGAAATTTCGGTAAAGAAGCGGCAATCTGTGCCGGTTTGGACTATGCCGGAGGCGATGCCGCCGTGCTGATGGACGGCGATCTTCAGCACCCTCCCCGTTATATACCCGAGATGGTGCGGCTTTGGCGCGAAGAAGGCTATGAGGTCGTGGACGGTGTCAAGAAAGAACGGCAGAAGGAAGCTCTGCTCAGCCGCTGGACGGCCAACGCTTTTTATTCCTTTTTCCAAAAACTAACGAAATACAATCTGAAGGATGCCTCGGACTTCAAGCTCCTGGACCGCCGGGTGATCGATGCCTGGAAGAGCCTGGGCGAGTACAGCACCTTCTTTCGCGGGCTGTCGGCCTGGCTGGGCTATAAACGAGTCGTACTGGAATTTGAAGTCGATGACCGTAAACACGGCACGAGTAAATGGAATCTGCGCAGCCTTCTGAAACTGTCGATCCATGCATTAACCGCCTTTTCTTCAGCTCCGCTGCACATTATCGTCGTAATGGGCATGATTTTTTGGGTCGTTGCGCTGATCCTTGGCGTTCAAACCGTCATTAACTACGCACTCGGTACCTCGGTCGCCGGTTTCACCACGGTGATCCTGCTTCTTTTGGTTATCGGCGGCGCCATCATGATCGCGCTCGGGCTCATTGGTAAATATGTCGGCAGCATATATGACGAAGTGAAACATCGCCCGCGCTACATTGTTTCGCGGGACAATAAAGAAATGAAGTAAATCATGTTTGCCATTATTTATTTAATTGCGGGAACACTGTCAGGCCGTTGGATCCGGAAAGAATTTTTAGCCGGTCACAAACTGCTGGATAAGGCTCCCGCTTTTGTATTGGTCGCGGCGGATTTTTACCTGGGCATCATCCCCCTGACCACGCTGAACTATTTTTTGGCGCTCTTGGTAAATCCTCTTTTACCGGCTAAAATCTACCCTCTCCTCATATCAAACATCATCTGTCTGGCAGGCTTTGTGCTCTTGCCGGGCAGAAGCTATGTCCATAAATTCAAGAAGAGAAAACTACTCCCCGCCATTCCCGGATGGTTTTTATCGATTGAAGAAAAGCTTCGTCGCTCCCCATACAAAACTCTTTTCTATGGAGGTTCGATTGTGATATTCGCCGCCTGGGCCGGGCTTCTGACGTCTCATGTGCTGCGCTCCGAAGGAGGCTACCTCGGTGCCGGTTTCTCTGTCTTTTCCGACTATGCGCCGCATACGGCAGTTGTATCGAGTTTTGCCAAAGGCAGAAATTTTCCGACGGACTATCCTCATTTCGCCCGTGACGGTGTGCAATACCACTTCTTCTTTTATTTTCTCGCCGGTAATCTCGAGTATCTGGGACTGGATACGGCAAGCGCTCTGAACCTGCCATCGGCCCTCGGTATGATCGCCTTTTGTGTTTTACTGGGCTATATCGCCGTGCTCTGGACGCGTCGCGATGCAGCCTTCCTCCTGGCTCCGATGCTGCTTTACCTACGTAGTTCGAACGCAATCTGGTACTGGCTTCGCGATCTGCCGAAACTCGCTGCGGAGTCCGGCGTCTCCGTTATAACTTATATCAGAAGAAACGATATCTTCATCGGCCGTCTCCCGATGGACGACTGGGGGTTATGGAATCTGAATGTCTTTGCCAATCAAAGACATTTCCTCTTCGCGATGGGTGCGGCGCTCTTGATTCTCATAATTCTATATCCCTCTCTTGGCAAACCTTCGATTCGTTCCTGGATCGATCCGGGGGCCTGGCTGTCCGCATCCCGACGCGAATATCTGCCGGTTTTCATTCTGCTTGCCTGTCTTCCTTACTGGCACGGATCCGTCACCGTAGCGCTTCTTCTCATGATGGCCCTGATCGCCGTTTTCAGCCGCGACAAACTGATCTACCTCGTATCTGCCATGATAGCTCTGGGTTTCGCCTTCATCTACGGAAAGGCCTTCTCCGGCGAATCCGGAAACGGCATCGGTCTTTCTTATCAATGGGGCTTCATCGCTCCGGATAAGACAGTCTTCGGTGTATTTTCGTATTTATGGGAACTTCTGGGCCTCGCCTTACCGGCAATCTTGATTCTGCCCTTCCTGCAGGCCAATCCCCGGAAACGGGTCCTCGCCGCTTCGGCAACTCTTCCTCTGATTTTCGCCCTGACCGTCTCTCTGACACCGGATATCACCGTCAACCACAAATACGTCATGATCAGTCAGATGCTGGCAACCATCCTCCTGGCCGACTTGATCCTGCGCTTGTGGCGCCTTCCTTCCGCTCGTTTCCCGGCCCGTTTGACGGCGGTTATGCTGACGATCGTTCTGACGCTAACAGGCGTGGTGGATCTGATCAGCTATCGAAATAAAAACAAGAATCTCTTTTATATCCCCGAAAGCAGCGCTTTTCAGACATGGATCGAAACAAACACGGAAGAAAAAGCCGTTTTCCTGACCCCTCCCTGGCATTATCATCCCTTTTTCCTGACGGGGCGCCAGGTTTGGTACGGTCATTCCTATTACGCCTGGTCTGCCGGCCACGACACGGCGACACGAGACGACGAAGTAAGGCAACTATTTGCCGGGACGAACAACGATCCATATATCTTCATTGACTACTGTATGCAAAACCGAATCCAATACGCCATCATCAGCGACGACCTCCGCACGAATCCCGACTTCGTCCTAAACGAAGCTTTCTTCCGTGACAACTTCGAGATCGCCGCCTCTTTCCCGGAACAAAATAACGCGGTCATTTACCGCATCTACGAGTAAACAACCGCGTTCATTTCAATATTCGATTCGCTTAATCAAGGCAAAGTATGTCCCGCAGCCGCAAGCAGGGCGTACCAGTCTTCTCTTCTCATCTGATAATCACCGGCCGCGCAGATATCCGCAATACGCTCCGGGGTCATCGTGCCGATGATCGGCTGAATGCGTGCCGGATGACGAAGCAGCCAGGCGATGGCCGTCGCACCTACCGTAAAGCCTTCGCGCCCGCCGATCTCGGCCAGCTTCTCGGCTACGTTCTGATACTCAGGATTTTCGAGGAAGGCCCCTTCGATCGCACCGAACTGCATCGGCGACCAGGCTTGTACCGTCACGTTTTCCAAACGGCAGTACTCGAGAACCGCACCGGTCTTCGAAGCTCCCTCGTCGCTTCTGACATTCACGTTTGTACCTTCCGTGATCATGTCCGCATGAGCCAGACTCAATTGAAGTTGATTGGCCTGAGGTTTGAACTTACTCTGACTAAAAGTCAGTTTCATCTGATTTTCGTTGAAGTTGCTGACGCCGAACCAGCGAACCTTTCCGGCCTCGTGAAGCTCGTCAAAGGCACGGGCCACATCTTCGGGTTCCATCAGCGCATCAGGTCTGTGCAGGAGCAAGACATCCAGATAATTCGTATTCAAGCGTTTCAGAATTCCGTCCACGCTCTTCATAATATGATCGTAGGAAAAATCATACATCCCCGAACGAATACCGACTTTACTCTGCAGAATGATCTGTTCGCGAACAGAAGCATTCATGCCGATAGCCTTGGCGAAAATCGTCTCCGATTCGCCGCCGCCGTATATGTCCGCATGATCGAAGAAATTAATCCCGTTCTCGCGTGCCGTATCAATGACCCTGGCTGCATCCGCTACAGACAGGCGCGCCATACGCATGCATCCCAGACCAATCTGAGAAACTGCCAGATCCGTTTGACCCAGTTGAATAGTCCTCACAATACTACCTCCTCATATTCCAGTACGATTATCCTTTTCACTCGAGGTAACGACTGTAATTCGTCTTTGATCTTAACTTATTTACAACCGATCCGTAAGTAACATGGAAATCGCTTCCGGACGTCCTTAGCAAGTTAAGCTTTCTTCCGACATCCGCTATGAAGGCCATGTCTTCCTCAGTCGCGCTGCCATGAACGGTTTCGACACCTTCCAGACCCATTGATTTCAACTCGGCAATCTGATCGAGAAAATTCAGACTCGGATCATGGTACCAGGCATATTTGAAAGGATGAGCCAGGACAGGCACACCTCCGGCCTTTCTGATGATCGAAAGGACATCGGCGACCGGATCGAGTTCGCGCATAACAGCCGCCGGTCTTCCGTCTGCCAAAAGTTCGTCGAAGCAGGCTTTTGTGTTGGAACGATAACCTTCGCGAACGAGAATCATCGCCATATGTTCGCGCCCCACCAGCGTCCCCGAACTTTCCGTCAGCATCTTGTATGAGATCGGACAGCCCATGGCGGCCAGTTTATCGCACATCTCGCGGTTTCGTTTATCTCGGCTAAGCTGTTGCCGTGCCAGAAACTCATCCAGACGATACTCCCCGCCAAACGGGAAATAGGCCAAGAGATGAATCTCCCGGCCTATGTAACTCGCACTCACTTCTACGCCGGGCACGAAGACCGGCCGGTCGAGTTGAATCAGATCCAGCTTATGTAAAACGCGATGAACATCGAGCACCGCTTGTGTCGTATCATGATCCGTCACGGCGAATGCCGCCATGCCATAGCGAATCGCATTTTGTACTACCGTGGCAGGATTTTCAAAGCCATCGGAATGAGTCGTATGGATATGGAGATCAGCCGACCCCATGGCCATAATCTCATACATGCGTTCGACTGCCTGTTCGACCGCCGCCGAATGTCTGTTACGATCCTGCTCCATAAAAATCTCTTACGCTTCTTCTCTGGCCTTGGCTTCGGCAATCACTTTATCCGCAACAGGCTGAGGAGCCGGCTCGTAACGGGCAAACTCGACTTGATACCAGCCGCGTCCCTGTGTCATCGAACGCAGATCGGTCGCATAAGTAGACATCTCAGAGGTCGGAATTTCAGCATCAACCATCTGAATACCGCCGCTCTTGGCTTCGATACCCATGATACGGCCGCGCTTCTGGTTGATGTCGGACATGATATCACCCAGCTGAGCTTCCGGTACATAAATCTTAACCGAGGAAATCGGTTCAAGAAGAATGGGGCTTGCCTGAGGAATGCCGTTTCTGTAAGCCAGTGCGGCCGCCAGTTTAAACGCCATTTCGGAAGAATCGACATCATGATAGGAACCGTCGACCAAAGTAGCCTTCAGACCAACCATCGGATAACCGGCTAGAACACCGCGCTCGATGGCTTCCTGCAAACCTTTTTCGACAGCAGGATTATAGGCCTTGGGTACCGAACCGCCGACCGTCTTGACCTCAAAGATCAAACCGTCGCTGTCGCCGGGTTCAAACTCGATCCAGACGTCGCCGTACTGTCCGTGACCGCCTGATTGCTTCTTATGTTTACCCTGAACTTTAACCTTCTTGCGAATCGTCTCGCGATAAGGAACTCTGGGCTCCTCGAGGCGCGACTCAACCTTCGAACGGGCCAGCAGTTTGGCTCTGAGCACTTCGAGCTGCATGGCACCCTGACCGGAAAGAACCATCTGCTTGGTTTCCGCATCATTATAAACGTTAAAGGTAGGATCTTCGTCGCGAAGCTTCTGAAGACCGCTCATGATCTTCTCTTCATCGCCGTTATTGACCGGTAAAATCGCCATGGAGAAGGAGGGTACCGGGAACTCGATGCCTTCCAGTGTCAGCGGATTGTCTTTCCGGCTGAGCGTATCGGCAGTAGCCGTGATCAAAAGCTTGGTCGTGGCGCCGATATCGCCGGCAGAAAGCTGCTCTAGCGCGACAGGCTTTTTACCGACCATCGTCTGCAGCGTATTAATACGTTCTTCACGTTCCTGTTGAACGTTATATAAGGTATCACCTGCCTTGACTGTACCGGAAACGACCTTAAAGAAAGTAATACGGCCGACAAAGGGGTCGGAGTTTGTCTTAAAGACAATAGCGGCCACGGGTCCGTTCGGATCGCATGACAGAGAAAGTGTTTCGCCCTTGGCATTCACGGCTTTCTCGGGCTTGGCATCCAGAGGAGAAGGCATTAATTCGATTAAACGATCCACGGCTACGGATACAGCCGCGTTATCTATGCATGAACCCAGGAATACAGGGTGCAAACTGCCGTCGAGAATTGCTTTCTTAATACCGCTGCTCATTTCCTCATCGGTAAACTCTTCTTCGGCAAAGTATTTTTCCATTAATTCTTCGGACGTTTCCGCGACAACCTCGCGAAGAGCCTGACTGGCTTCATCGACCTTGTCCTCGTACTCAGCCGGAACTTCGCATTTTTCGGCCTGACCCTTGGCACCGATCCGATAACAACTGCGATCGGTCAAGTCCACATATGCCGAAAACTTGCCATTCTCCATGACCGGCAGCATAAAAGGAACTACACCCGTACCGACATGCTCCTGCAATTGTGCCAGAGCCTTATCGAAATCCGCGTTGGCGTCATCCATCTTATTAACAAAAAAAGCGAAGGGAATTTCTTGTTTACGGGAATAACGAATGGATTTCTCGGCACCTACGGATACACCGCTTCGGGCCGAAATCATAATGAGACTGGAATCCACGACTCTGAGTGCCTGCATGACTTCACCCATGAAGTCAAAATCGCCCGGCGTGTCCAGAAGGTTTAACTTATAACCTTTCCAGTCCAGCGCTGCCATAGCGGTCGTGATGCTAATATGGCGTCGGGTTTCTTCAGGATCGAAATCCATGACGGTCGTGCCGTCGTTTGTTCGACCCAGGCGGTCCGTGACCTTCGCGCTGAATAGCACTGCTTCGGCGAAGGACGTCTTACCTGATCCGCTATGGCCTAAGACAGCCACATTACGGATCTGCGATGCGGGATATTGTTTCATATCCTATTCCCCCAATCCTAATTCGTTGACACGAACAATATATCTATTCCATCGTGTCTCGTTTATCCATTATACTATGCAGTTTAACCAATAGCCATCCTCGAATTGTAAAAGTATCGTGAAGCATATTGTGCATACTTACCTATCTGCTATTGTCAGATCTATCAAAACAGCGTAATCATATTTAGCCATTTTGTCATGGATCAATCTTTTTCTGAACGATTCCAAACAATAAAAAGGACCTCCGCCCGAGCCGGGCAGAGGTCTTTATGAATACTAGTCCGTTATACCGGAGGTTAACCGGTTCGGATGAATTCAGATATTAGTTCTCGTCGAAAGCAGAGAAGCCCTGAATGTCAACGATTTCCTGATGACGCTCGTCATAGATGGCTTCGACTTCGGCGAAACGGTTGGCGTCGAGGAAGGCGATCAAATCATCAATGATCTGATTGGCTTCTTCGGCGGAGCTTGCCATCATGGCCTTCGGAACCTGAGCAGCGTACTCGTCTTCGCAGAGTTTACGTGCAATACCCAGATCGTCGGCGGGATCAATCTTGCTGTCGAGCAGGACGTATTCGTCCGACATGAACATGATCGGCGAGAAGATGTCGGCCTGAGCGGAGATAACCCAGCTCTGGTTTTCCTTCGGCTGCTGAGCGTTAACGGCGAACTTCGTGTTGTCAACGTTATCGGAATGGCTCAGGAAGCTCCAGAACCAGGAACCGATTTTGTCTTTTTCTTCTGCGGTGTACTGAGATTCGGCCTTCTCCAGAATGGGGTTGCCGTCTGCATCAGTTTCATTCCACCAGAAGCCCTTGGGGCCGTACATCATTTCGCGCGAACCTTCTTTTGTCAGCAGGTGGCTGAAGAGGTCAAAAATGCGCTGGGGCTTTTCGGCATCCTTCGTGATGTTGATAACGTTCCAGCCAACAGACTCTTTATGGTCGGCGTAAACATGCGATACACCTTCGGCCGGCGGATAAACCGGATCGGTCAGAATGATGTAATCATCGTTGTTGTTCTCGACGAGGAGCTGACGGAAGTGGTTGGTGTCATCCAGCGAGAAGTCATAATAGGAAACGGCAACACGGCCGTTGGCCAGCTTCTCGACAAACTGATCGCGTGTATCCGACAGCATGGTCTCGGGCATCAAGCCTTCGCGCCACCATTTGTTGACTTCCAGAATGGTTTTACGGAAGATGTCGGAACGGACGATGGACTGCATCTTGCCATCGAGACGAGCCGTATAGGTAGTGGTTGTGGAAGGACCGCCGAACGAACGCCAGAAAGCTTCGCGTGTACGGTTCTGATCAGGCTCGGTCGAATAAGGAATCGTCGGCAAACCCTGATCGGTTTCGGGGATATTTTCTTTCACGTAAGTCGCGAATTCATAAATATCTTCCAGAGTCTTGAGTTCCGGGCTGCCGGCCTTCTCCCACAAGCTCTTATTAATGATCCAGCAGTAGTTACCGCCTGTCGGGTTCTTACGTGCCCAGTGGGGCATCGAGTACAGAACACCGTCAATCTTCAGCAGTTCACGAGTGGATTCGAGAATTTCATTGTCGAAGCTGGGATTGGCAGCCTGCAGAGGTGCCAGGTCAATGAAGACGCCCAGACCTGCGGCTCTACGCCAGTCAGCGGAACGCTCCATCTGAATCGCATCGGGCAACTCGCCGGTTGTCAACATGAGGTTGAACTTGGCGTCGACGTCCGAGTCGGGCTTTTCCTGATTCATCTGAATATTGAATTTTTCTTTCCAATATTTGGATGTCTCGTCTTCGCCCCAGGGCTTGATGGTCCACCAGTCATAGTTGTAGTACAAAGTAAATTCATAAGGATCGAGGTCGCCGCCTTCGCTCTCGCTCGGCTTATCGGTTTCCTTATCGGATCCCTTTGTGGTTGTTCCGCCGGTAGTTGTTCCACCTGTGGAACCACCGCAGGCAGCCATCAACGGCACTAACATGGTTAGTGTCAATAAAAGCGAAATCACTCTTCGTTTCATAGTTTCCTCCATAAAGTTTTTTTGGTTTTTGGTGAGCTAGTGTTGTAAACGCCGGCCGTATATCTCCTTTCTTTTGCCGGCTTCTGTTTAACCCTTAACCGAGCCAATCATAATACCTTTGTTGAAATACTTTTGAATAAAGGGGTAGATCATAACGATCGGTAAGATCGTGACCATCATGGTTGCCATCGTCAGCGAACGAACGTTGGTTTCTTTACCTTTTCCGATATTACCCATGTCAACCGAAGCACCGCCCGAAAGAGCTGCGATACGATCGGCGAAACTGGCTTCCGCGATGATCGATGACAAAATGGTTTGAATCGGTTTGAGATCCTGGTTGCTGACGAAGATCGAGGCATCAAACCACTGGTTCCAGTGGAAAACAATGATGTAAAGACTGATCGTCGCCACAATCGGAGTGGAAATCGGCAAGATAATGCTGAACAGAATTTTTACGTAGTTGGCTCCGTCGATACGGGCCGATTCCTCCAGCGCTTCCGGAATGCTCTGGAAATAGTTTCTCATCAGCATCATATTCCAGAGATTGAGCATGTTCGGAATAATATAAACCCAGAAACTGTTGATGAGCTTTAACTGCTGCATCAGGAAGAAGGTGGGAATCAAACCGCCGCCGAAGAACATCGGAATCAGACAGACCGCGATATAGAACTTACGACCGACCAGCTGTTTATGAGACAAACCGAAGGCAATGGTAGCGGTAAAAAGCAATCCGGTAAACAAACCGATCACGGTACGGGCGATGGTAACGATGTATGCCTGCGTGATTCTGGGATTGGTAAAGACCAACTCGTAGTTTCTCAAGGTCGGTATACGCGGATAAACCGAAATACCGCCGCGTGTTGTATCATCCGCATTGTTAAACGAAATAGCCGCAGAGTTCAAAAAGGGATAAAGAATGGATATCAGCAACAGAATCATGATGACGAATATGAATCCGTCCAAAATGATATCGCTCTTCGACATGGACTTTAATTTGTGTGTTCTCATCTCTTTACATTCCTCTCTTCACTTAGAACAATCCGGATTCGCCAACCTTATTGCTGAGATAGTTGGCACCCAGGAGTAAGACAATGTTGACACCGGATTTAAATAATCCTGCCGCAGCACCGAAGGAGAAACGACCCTGGCTGATACCGACACGGTATACATAGGTATCGATAACGTCGGCATAGTTGCGAAGCATCGCGTTTGTCATCTGGTTGGTCAGTTGCATGCTCTGGTCGAAGTTGGCGTTGAGAAGACCGCCGATCGTAAAGATCAGGAGCAGAATAATGGTCGGCTTGATAGCCGGAATCGTGATATAGCGAATGGATTGAAAACGCGAAGCACCGTCGATCGAAGCGGCTTCGTATATTTCCGCATCAATGGCCGCAATCGCCGCGAAGAAAATGATCGAGTTCCAGCCCAGTTCCTTCCACAAATCGGTCAGGATGTTGATGCCCCAGTAGTACTCGCCGCGATTAAAGAAGGCAAGCGGTTTTTCGAGTAAACCGAGACTGATCAGCACGTTATTAACAACACCTCCGTCGGGAGAGAACATTTCGAACATCAGTCTGGCTGTAACAACCCAGGAAATAAAGTGAGGCAGGTAACTAACCGTCTGCATGGAACGTTTAAAAGGCTTCCAGCGAATTTCACCGACCATAACCGCGAAGAAAATCGGTAGCGGGAAGTTAATTACGATCTTCAGTGCGCTGATAACCAGTGTATTTCGCATAACTGTCGGGAAGTTCGGATCGGCAAAGAGCGCCTTGAAATGACGCATGCCCGCCCAGTCGCTTAAACCGGGGAAATCACCCAGACGATAATCCTGGAAAGCAATGACAATACCAAACATCGGTATATAGGCAAATACGACTAAGAGAAGAATTGAAGGAATTACCAGTAGCTGTAAGTCCCATTGAATGAAAAATTCCCGTAACCGGCTTTTCTTATGCAGTTTGGCTTGAGCTCCCGCCACCGGTGCTGTTGCTTGCTCCATTGTTTTCCTCCTTATTTTCCAGAGCATCGGCTTATTCAAGATATTTTTTAGCTAAATTAGGATCCGATGCGAAAATTCTCTGCAATCGTTTTCCGTATAATAGCAATCCAAAAAATTAAAGTCAATCAACTTTTTTGGTACATTTGCCCTCATAGTAAACACCTCGAACCACAAAATGTCAATAGCTTAATTTTAGGCAAGCCGCACTGTTGTCGATATAACAATGCGTTTTTTAACTAAGATTCTGGATAGTTATTCAATAGATAATTGCTTCACTATTTTCTGTATTGCAAGCCGGTATTCGTCTTTCCTTCAAATCCGGATACAAATGTGTATCTTGTCCGGAATATAACAAAAACGAAGATAGTTTTAAGACCACGTTTTAAGGGAAATGAGTATATGTGGCAGATTATGTTAAACAGCATAACAAGGATTCCCCTTTGCACGATTAAAGCATTTTTCTATCGACAAAGTTCGCAGCTGCTTGTTTTTGTATGCATTGTTTTCCTGATTATTCACATAATTATGTATGAAACTCACAAAGATAAAATATTGCGTGTTTCCTGCAAGACGAGGCTCATGAAATTTAGCCTAAAATAAAAGCCCTTTCAAACGAAAGGGCTTATCGGGATTCAATTTGATTTTCTATGACGCTTAATTGAAATGGGGCAGCCAGTCGCGATTGGCCTCGAACATTTCGTCGACCATGTTTTGAATCTCTTCAAGACTCAGTACCGCAGAGGTCAAAGGATCCATCGCGATCGCATGGAAAACTTTTCGCTTGTCACCTGTCAAAGCGGCTTCGACGGCCAGCTCCTCGCATCGGGAACTCGTATTCACCATTACGGCCAGATGATCCGGCAAGGGGCCCACATGCATCGGGCTCAGGCCGCGCTGCGAAGCAAGTACGGGCACTTCGACACAGGCGCCTTCCGGCAGATTGTCGATCAGACCGAAGTTTCTGACATTCCCGTTAAACTCAAAAGGCCGGTAGTCGCCGATCGTCGCATTGAAGATCGATGCGGCATACTCGTTACCGCGCTTCAGATCGATTTCATCCGATGCCAGCCAGGACTCCATCTCATGACGCCAGTTGTCTTCGCGGGCCAGGTACTCCTTTAAAATGTAGGCATACTCGCCGGGATTCCAGCCCGTACCATGGGTGCAGTACTTCTCGATGAGGTCGGGACGTTTCCTGAACCACTGATTATATTCGGAATTATGTCCGCTCGACTCGGTTACATAGTAGTCGAAGTGCAGGAACATTTCGTTTCGAACCTGCTCCTCGTTATAGATAGCTTCGTTTTCGGTAATTGCTTTTCGGATCAAGGGATAGGCATCTTTGCCGTTCCATTTGTACTCCAGATAGAAGGCGGTGTGATTGATGCCGGCACATAAATACGTGATTTCATCCATCGGCGCTCCGATCCAGCGGGCCAGCATCTGAGCGGTTCCCTGTACGCTGTGGCACAGACCGGTGATCTTCAGATTCGTTTCGCCCTGCATTGCTCTGCACAGCATAGCCATGGGATTCGTGTAATTTAATACAATCGCTTCCGGACAATACTTTTCGATGTCTCTGGCAATATCGAGCATAACGGGAATGGTACGAAGCGCCCGGAAAATTCCGGCCGGTCCGCGGGTATCGCCCACATTGATATCCACCCCGTACTTCTTCGGGATCTCGATATCATGGCGCCAGACCTGAACTCCGCCCTGAAGAATGGTGATGACCACGCCGTCTGCGTCTTTAAGGGCTTCTGCGCGATCCATGGTCGCCAGAACGGTCGCCGGATAGTTGCCGGCTGTGATGATTTTCTCGACAGCCTGTTTGATATAAGACAAACGATCGGGATCGATATCCATCAAGGCGATGGTCGCATCGGCAAACGCCGGAAACGAGAGAATGTCTCGAACAAGGCTTCTGGTAAAACCAAAGCTGCCCGCACCGATAAATGCTATTTTTCTCATTTTACTTCTCCACTGTTCTCATTTATGAATAAACAAAGTTCTCCGGCTTACTTATACTGAGGCAGCCACTGTGCATGAGCTTCCAGAAGCTCGTCTACCATGGCGATGATCTTGTCGGTCGGCAGCTCGGCGGCGGTATGCGGATCCAGGAGAGCGGCATGATAAATATGTTCTCGTTTCAACGTCGCCGCGGCTTCGATGGTCAAGAGCTGCGCATTGATATTCGTCATATTCAAGGCGGCCAACTGAGGCGGCAAGGCGCCGACACGGCAGGGATTCACGCCCATGCGATCGACCATGCAGGGCACTTCGACGCAGGCTTCTTCGGGCAGATTGCCGATCAGACCGCCGGTGTTCAGAACATTTCCGCCGATCTTGTAAGGCACGCCCGTTACCATGGCTTCCATGATATAAGAACCGTACTCTCTGCTGCGCTTATGAGGAATTCTGGTCTGACCGATCAGGCCTTTGTACTCCTCTTCCCACTGCGCGATCTGATTGATGCAACGGCGCGGATACTCGTCGAGCGGGATATTGAAGCGATCGATTAATTCGGGATACTGACTCTTGATATAGTAAGGATTGTATTCCGCGTTGTGTTCGCTGGACTCGGTACAGTAATAGCCGAACTTGTCGATATAGTCGTAACGGACCATATCCCAATGTTTCTCTCCGGCGTTCTTGGCCTTCGCGCGACGTTTGATTTCCGGATAAAGATCGTTACCGTCTTTATCTTTTATCTCGAGCAGCCAGCCCATATGGTTGATACCCGCGATCAGTTCCTTGCGGCCGTCGAGCTTATCGGACATATCCAGGCTGTTCAGAAGACCCTCGCTGCAAACCTGTACGCTGTGGCACAGACCGACCGTCTTGATGCCGGTGTAACGCAGCATATATCCGGTGAGCATAGCCATCGGATTGGTATAGTTCAAGAACCAGGCATCCGGACAAACCTCTTCCATATCACGGGCGAAATCATCCATCACGGGAATCGTTCGCAGAGCACGCATGATTCCTCCGATACCCAGAGTGTCCGCGATGGTCTGTCTCAGACCGTACTTTTTCGGAATTTCGAAATCCACGATCGTCGCCGGATCATAACCGCCGACTTGAATCGCGTTAACCACGAAATCGGCGCCGCGAAGGACGTCTTTACGACGCTCGACACCCAGATAGCATTCGATTTTCGCCGGGCTGCCCAGCGCTTCGGCGATGGCCAGAAGGATGGCTTCGCTCTGTTTCAAGCGTTCGCCGTCGATATCATACAAAGCCAGTACGGAATCGGTCAGAGATTCGGTTGACATCACGTCGCCGAGCACGTTTCGGGCGAAAACCGTGCTGCCGGCACCCATAAAAGTAATCTTAGCCATTGTTACTCCTCATCATGCATCCATGCATCCTATTATTAGACTCCAAACAGAGTCCACCATGTTGCCATCTTAACATCCGAATCAGCCTCCCTAAATAGCATAGCGTGAGATTGTTTTGGCATTTTGTGGTATTTTATAGCAAGATGCAGTCAATCGGCAGCTCCTGCGGGGAGATAAGATTTTTGAGTCGGAAAGGTTCTACCCATGCTCATTGAACAAATGATTGAAAATCTTCAGCTAAAAGACATTAATCCCTTGATTTGCGGGAGTCAGGATTGTCCCGAATCGCATTCATACGGACCTGCGACGCGCAGTTATCACTTGATGCATTATGTGCACAGCGGAAGAGGTATCCTTTTCAACGAACGAGGCGAACACAAGATTCAAAAAGGCCAGATCTTCATGATTCACCCCTACGAAGTCACAACTTACGTCGCCGACGGGACGGATCCCTGGAGCTATTCCTGGATCGGCTTCGATGCCAACGAATATATTGCTTCTTTGCTTGCCGGGGATGTCTACGAGGCCGAAAACTGCGCCTCGCTTTTTAAAGACATGAATAAAATGAAGAGGGGCAGCGGCCGCGAACTCTACCTGTGCGGAAAGATATACGAAGTTCTGGCTACGCTTGAACCGGTTTTATCAAACGATCGCGAAGACAGTTCGTCGCGCTATGTGCGCATGGCGAAAAACTACATCGAATCCAACTATCACAAGGATGTCCGGGTGAGTCAGATAGCCGAAAATCTGGGGCTGGACCGCAGCTACTTTACTCATCTTTTTACCGCCGAAGAAAAAATGTCTCCTCAGCAATATCTTCTGAGATTACGTATGGCAAAGGCCATCGAGCTGCTGGAGAACAGCGAGCAGCAAGTCGGCGAAATCGCACTTCAGGTGGGTTATCCGGACGTCACGAATTTCTCTCGCATGTTTAAACGGCATCTGGGATTATCGCCGAGCGATTACCGCAAGAAGCGCTGAAACATGTAATTTATATGCTCTTTCCTGTGCTAATATAGTGGCAAATACGTTCCCGAAGGAGTCGATTTATGCTCATTTCTGATTTAAGAACAGCGCATCTGACCCGGCCGCTGGGCTATCTCATAGACAAACCCGCTTTCTCCTGGGTCAGTCACCTGCCCTTCACGGCTTATCGGATCGAAGTGTCCGATTCTGACGATTTCCGCTATCTCCTTTATGACTCGGGCTTCGATCGCGAAATAAAGCCTCATGCTTTTACGGCCGCTTTCGATCTGCAGCCGAAGACCGAATACTTCTGGCGTGTATCGGGCCGGACAGTTGACGGCCGGGTTCATACGAGCGAGATTACTTGCTTCGAAACGGGCAAGATGGGCGAAAGCTTCCGGGGTAAATGGATCACCGCTCCCTTCGATCAGCGGATTCATCCGTATTTCCACAAGAATTTCACCCTCGACCGTCTCCCCGAAAAGGCCCGGATATACGTGACATCCCTCGGACTATACGAAGTCGAGATTAACGGGAAAAAGGTCGGAAACGAGTACCTCGCTCCGTTCTTTAACGATTATGCCGACTGGATTCAAGTTCAAACCTGCGATATCACGGATTACCTCCGGGAAGGCGAGAACGCGATCGGCGTTCTTATGGGAAACGGCTGGTATAAAGGTCGTTTCGGTTTCGTACCCGGCATCGACGAACTCATGGGCGATCACTTCGCTTTATTGATGGATCTGGACCTGGTCTACGAAGACGGCCGTACCCTTAGCCTATCGACGGACGAGAACTGGGCGGCTCTGCCCTCCCCGATTATCGCCAGCAGCATCTACGACGGCGAGGCCTTCGACCAGACGAAAGAGATTCCGGGGCGCGGAAGCGTAAATATCGATTTGACCTTAGCCGATAGCGCTCTGATTTACGACGGACCTTACCACCTTCTATCGGACCGTTTGAGCCCGCCTCTGGTCATTAAGGAAGAAATCAAAAATCCGACGCTCATTCGTACCCCTGCCGGCGATGATGTCCTGGACTTCGGCCAGGTACTCAGCGGCTGGGTCGAATTCAAGGTAAACGAAGCGGCCGGCAGTCAGATCTATTTCCAATTCGGCGAACTTTTACAGGAAGGCAATTTTTATCGCGAGAATCTGCGTGACGCTAAGGCCGAATACCTTTACATCTCCGACGGAACGGCCCGTACGGTTCGTCCGCACTTTACCTTCTACGGTTTCCGTTATGTCAAAGTGAGCGGTATCAGCCGGATTGATCCTGCCGATTTTACGGCCAAGGTCATTTACTCGGATCTGGAGACAACCGGCATGATCGAAACCGATCATCCGAAGGTCAATAAACTCTTCCAAAACGCGCTTTGGGGACAAAAGGGCAACTTCCTGGATGTACCGACAGACTGTCCGCAACGCGACGAACGCATGGGCTGGACCGGCGATGCGCAGGTCTTCGCCAGAACAGCTTCCTATAACATGTATACGCCTGCATTCTTCCGCAAATATCTTTACGACATGCTGCTCGAGCAGCGTCGTCTCGACGGTGCCGTCCCTTTCGTCGTACCCGATATTCTGAATGCCGTAAACCGGAAAATCGGACAGCCGGAAAACAGCCTGGCATCGGCAGCCTGGGCGGATGCGGCCGCGGTTATTCCCTGGACGATCTATCAGCAATACGGAGATCTCCATCTACTGGAAAAGCAGTTCGAAAATATGAAACTGTGGGCAGATTACATCTATAAAATCGACGAAACTCATTGCGGCGGCAAAAGACTCTGGCAGCACGGGTTTCACTTTGGTGACTGGCTGGCTCTGGACAATCCCGAGAATCTCGCGAATCCGGAAAATAACAGTTCTTTTGGCGGAACGGATCCGTATTACATCGCCTCCGCTTATTACTATTATTCGACCAGCCTGGTCGCCCGGGCAGCCAAAGCGCTTGGCTACAAGAACGAACAGGCCGAATACGATAAGCGCGCCGCTCAAATTAAAGCCGCTATACAAGCAGAGTACTTCGACGCAAGCGGCCGTTGTCTCCAACAGACCCAAACGGCTCAGGTTCTGGCCTTGTACTTTGATTTCGTCAGCCAAGCAGGCAAGCCTCTGGTCGTGGCCGATCTGAAGCGTTTACTGGATGAAAACAACGGACATCTGACCACCGGTTTCGTGGGTACGGCTTACCTTTGCCCGACGTTGTCCGAGGCAGGTTTACACGATTACGCGGTTTCTCTCTTGTTAAACGAGTCTTATCCCGGCTGGCTTTATGCGGTCAATATGGGCGCTACCACGATCTGGGAACGCTGGAACTCGGTTCTCGAAAACGGTCTGGTCAGCGATACCGGCATGAACAGCATGAATCACTATGCTTACGGCGTCATTGTCGAATGGATGTACCGTTATCTTGGCGGCATCAACCCGGTCGAAGGCAAACCGGCATTCTCTGAAGCATTGATCAGCCCTCTGCCGGATTCGCGTCTGAAGCATTTCAAGGCAAGTTATAAATCGGCTTACGGACTTTATGTCAGTCAATGGGATTACAAGCCCGATTCCATTCAATACAAACTGACTGTTCCGGGAGCCGGACGTGCTATTTTCCGTGCTTCGATCGAAGGAGATTATACGGTCAACGGCAAGACAGTCCAACACGAAACAGGAGAAATCGAACTTGTACTGGAAGCCGGCGAGCACCTGATTATCGCTGCAAGATAAGCCGAATCTTCCTCTACGAATTTCGCAGAAAAACTTAAAGAAAAAAGGGGCGGATTAATTCCCGCCCCTTTTCTATATTTTTATGGATTGATCACTCACAAACCAAGCATGAACTCGAAGGTCATATCGTCAAAACCCGGCAGCCATTCATGACCGTAATCGGGGAAGATGCGAACGTCCTTCTTACAGCTCATTTTATTATAAGCGGCGAACTGCGTGGACGGCGGGCAGATGGTATCCATCAGGCCCGTACCCATTAGAACCTCGCCTTGGATACGAGGCGCCAGGTACTGGAGGTCGATATAACCAAGCTTCGTAAAGATATCTTCCTCGCGCCGATGCAGCGGATCGAAGCTGCGGAAATAACTCTTCAGCTCCGCATAAGCATTGATCGCCAGATCCATTTCCCAAACTCTCTTATAGTCGCAGAGGAAGGGATAGACCGGAGCGAGACGTTTGATCTTCGGTTCCAAAGCCGCACAGGCGATTGTCAGGGCGCCGCCTTGGCTGCCGCCGAAAGCACCGACACGCTCTTCGTCGATACAGTCCATCGCCATCGCCACGCGAGCCAGCTGTGCCGTATCCAGATAGATATCGCGGAATAAAAGCTTCTGCGGATCTTCGCTATCCAGGCCTCGAATGATGTGGCCGTTCAGGGTATTTCCCTGTACGCCGCCAACGTCTTCGGACAGACCGCCTTGTCCGCGGACATCCATGGCAAAAACACAGTACCCTTCCGCTACATAAGACAGCTTGTCTCTCCAGTCGCCGCTGCTTCCGGAGTAACCGTGAAAGATCAGGACAGCGGGAGCTTTACCTTCAATCTTTTTGGGACGCAGGAATTTCGCATATACGCGCGCTCCGTTCACACCTGTAAAATAAAGGTCATAGCATAAAGACGACGGAGTTTGGAACGAAGCAAGTCGAAGTTCGACGTTCGCATCTGTCGCATCCAGCTCGGCCAGTGCTTTCTCCCAGTATTCGTCAAAATCAGCCGGACGAGGGTTTCTTCCTTCATATTGAAGCAGTTCCTTTAGCGGCATATCAACAATCGGCATAGTAGACTCCTTAATTTTTCTTTCCATCATATAACAGAATCAAGGCAAAATCAGCCGTCTAAAAGGACAGGGGATATCAGGCTCACGGCGAAAAAATCGTCTCGAAGTCCTCTGTCGACAGCGCTGCCTCGGGATCGAAAGCATCAGACGTCAAATAATCGCGAATGCTTTTTTCGAGCCATCTTGCCGGCAGACTCTGTGTCAGTTGATTCAGCGGAGCCGTCACAACGAGAAGCTTGCCTTTTCCCACTTTAGCTTCCCAGATCGTTCCGAGCTTGTGGTTACGCTCGACGTTGTCGATCGTTGAAACGACTGGCTCGATCCCGAAGCCGTCCAGGATCTGAGCTCTGCTCGCGCTGACAATATCGTACCACTGGGCGGTCGTATGGAAGTTTACAGGGAAGCTCGTGAAGAGCGGATGTTCGTCATGGATCAAAAGACCGTGCGTACCAACGGGGAGCGGCTTGTTCATGCTCTCGGATATAGAGCGGAACATCGGATAGCACCAGAAATCCGTACAGTATGTACCCTCGATCGAATTTGTCTCGTTCAAGACCGGGTAGAAGAGAACCGATTCACCGGCAACTAGAGCCGCTTTGGCCGCTTCGGGATCCGATGTCTCGAAAACATGAGCCGCAGCGGGAACGGATTCGGGATAGACCCAGAGCGAATAACGATTCCGAATCTCGCTGCCATCGATATAAATCTTCAGCTCGAGATGCTGCGGGCTGTCGAAGCCAGGCAGATCCAGGCTCGCACTCGTTAAGGCGAACACACCGCCTTTATACTCGCCCGTGATGGGGTACTCCTGTTTCACGAGGACTTCGTCATTCTTCCATAATTCCAGCATGACGACCGGATCGATCAGGAGGTCCTTGGCATAGTGCGCCAGCTTGATCGGGATCTCGAGACGCTTGCCCGCTGCCTGCACGAAATCATCGATGGAAGCCAGGATAACAACAGGCGCACAGAATTCGCGCCATTCTTCGGGCGTGATCAGTCCTTTGCTCTCCATGAAAGCATTCAGAATGCCGACCAGAGCGGTACCCTGACCCGGAAAATCCTGTAAATCCAGGATCTGATAACCGGCCAGATTCGCACTGCCCGCCGCTGCTTCCAGTTCTGCCTTATAAGCACTGACGGCAAGCTTGCCCGATGCCCGGAAGTAGGCATCGGCCAGATGGAGCAATCCCTTTTCGGCGAGGCGCTCGCGGAAGATTTCCAGATTTCTTGGCTTTAAAACGCCGGTATACTTTTCGATTTCGGAGTAATCGGGATACATGGCATACTGGCCGATTTCATGAGAAATGACCGGGATCTGCGGAATCAACTCCGCTGTTTCATCGGTTTTTACGGTCTTGGTGCCGCTGCCGTATTGAATTAAGATTTCACCGCTCTCTGCACTTTTAGTCTCGGTACTCTGCGGCAAGATGATCTCGTCATAGTTATGACTTGAATTTGGTTTTTCCGTTTGAACATGTCCCTGAGGCGCATCACACATGGCATAGGAAGCGCGAAAGAGGCGGTCTCTGGAGAAACGCACGCCGACGAAAAAGTCTTCGTATTCCGATATTGCGGGGCTGAACTGGAAATTGTTGGACCCTTGAGTATAGAGAGGTCTCGGATCGTAGTGACGGTAAGTGGCGAGAATATCATCGATGCGTTCGCGACTGCCCCAAAGTTCGTTACCCAGAGACATCATGACAAAGGACGGGTGATTGCCGAATTCGTCAAGCATGCGGAAGCCTTCCGAAATCAGGAAAGCCTGGGCGGAGGGGTTATGCTCCTCATCGGCTTCGGTCGTCATCGTACCCCAGAAAGGAAGTTCCGGTTCCATGTAAATACCCAGCTGATCCGCTGCGGTGAAGGCGGCGTCCGGCGGACAGGCGGTGTGAAAGCGATAGTGATTGATGCCGTAGGACTTGGCCGTTTTCATGATCTCAAGCCAGCTTTCGACATCCGTCGGAGCATATCCCGTTTTCGGAAAGACCAGAGCGTCGTGCTTGCCGCGCAGGAAAGTGCGCTCTCCGTTGATTTCGAAATGCCGTCCGACAGCCTTGAAATCCCGGGCACCGAAGCTTTGGCTGATTACCTCGCCATCCAGATCCAGATCCAGCCGGTAGAGTTTCGGATTATGCTCGTTCCATCCTTCGATCGTTTCGGGTAAATCGATGCTCAGGCTGTTGTTGCCGCCTTTTAAGCGAAGTTCTTCCTGATGTAAAAGCGCCTCGCCGTCGCGAACGGAGGCGATCACGACGCCGGATCTCGCCCCGTGTAAAATACATTTCAAATCCAGTTTTCTACGCAGATAAGAAGCGTCGATCCAGATCTTTTTTAAGTGAACCGGTTTTCTGACTTCGAGGTAAATAGCCCCGGTAATGCCGTTCCAGTTGGTCTGGCTGTCTTTCGAGGTCATGTGACCGCCGCCGATCGGATATGAACTATTGTCGACACAGATGGTGATGCGGTGTTTCTTTTTCGTTATAAACGGCGATAAATCAAACTCCTGGGATGATACCAGACTATCCCGGCTATCGACATAAGTTCGATCGATCCAGACATGTGCGGTACGGGTTCTTTCCAGGACTAAAGAGTATTCATGTGTTTCGAAGAGATCGAAATTCAGATATCTGGCATACCAGGTGAAGCCTTCAAAAGCATAAGGATCCGTCAAATGACCTTCCGCACGCTCGTCTGACGACTCGCCTATCCGGTTGGACGAAACCGTACCCGGCAGCATAATCTCTTCTAAAATCGGCATCTGAAAGAAGGCCTGATCGATTCCGATCTTCTCCCGGTCGATGTCAAAGGACCAACGTCCGCTTAAATCTATTCTCATTTTATACCTCGATATTTCAATACAAAAAAATAATCCGTTTGCACACTAAGCAATATTGTAGCATTGATGCCGGGGCAGACGTCCGGCACATATGAATCGAACCCGGACAAATCTGCCCGGGTTCGATCTTAAGTCCACTAAGCCCTCTTCCTTTACTTCTGTTCCGAGGGTCGGTTATGCGTGAATTTATTCTTCAGGTTCTCGACGATTTCGTCGATGTTGAGGCCGCTGAGCTTGCGCCAGTCGATGCCGAACTCTTTCATCAGTTTCATGTTCTTTTCGATTTCGGCCGGACGTTTTACTTTCAAAGTCGTCGTCCGGATCATGTCCTGGAAACTGTAAAAATGACTCTGTACGCGTTTGAAGCCGGGAATGCGGGCGTTGACATCCGCGAAGAGTTTCTCGAGGCGCTGCGGGATACTCTGCTCGTCGCCGTTTTTGGCCAGTTGTTCAAGAGCCTCTTTATCCAGAACCAGTTTCGCCGTGATTACCGTATCGCCGCGTTCGTCCTGTTGACTGAAGACCAATGCGTCCTTGACGAAGTTTCCGGAGCGCTCGGCAATTAATTGCTCGATCTCTTCGGGGAAAACCTTCTTACCGCTCTCCAGAACGATCATGGATTTCAAACGGCCCTTGATACTCAGGGTTTGTGTCTTCGGATCGATTTGTCCGAGGTCGCCCGTATGGAACCAGCCGTCCTCGTCGATCACTTCGGCCGTGGCTTCCGGGTCGCGATAGTAACCGCTCATCAGGATATCGCCGCGAACGAGAATCTCGCCGATCTCCCCGTCGTTCTCGTTATCGATTGCCACTTCCACCCCGGGCAAAGGAGCACCCACGGAACCGTTAACCAAAAGCTGGGTATTGCAACCCGAGACAACCGGCGAGGTTTCCGTCAGGCCGTAGCCCTGCATGATGCGAATACCGATATCATCAAAGAACTGACCGACTTCCGGATTCATCGGAGCCGCACCTACAATTGCATAAGCGAAGTCGCCGCCGAAAGCCGCATGAACTTC
Source organism: Fastidiosipilaceae bacterium (assembly GCA_050309435.1). Lineage (GTDB taxonomy): Bacteria > Bacillota > Clostridia > Saccharofermentanales > Fastidiosipilaceae > CAYXVJ01. The sequence continues at coordinate 56,038 of JBNRMJ010000021.1, forward strand.
GGAGAAGATCTTTCTTCTGCGGTCGATACCGATCTTACGCAGCAGGCGACTCAGCTTGATGCCGATCGCCATCTTCTTCTCGCTGCCGCTCTTCTTGGCCGTCAGCATAATCTTCTTATAGAAAGCATCGAAAATATTGGGAACGCCGATGAGCATCTGCGTCTTATACTCCTGCATGTTCTGCTGAACATAACGAAGGCCGTCGCAGATATAGACCTCCGCGCCGATATGAGCGGTAAAGAGCATGCCGCAGGTATTTTCGAAAGCATGATTTAAAGGCAGAACCGAGAGCATGCGCACACGTTCGGGGAAGCGAACCACACCTTCAAGACCGCGCATGTTGGCACAGATGGAGCGGTGGGTCAATATAACACCTTTCGAGTTTGCGGTCGTACCGGAGGTGAAAATCAAGATCAAAGGTGCTTCCGGATCCGGAAGGGGAAAACTTTTCATCTGACCCGCATTGATCAGATTTCGACCGCTTTGAAGCATGTCGTTAAACTCGTGAAGCGTATAGGATTTAACTTCGGACTTCCGCAGATCGTCATAAATCTTCCGGTCGGACTTCGACAGTCGTTCCGGCAGCATCACGACTACATGCTTGAGATAAGGAAGAGCGGACAGATCCTCTTCTGTCGCAAGCTTCGTATAAATCGTCGCATCGCAAACCAGCGTATCGACCTCGGAACGTTCCAGCAGCTGATACATCTCGCCGGGTTGAAGCAGGCGATCCAGCGGCACGACGGTTCCCAGGGCGGTTACGGCGGCATAATAAGAGAGCATCCAGAAATAACTGTTTTCTCCCGTCACCGCGATACGTCGCTCATGGCCGTCTTCCTGAGTTGCCAGTCCCTGGATCAGCGCCTCGATATCGCTGCCCATCTGTTTATAGGTAATTTTCACGGGTTCGTCGCCCGGTACAACCCGGTGAACAACGGCGGCTTGCTCGGCATGTTTGGCGATGGAGCGTTCCAGCATTTCGTTGATGGTATTAAAGTCCGACATCGGGAAATATTGAATCGATTTTAGTCTTTGCATTCTACCTGTCCTTCCGTAACTCATATCTCACCATGGCGTACATGCGTTACTCAACTGCTTAAGTCAATTGTACCTTCATTATATAGAGGTACGTGATAGTTTATTGTAACATTTTGATTGTCAAAACAATATTGGTAAATCAAACGAGCAAAGAAATTATCTGTGAACAATCATGGCAGACAAAAAAACCGTGCCCGAAACTGTATCCGGACACGGTCTTGTTTCATCATATATCGATCAATCAGGCGTTGACTTCCACTTCGACGGAGTTGCGCAGGCTCTTGAGACCGGCAGTCCAGGGGATCAGCTGATCGAGCATCTCCGTTACGGTACCCTCGTGGAAAGCGGCAGGCTTGAACTCGGCCATATTTACGAAGTCGGTGATAACGGACAAGGCGGGATGCGTGCGAACATCGGCAACCTTCAGCTCGCCCAGAATGCCGCGCAGGTGCTCGGTCGCTCTGGCACCGCCGACGGCGCCGTAACTGACAATACCTGCAGCCTTGTTGTTCCAGGCTTCCTTGGCGGAGTCCAGCGCGTTTTTCAGAACGCCTGTGATGCTGTGGTTGTATTCCTGAACGATGAAGACAAAGCCATCCAGCGAATCAAGTTTCTGATTCCAGGCGATCACCGCGGGACTGACTTCTTCGGTTGTACCGAGGAAAGGAAGGTCGTAATCGGCGAGGTCGACGATCTCGTAATCAGCGTCGTTTCTGGCATCGGCGATATCTTTCACCCAATTGCCTACCTGATCGCTGACGCGGCCGATACGGTTGCTGCCCAGGATAATGCCTATCTTCAAACGATTGTTACTCATATGTATATATTCCTCCATATATGTCGATTTCCATGTTAGCTATAATTTTGGAACTCGATTACTTTTAATTACTGTCTGGAAATAGATTACCATCTAAATTCTTTCGAAACCGTAGCATATGTTTCGATTCGGGCTGATTTTTTCTGATAATGGCGTTATTTGATCGAGAATAGCGGATAAAACAGATGATTGATACTCCCGTCTGGTTATGAACTTGCTATGATATTGAAAAAGAAGAAGAGAGTTTGTCTATGCATGAAATCTTAATGACTGTTGCCCGAATGATTATATCTTTACTTGCGGTCATCGTCGCGGGCATCTGTGTCATGATCTTCGTGCGGCTTGATTTTTTGAACACGCTTAAAAGACCCCTTGATAATTACCGCATGCTCTCCGACGGCCGGCGTCTTTTTGGCGATCATAAGACCTGGAAAGGTTTTCTGGGCTATATCGTCTTCACTTCGCTGTGGACGATGCTCTTCGGTCTCTTCTATGCATCTGATCCTGCCCTCGAAGATTTGAACTATCTATATGTATATCAAGCCAACACGCCTCCATATAACCTCGTGCTCGGTGCGGCGCTGGGCCTGGCTTATGCCCTCTTTGAATTACCCAACAGTTTTTTGAAACGACGACTGGATATCAAACCGGGACAGACGGCAGACAGCAACTTACGCTATCTGCTCATTTTCCTGGATCAGGCCGATTCCGTCATTGGCTGCGTTTTGCTTTTGGCCTTCGTATATCCGATGTCCTTTGCTTTTTTCATAGCCTATGTATTACTCGGTGCGGCGATTCATCTCTTGTTAAATCTGCTGCTCAAGCTTGCCGGACTTCGTTCGGAAAAGCGATAGCCGGAAAGGAATTTTATGATTCATCGTCTCTCTTCTTCTTATCCGATTGATCTTGACGAACACGGAGACTTCCTCGGCGGGAAGGCATTGTCGCTGGTTCGTCTGATAAACGGCGGTTTTTCGCTTCCTTCGGGAATCATTCTGGACAGTCGTACTTTCCTGGCCGAAATGGAAAGAAGCGGCTTGTTCGGTCCGATCAACGAAATCCTCGCCGATCTGACAGCTGATACTATAGCGTCCGGGAGTAAAAGACTTCTGGCTCTATTTGATCATTATCATTTTTCGTCGGAACTTGCCGTAGATCTATCCCGCCTGCTGGATCCGTGGAAAGCTTATGCCGTGCGCAGCAGTGCCACGCTCGAAGATTCCCGGGATCAGAGTTTCGCCGGTCAGTACGACAGCCTCCTGAGACTTCGCGGCATCTCGGCGATCACGAAAGCTATTCGGCAGTGCTACCGCTCGCTTTTTGGCGAACGGAGTCTATCTTACCTCGCCGGACTTAAAAACAGTTTTCATATCTCCGATTTGTCGATGGCCGTCATCATACAGGAAATGGTCGATGCACGGGCCGCCGGCGTCCTCTTCACCGCTCATCCCATCCGGGGAGAAGACCGGGTTATGGCTCTCGAAATTGCGAAAGGTACGGCGGAAGATCTCGTTTCCGGAAAGATCAGACCTTTATCGCTTGACCTGCCCTGGTTTGAGTTACTATCCGAAGCGGATTTCCATGAAGCGGCCATGCTCGATATAACGATTCAAAATCTGCTCGATCTGAGAAGACAGGCACTGCAAGTCGCCCGTCTCTTCGGTTATCCGCTGGATATCGAGTTTGCCTGGGATGAAAACGGCCGGGTTATGTTTCTCCAGGCACGGGCGATTACCCGCTTTCGCTACGAAGGCATCAGGGGTCAGTGGACCACGGCGGATTTCAAGGACGGCGGCGTCTCGGCAGAGGTCTGCCGGCAGTATATGTGGAGCCTTTACGAAACGGCCTGGGAAAGCAGTCTCGCGTCTTTTCTTCGCGAAGGTAAATTAATCAATCCCCCGCCCGGCGGCGATTATGCCCGCATGTATTTCGGCCGGCCTTACTGGAACCTTGACATCGTTAAAGCCGCGATGAAAAAGGTGCCGGGTTATAGCGAACGGGCTTTTGATACGGATTTGGGTATCGGCGGTTCTTATGACGGAGACGGTGAGACGACGCCCGTCACAGCGAAAAATATCCTTGCCTTCCTGCCGATTGCCCTGGCGCAGAACAAACTGCTGAAAAAACGAGAAGCCGAGTCTCAGGAGCTTCGATCGGCTCTTCTGGCCAAAATCAAAGATTATCACAGCCGCCTGGATCAGCTCGAACGCGACAGCGGACTCGAAGAGATCGCCGACGTATGGACGAAAATTCATTACGATTGTTATTTAAGCTGCGAAGGCAGTTACTTTCGCCAGATCTTCTTGAATACAATCCATCAAATCCGAATTCGAGACAGCCTCCTGAAGCAAATGGACCGGGCCGCGTATCTAAGCCTGCTCGGCGGCCTGGAAGAAGTGTCTCACCTTCTGCCCTTTTACGACTTATGGGCTCTCTCCCGAAAGATCCGTGAGAATTCGGATACACTCCGCTTCTGGCAGGAGGCATCGGTAAACGAACTGTCCTATATATATAAGGAGAAGAGGGAAGATCACGAGATTATTCGAGACCTCGAGCTCTGGTTTGAAGCATACGGCTACCACTCCACCAAAGAGCTGGATGTTAGCCGTCCGAACTTCTCAGAAGAAGCCGAGTTGATCATCGGACAGCTCAAGACAATGATCAACTGGCCGGACGAGCTCAGTCCCGAGGCCGATAAGGAGGCTTCCCGTGCCGCCTACGATCAGGCACGCGATTCGCTCGAAACAAGACTCGGTCGAAAAAAGACAGAGAAAATCGAGCGGAAGATCGAACGCATGCGAGCCTTACTCTGGTGGCGGGAAGAATTCAGAGATATTTCCACCCGCTCCTACGATCTGATCCGTAGAGCAGCCCTCCTGCTGGCCACGCGTTTCCATGCAGCCGGCGTGCTGGAACACGAAGAAGATATCTGGCAACTCAAGATCGGGCAGATTCGGCAGTACCTTAGCGGCGAGATCGAGGCTTCGGATCTGAGGGGGATGGTTCGGGAAGCTCTTGTCTACTACGATGCCTATCGCAATTATCTCGGCGACAATGAAATCCCTGCAGCGGTTTTGAAAAACGAAAGCGGCCATTTTGCTTTCGACAGAAACGGCAGCATCGGCCCCGGCGAAAAACTGCTCCTCCGGGGGATTCCTGCCGGCAGCGGACGCGTTCGAGGGAGGGCCAGGGTGATACGTTCGCAAGCTGAAATCGATCGTCTGGAAGAAGGAGATATTTTGGTCACGCGTTTTACCGACACGGGATGGACCGTGAAATTTGCCATTCTCGCCGGTATCGTAACGGAATATGGCGGCGTCCTCAGTCATGCGGCGATTGTGTCTCGCGAGTACAACATCCCCTGCATCGTCGGCGCGACGAATGCCATGAGCCTCATCACAGACGGCGACGAAATCCTGATTGACGGAGCAGGCGGGCAGATTTGGCAGATCGCTACGGATGAAAGAGGTACAAGATGATCATCGGTTATTACAATGCCTCTGTCTGGCTGACTTTTCTGGGAACAGCCGTGTCCGTCGGAGGCATGATTTCGGCCTTCCGCGGTCATACTAAACTTGTGATTGCGGCTCTGATGACAGCCGGCATCATCGATCTTTTCGACGGCGTCGTCGCCAGAAGGATAGAGAGAAACGAGAACGAGAAAGTTTTCGGTATTCACCTGGACTCATTGGCTGATATGATTTCGTTTGTCGCCTTGCCTCTATCGTTATATATACACCTGGGTTTCAAGCACGTACCGGATCTGATTCTCTTGTTCTTCTATGCCTTTGCCGCGATCCAGCGTCTGGCTTACTTCAACGTCCACAGTCAAAAAGAAAGCAAAGGAAATTCCCGCTACAGAGGACTACCCGTTACTTATGCGGCTTTGATCCTGCCGTGGTCCTGGCTCTTGTTGCAAGTCTTTTTACCCGCTTTTCTCCTGCCCGTAATGTCAATGGTACTTGCACTAACGGCAATTTTCTTTATTCTTGATATACCTGTACCGAAGCCGCGCGGGGCAGCCTACATCATCTTCCCTACGCTGGCGGTAGTCAGCGGAATCGTATTGTTCTTAATTTAAAGCAGAATGCCGAGGTGCTGATATGGCTTTATACTTAGATAGAAAAACAGGGCAAATAAGAGAAGAAGCCGTTTACGAATTCAAGAAACTGAACTGGCTTTATTCCCGGCCTCTGGGTCGCCTGCTCAGAGACAGCCGGATCGTGCGGCCGTCTTACAGCAGACGTTATGGAAAGCGGATGCGTCGCCCTTCGTCCGCAGACCTCATTCCTGCTTTTATTGAAGCCAATCAAATTCATACCGAAGATTTTGTCGATAGGAAATGGACGTCTTTTACCGATTTTTTCATCCGCGAGCCGAAAGCCGAAGCCCGTCCCTGGGTTAGCGATCCCTATCGCCTGCCCAGCCCGGCCGACGCCCGGCTTACGGTTGTTCCGATCGACGAAGACGCGGATTTTCATCTGAAAGGTTTTACTTATTCGTTAAGCGAACTGCTAGGCGACACAAACGGAGTCATGAACTACTTGTGGGGCTTTGCTTTGATTTTTCGTTTAACGGTAGGCGATTGCCATCGTTATTACTACTTCGACGACTGCGTGCTCGAAGGGATTGCGAAAAGGATTCCGGGACGCCTTCATACAGTCGGGCCTGTGTCTGACGGAAAAGTCGCGGTGCTTCGCGAAAACAGCCGGGTTGTCAGCTATCTGAATACGAAACATTTCGGACGAGTTGCCATGATCGAAGTCGGGGCGTTGACGATCGGCAGTATCGTAAATCACGAACGTTTCGCAGCGAAACGCGGCGATGAAAAAGGCTGGTTTGAACCCGGCGGATCGACGATTGTCCTTCTCTTCCCGACCGGACGTCTGGAAGTGGACGAAGATATCATGGCCGCCGGTAAGAAGGGCATCGAAACAAAAGTGCAGATCGGCGAAGGTATCGGCCATGCAGCCACGCGTCTTTACGTCAGGGAAAGCAGTTCTTTATGATCAGACGCATCGGCATTTACCTTAGAGAAATGTATCCCCCCTTATCCAGGCTTTTTGTCTCTTTACTAATTTTCCTTCAGGTCTATTTTCTCCTGCTTTTGAATCATGATGTTAAGATATTTGACTTCGACCGGCGCGAAGTCATCGGTGTCGTTACAATCTTTTCTTTTCTTTTACTCTTACGAATTGCGGATGATTTCAAAGACTTTAAAACGGATCAGATAAATTTTCCGGAACGGTCTTTACCCGCGGGTCGGGTTTTAAAGTTCGATCTGATCGCTCTGATTGCTGTTTTGATCGCGCTTTGCTTTTCTTTGAATCTTTTATACATGCAGAACATTGTTTGGTTTTTGCTCCTGTTTATCTACGGGGCCTTGATGTCGTTTTGGTTTTTTCAACGACATCGGATTCAGCCGAATTTGATTCTGGCGCTCGTGACCCATAACCCGGTCCAGTTCGTGCTCAACTTTTATGTTATTTCCTTTGTCGCTTTTAAGTACGACTTGCCCTTGATCAGCTGGCAGAGTATTCTTGTCGCTTTCACGATGTATTTTCCGGTGCTCTTTTGGGAAGTATCCAGAAAAATTCGCGCTCCGGAAAAAGAGACAGAGTACACCACGTATTCGAAAGTCATGGGTATTCGCCAATCGGTAGGCCTCGTATGCATCGCGGTTATTCTGGATTTGCTTACCAATTTGATTCTACTATGGCGCATTAACCTGCTCTTCTCGCTTCTACTCTTACTGAACACGCTGTATCAATTGTGGAAAAGCATGCGCTTCATCGCCGACCCGAGCCGTTTTGATTACGGAAAAATGATGGAGCGCTATATCTACCGTACGGAAGTTGGCGTGGTGCTCGGTATCGCATTACATTTAATTTCCATTAAGGTGAGCCTATGAACGAAGCAATCGTCACTCCAAAAGCAAAAAATCTCAGACTGCTGAAAGACGCTGCTTATCCGGTCCCGCCCTTTTTCGTCATACCGGCTTCCGAGCTTGAGCTTAGCGCCCGGGAGGGCATCGGCGGATTCGTGCAGCTGATGGAGACATACCGCAGAAGCGAGGCAGATTTCTTCTCCTCGCAGTCGCTCTTTGCCGTACGTTCTTCCGCTTTGGCAGAGGATGGTAGAGAAAGCAGCTTGGCGGGTCTTTATCACAGTATGCTGGATGTGGAGGAAAAAGATCTGCCCGAAGCGCTGTATCGCTGCTGGCAGGCCGCAGGTAACGACACCCTTCGTTTCTACCGGGAAAAACAGAGATCTTTGAATGAAGGCTCCGGTCCGGGTCTCGATTTGATCATCCAGGCCATGGTCGAAGACCTGAGTCATTCGGCTATACTCTTCACTTCCAATCCCGACGGCCTTCTCAACGAACGGGTTCTGGTAGCGGGCGAAGGTCGGGGAACACTGCTCGTGGAAGACAGGATTCCTGCGGTCAATTACTACCGGCATGCCACAGAAGGCAGCGGTTATTATGAAAACCCGTACGGACTTGACCTGCTCGGGCACGATGTATTAATGTCCATCTGGACAATGGCAGACCGAATCGAGGCAGACTTCGGTCCGGCCCTGGATCTGGAACTGGCCATAAATCAAAGCGGCGAGATCTTCCTCCTGCAGATGAGGCCGATCACCACGCTGGACCGTCGCTCCTTCGTATCGCCCGGCACCATCCTCGACAATAGTAATATCGTGGAAAGTTATCCGGGCTTGTCGCTGCCTTTATCAACGGACTTTTACCATCGGGCTTATCACGGGGTTTTCAGCGGTCTGATCAAGCGGCTCCTTCCCCATCCGCCTGCATCCGTCGCTCAGCGGCTGGATGATATCGCGGCCAATATGGTTTTCTCCCGAAACGGTCGCGCTTATTATCAACTCAATAACTGGCTTCTGCTATTGCGGCATTTACCCTTTCAAAAGCGTATCCTGCCGGTTTGGCGCGAGATGATGGGCATCGAGAAAACAATGGACATGGAAGACGCTGCTCTGATCGCTCCCTTTGCCCGTTTTGGGATGGTAATTCGCCTGCTTCGCAGCGTACAGAAAATCGATCGCTTATACGAAAAGCTTGCCTCCGATGTCCGGCAAATCGATTTGGAATACCGCCGGCTCGAGAGTCGCAGCTTCGTTCCCGAACTCTATGAAATGTTTTTTAACAGAATCGCGGAAACTCTCCTGGCGAACTGGGACATCACCTTGATCAACGATCTGGCGGCCATGTTATACAGCGGACGGCTGAAGAAGAAAGCCGCCGTATACGGGATAAAAGATACAAACAAACTGCTCTCGGGATTTTCCGCTCTGGCGAGTATGAAGCCCGTGCGAAGTCTAAGTTCGATTCGAAAGAAGATTGATATATTGGATCCGCTTTTACTCGAGAAGGCCGCGACGAACGATAACGAAGCCCGCCTGATTTTATCCGGTAACCATCTTGCCCTTCAGAGTGACGACGCGCGCCGCCTGATTAAGCAGATGAACGAACACATCGATTTCTACGGAGATCGCAGCATCGAGGAACTGAAACTCGAACGTCCCACGCAACGAAGCAATCCCTCGCTCTTTTTCTCGGCACTGCTCGCCGCACCCGAGAAGCTCCCGGATTACGAAAACGAGAACGCAAATGAAGACTTGCATCCGGATTTAAGAAGGCTTCATGCCAGAGCCGAGGCTGCCATCTCGAGACGAGAAGAATCCCGATTGCTTCGCACAAGAGTCTACGGCATTGTCAGATCCATGTTCACACGCCTGGGCGGAGAACTTTTCGAGCGTGGCATCATCGATGATAAGACGGATGTTTTTTATCTTTCGATTGATGATGTTTTTGCCGCTTTCCAAGGGACAAAGGAGCCTCGAAAGGCAATTCTCCGGCAGAAAGCCCGATATCTTATCTATTGTGATTTACCGGCTTACGGCAGACTGATTTTTCAAGACCGGGCATTTTCGAACGAGAAGACGGCCGAACTTTTAGATATGACGGAATTTGACGGTATAATAAACGAGCTGGGCGGGACTCCCTCCTCGCCGGGCCTGGTTCGAGGCGAAGTCAAACTCGTATACAACGCAGCGGCAGCAAGCGATATAAAGGGAAAAATACTCGTGACCAAAAGTACGGATCCCGGTTGGGTTTACCTGATGCTTCAAGCCGGCGGCATCGTAGCGGAAAGAGGCTCCGTTTTATCCCATACGGCTATCATATCCAGAGAGCTGGGCTTGCCATCGGTTGTCGGAGTCAAAAACGCCACCGCAATATTAAGCGACGGCGACCTAATCGAGGTAGACGGTACAAGCGGGCGGATTCGTATTCTGGAGAGGAAGGATAACAAAGATATATGATCATCAAGGTTCAGACAGAAATATCTCGCGAAATATTTCTGGACTTCCCCGGACAGCTGGAGCGCTTGTATCCGGAATACGCCTGTAACGAAGACCGAAACGACACAGCCTCGCTCATAGCCGGAACCCATGTTCTTTCGGATACGATGGAGTTTCAGGCTTATCTCTTATTAAAGGACGAAACCTTGTCATTAGACAATTGTCTGGCCCGTATTGCTTTAATACTGTTAAAAGACAGCGACGATGCCTATTTCGGTTGTTTTTCCGCCAGACCCGAGCTTTCCGATATCAAAGATCTCACAGCCTATGTCGAAGAAAAAGCCGGAGCACTCGGTCGAAAACGCCTGATCGGTCCGGTCAACGGCAGCTTTTGGCTGGGTTATCGCTTTAAGATCGATCATTTCGATGCCAAACCGTACTATGGAGAGCCACGCAATCCCGCTAACTACCCCGAGTTGTTTCTGACGTCTTCTTACAAGATTCTGGAAGTCTATCGCTCGAATATCTACCCGAAAGGCGCGGTTGTAACGCCGCAGATGAGAAAACGTCTGAGTCGTTTCCTGGAGGAAGGTTATGAGATCCGCCGTCCGAAACGAATAGAAACAAAAGCTCTTCTGGGCGATGTCTATCGCTTGATCATGAATCTATTTGCCGACTTCCCGGCCTTTCAGGCTATCCGCGAAGATCAGTTCTCCCGACTCTTTCAAGGCTTGCCGCTGATCGCCGACTATAAACTCATTCGCATCGGACGCTACGAGGGAAAAACGGTTGGCTTTCTGATAGCACTGCCGGATTACGGCACGAAGCTCGATGCTTCGCGAAGCATGAAAGATAAGATCATGGCGATCTTTTCGAAACGCCTCTTTAAACGGGTCGTCTTATTATATCTGGGCGTGGAAAAGGAACATCTCGGGTTGGCTTCAGCCCTCATCACCGATTTTTCCGTCGAGATAGACCGGCGAAAATCTTCGCTGGTCGGCGCTTTGATCGCCGGCGATAAAGTCAGCGGTTCATATGCCAGACAGGAAATTTCCGAAACCCGCCGTTACGCTCTCTTCACGAAAGATATTCAATAAACAACGAAAAAAACAGAAAAAAATAGGGGCCGAAATTCCGACCCCTATCTTTTTCTAAGCTGATTTCTAAACGTTCTTCATTTATTTAGGATTTCCGGTCCCCGGAAGGAATCTGTGTATCAGTTAAGTGATGCTGTTGAAGCAGAACTGAATAAGCTGTCATTAGTTCCTATCCCTGGTCAGACGTCTTATTTCATAGATAGAGTGTGTGACCTGATCTGAAAACTGGCCGAGCAATAATTAGTAGGAATCCTATCAAATCATATGCCCTGGATGTATAATTTTATTTAACATTCGGGAATCAAGGGATACCTGAGCTGTATAGTTATAGCTGAAAAGCAAAAGACAGTAGAAAAGCTTGGCTTTGAAAAGACGGGAGAACAGTATTACGAGGAATTCCACGGAAAAAAGTATCTGCATGATATTTACGCTCTGTCAAAAGGACACAATCGCGTGACAGTGATAATTTAATGGAAGTGCAGTATGGCAAGCTGGCAGA
>JBNRMJ010000022.1:0-44583 GCA_050309435.1 Fastidiosipilaceae bacterium
GACGATGAGTCCCGACCAAGTGAATATATATAAAGGAGACATTATATGGATAAAACCGCGGTCATGAGCGAACTGGAACGCCTCGCAACACCGATGATGAAGAAACGATATCAATCGAACGGGGCGAAAGAGCCGTTCTTCGGCGTGGCGACCGGAGCGATGAAACCTATGTCGCGCGAAATCAAGATCAACCAGGCGCTTGCCGAGGAACTTTATGCGACGGGAAACTATGATGCCATGTACTTCGCCGGGGTGATAGCAGACTCGAAATCAATGACAAAAGCCGACTACGAACGCTGGATAGACAATGCATATTTCTACATGATCTCCGATTATGTCGTAGCGGTCACGCTCTCCGAATCCGAACTCGGGCAGACCATTTCCGATCTCTGGATCAACAGTTCCGATCCTGCCAGACAATCGGCCGCCTGGAGCTGTTACTGCTGGATGCTGGGCAGCCGACCGGACAGCGAATTCGACCCGCTCAAGATCAGCTCGATGCTAAAACGCGTTCAAACGGAAATCGAGAATGCACCGTATCAGGTGAAAAAGGCCATGAGCTACTTTATCTACACTGTGGCTACTTCCTTTTCTCCTCTGCACGAACAAGCCATCCGGACGGCAAAAGCACTCGGCAGCATGACTGTCCCTCGCGAACATAAGAAGCCCGAGGTTTTGAATCCTTATGAAGATATCGAGAAAGCCATCAAGCAAAACCGGCTGGGTTTCAAGCGCCGTTACATCAGATGCTAAACAGCCGGATTAAGCATGGTTAGTATCAGGAGAAATACCGGCAATATATCGGTCATGCATCGGTGCGAAGACGAGCAGCGCCGCGCTCGCGCCGATCAGGGCCATCAGCATGTCCCAATGACTGTCCCAGAGATCACCTTGAAAACCCATGACGACTTCGGCAGGCAAGCCAAGTATAAATGCCGCCAGCAGTTCCAGCAGTTCATATAAAGCGCTGATCCCAAGGCATACCATCAGCACGATAAGCGAGAGCATCTTCCCTTTTTTTACGGTTTTGCTTCTGAGAAGATATTCCTTGATGATAAATGCAGGAACAAATCCCTGAGCGAAATGCCCGACGCGATCATAGTAATTTCGTTCGAGCGAGAATCTTGTCATCAGCATGTTAAAGAAGGGATTACGCGAGTAGGTATAGCGGGCACCGATCAAGAGAATTATCACATGCAGTAAAACCATAACATATACAAAAGTGGTAAATCTGAATTTCCGGTAGGTGACGGACAGAGTCAGAACAATTAACAACGCCGCCAGAGCCTGCATCAGCCAAAACAGCAGGTTATACGGGCGGATCAGCGACCAGATCAAAGCAATGACAAAGCATAGTAAAAGTGCCAGATGAATGACGGCGGGATTTTTCTTCCTCAAAGCTTCCATGAACCGTACCTCTTGATCTTCCTTGGCCATATTTTGTCTACACTTATTGTACGCGATACGGCTCATATGATCAGAAACGAACAAGCACAGTGTTTATACTGAAACTGTACGCTTGAGATTTGATTCATACAGATGCCAATAAGGAGTGCAAAATGAAAAACTTAACACCGTCCTTTTGGTTTGCCGACAATAACTGCGAAGAAGCGATCAACTACTATGTCAGCGTATTTCCCGACTCTGAAATTCTGTCGCTGCAACGTTACCCGGACGAGAACCTGAGCGAGCATTTCGAGGGGATGAGCGGAAAAATCATCACGGCCGAGTTTAAGCTCAACGGCCAAAAGTTTACGGGGCTGGACGGCGGACCGGTCTTCCGTTTCAACGAAGCGATATCCTTCATAATCGAATGCGAAGACCAGGAAGAAATCGATTACTACTGGGAAAAATTGTCACATGTGAAAGAAGCGGAGCAATGCGGCTGGGTCAAGGACAAATTCGGTCTTTCCTGGCAGATCGTGCCCTATAATATGGGTGAACTGCTTCAGACCGATGCCCGGATTCAAGCCATGATGCAGATGAAGAAAATCATCATCCGGGAACTGGAGAATGCCTGACCGGACTGCTGCCTATGATCGACATCAACGAGCTTTACATCGTCAATTACGCTCACGAAAGCTGTACGCCGCTTCAAAACATCATGCGTCTGCCGCAGGAAGAAGCCTTTCGAACAGCCAGGCAATTGGCAGAAAAAAACAGCATGACGACTGCCTTTTACCGCTTCGCCGATTTTCATAACTATTACCCGAAGCGCCTCGAAACCGATCGGATCTTATACGAGAAATTCAAGACGCTCGGCGGCAGGCCTCTTTGCCTGCATCCCCTGTCCTTTGTTCTCGGGGGCAGTAAATACTTGCACGGCTGGTTTGACAAGGGGAAAATAACGAGAATTCCTCTCGCGCCGATTCCGTCAGAGTATATCAGTTTTACCTTCGGCGACAGCATGTCAACCCTGGAAAAGAAAAAAGAATTACACATGGTAACGAAAGACTGCCTTCTGGACAAGATTTGTCGCTTTGAAGGCAGTCTTGACGAATATCTCGACCGGATCGATAAAGACTGTCGCTATATTGAAGTTCAGCTCTGGAACGATGACTATTGCCGCCTGGCCGTTGTCGGGGAAGACTCTGTTATACGTTGATGCGAATGATGCCTTTTCCGCTTTCGTGTGTTAAAACGATCTGACCGCCGTCCCCGTCTTTTCCGTAAGGCTGAATGTCAATTTTCGCACTAAAGCCTTCAACATGAATCTTATCAGAGGATAACCGCTTCGCCGCCAGATGGTGGATTATGCTTTCGCCAGCCTCCGCATCCAGCGAGAGTTCAAAACGCTCTTCTTCTGATATCATCGCGAGAATCTCGCCTGATACCGATTTGGCATAAGGGCGTTTCAGCTGCGACCAGTAAGGCGCCAGATCCGCATCATGGTCCCAGCACCAGTAACTGTGACTCCAGAGGTTTTCATCGAATATATCCAGAATCTGTTTCGCCAGATCCGCGGTAACGGGAACAGGCGAAAAAGCTCCCCATTCGCCGATCAAGACGGGAATGCCAAGAGCATCCTGAACCTTTCGATGGGCCTCGAAGATATAGCGAACGCGATCCTTCGAATACGCTTCATAGTGTTCGGTGTCCACAACCAGATCATAACCATGCGGAGCAAAAATCGTGGAAACACCCGCGACCGGTCGAACCCCTGTGGGAATTCCCAGATTGGTAAAATAAGAGGCTTCCTGGAAACAAAGCCAATCCGGGCAGGCCTTTTTCAGCGTAGGACAGAGTTTGTCATAAAACGCCTGCAGTCGTGTCTTTTCGAAGGCCTGCGAAGCTTCGCTGCTATATTTAGCCAGTTGGTCGTAAAGCGTCATATCCTCCAGCAGCGATAAAAGATCCAGCTTGCTCTCTTCGTTTGTCCAGCTGTCCAGACCGTCTGTCTCGCTGATTTCTGCCGCTTCCTCGTTTCCCGAAGCAGCTAGTGCCATAGCCACGCCTTCGCCCATCTTCTCGAAAATCAGGCGGCCTTCCATTCCGGGATATGGCTCGTTGAAAAGATCGTAACCGATCACATTGGGACAATCCTTGAAAAATTCTGCCACATGCAGCCACATCAAGAGGAAATGATCCTGCAGACCGACTCCGTCCGCGCAGAGCCGATTCTCCCAGAAAGCATCGAAAGATGCCGAGATCGCATCGCTCTTCAGATATGCATCGGACCAAAGATCCCCGCTGCTGTGCGGCAGACCGTCGTCCAGCGTAGCCCAAAGAGGGGCACCGTCACCGAACTTGATCCCGTAAAGATCCTGATGCATGTCCAAAAATACGTAGAGGCCGTTGTCTGCGGCCCACTTTGCCTGTTGTCTGATTTTAGCCAGATATGAATCATCGTAAACACCCGGCTCGGGTTCGACGCCGTCCCATTGGAGACCAAGCCGTATGACGTTAAAGCCTGAAGCTCTAAACTTCGCGAATAAACTCTCGTCGCAAGCTGTTACATAGCCCAGTTCTTTTTTCTTACAGACCAGATTGATGCCGCGCAGGATCGTGTGACGCCCCTGTTCGTCGACGATTCTTTTTCCTTCGATGCGAAGAGCATGATTTTTGTTATCTGATTTTTCTTTTTTCACTTTTTACTCCTTTATGGTATCTAAGACCTCGCTTGTGCCTCGTCTGGCGTTATTGCTGAAGTTCGAGATCGCTTCTTCCTCTGCCTTGTCAAAGGGATATAGCTTAATCGGAATCAAGCCGATGATATAGGCGGCCAGAGGTACAACAGCCGTGGCGATGCGAATACCTAAAACAGCGGACTCGCTTTGGATTCTCTGGGTCCCGTCGTAGCCGAAAGCCGAAATAATCCCCGTAAAAATCACGGTTTGGAGTCCAGAAAATGCCGTGACAAATAAAGCGAAGAGTCCGTTGTAAAGACCGGTTTTTCGGATACCGGTCCTCCTCTCGTCGTCATCAATCACAAGCGCTCCCATGGGCGAGGTAACCGTTCCGAGGTAGTTGACCGTCAGAACAATGAAGTAATATCCCACCCAGGCGACCGGGGCCGATCGCGTCAAGAAAATGATTGAATAACCAAGCAGGGCCGGAACGATGCCGCCGTAGACGCTGTGCTTCGTCCCGATCCTTCGAGCCAGCCTTCCTATCATAGGCAACAGCAGTAATACGCCTACATGCGTCGTAACATCGATGATGGTCGCCGTCATGCCGTCGACTCGCAGAACATGGTCCATATAGTAGAGGAAAGGGGTGAAATAAAAACGGATCGGTCCCAGAACAAGACTCGAGAAAATCACGTAAGTCAAAAAGGCTCTGGTCCGGATGATACTCCATGATTCTTTCCAGATCTGATGCCAGGTCAGCTGTTGCGAAAGCACCGTTTTTTCCATTTCGCTCGTATCCGGCAAACCGCGAAGCGCCCAGATGAAAAAGACCGTCTCCAGCAGGATCACGACTGTAAAGACCGGGATGATAATCTCCCGCCTGCCGTCGCCGACAAGCAGAAGGGTCGGGATCAAGGTGATCACGAAGCTCATCGCCTGAGAGATATAGTTGGTGATGATATTCACATCGACACGTTCTTCCTTGGTCGGTGCGACAATCAAGGTATAAGAGGCATAGGCCACGCTGTAGGCAGTCGCAGCCGTATCGTAGATAAAGAGCTCCAGCGTATAAACGGCAAAGATCAGCCACTGACTCCAGCTCGGACCGGATAGAATCATCAGAAAGGAAGATATCACCATGAAAGGGATCGTAACCCGCATCAGATAGATATACTTGTTGCGCCCGGGTCTTACCCGCATCTTATCGATCCAGGCACCCAGCAGCGGATCGTTTATCGCATTCCAGATGTTATAGATTACATATACCCAGCCGACATACTCGGGAGAAAGACCGATCACATCGGTATAGAGTTTTATAAAGACGTTATGAATCAGGACGCTGCCGATCGACAGGGCCGGACCGGGCAGCGAGACACGCCACTTTTCCTTCGTGCTCAGACCGTGCTTGCTGCTGAAACGAAAAGCTTTCCCAAATGATTCGCGTACCCGATGTCCAAGGCTCATGCATTCGTCCTCCTCGACTGTAAGTGCTTCTGATCTTCGCTTCAAGCTAAACTGATTTTGAATACGACCGCTTGCTTGCTTCTCATATTAGTCTTGATATGAAGTCCGTTTTCGTCGCGATGCCAGCAGGGTTTCTCGTCAAAGCCAAGGACCTCGACATCCCGTATGATACCGTGGAAGTTCGCCTGCCTGGAAGCATCCTTTTCACCGAGGGATAATATCGTGTATTCGCCGGATTCGCTGCACTTTAGCGCGGTGGCGTAGAGCTTTCCCCGGGCCGTGGTGAAACGAAAATCCTTCGATGTGAAGTTTTTCCTGATACCGTCGGTAAACTGACCTTCGACGATCTCGGTCGGACCTTCTCCGTAGCTTCGCCAGATAGACGACTCATAGATCGCTTCGCCGTTAATCTTCAGCCAGTTACCGATCTCAAGCAAGACGGCTTTTTCTTCATCCGATATGGTGCCGTCTGATTTCGGGCCCACGTTGAGCAGTAAACAACCATTCTTACTCACGATATCCACGAGATCGCAGATGATATCTTCTGCCGGACGATAGTCGTTGTTTTCCGTATAGCACCAGGAGTTTAGCGCAATCGCCGTATCCGTCTGCCAGAAATAAGGTTTCACATAAGCAAACTGGCCTCGTTCTACATCGGGAACGGCCGTCCCGAAGAGGAAGGCATCGTGCTTGTAGTTGATCACGGCTTCGCTGCCCCGTTCGGCGGCACGGTTATAGTAGTATGCGGCGAATTTCATGAGATAAGGACGGGCGGCGGAATGCTGGATCCACCAGTCGAAGTATACGATTTTCGGGTGGTATTGATCTACGATCTCGCAGCAGCGAACAAGCCAGTCCTCAAGAAACTCTTCAGACGGTTCGGGTTTGCTGAAAAGATCCTGGTGATCGGGCTCGGGCATGGCCGGCCAGTAGAAATCGCCCCTTTGAAGCGGTTCTTTGATATCACTGTCGAAGTCTTTTCCGTGCCCCATGAAGAACCAATGCTCGATGCGGTGCGATGATGCCCCGATCTCGAGTCCGCGCTTTTGGCAACTTTCGCTCAGTTCGCCCAGCACGTCTCTCTTCGGTCCTTTTTCGTAAGCGTTCCACTCCGAAATCCGGCTCTTGTACATCTGAAAGCCATCGTGATGTTCGGCTACAGGAACAACGTATTTCGCACCTGCCTGCTCGAATAAAGCGGCCCATTCGTCCGGATCGAAGGAGTCGGCCGTAAACATCGGGATGAAATTCTTATAGCCGAAATCGACGTGTTTTCCATAGGTTTGAAGATGATGTTCGTATTCACGCGTTCCTTTGATATACATGCTTCGCGGATACCACTCGTTTGCAAAAGCCGGCACGCTGTAAACACCCCAATGGATGAAAATACCGAACTTGGCATTTTGATACCACTTCGGCACCTGATACCGTGAAAGCGAAGCCCAGTTCGCCTTATAGGGACCGTTTTCGATCACCTTGTGAATCGTTTCCAAGTAAGCAGTCATGTCATACATGTCGTACATTGCCTCCCAAATCCATTCTGAATCTAAAGAAGATTCAGAGGCCAAGAAACGCTTATACCAAAGATAATCTAATGGTATCAATCGCATTCGTGCTTGCCAATAGAGCAGGTGATTTTACATATAGCAAAACATCTGCCGGCAATAAATAAGGCCCCGCCTAAAGCGAGACCTCTTGTTGTTTTAGTGCTAAGTTTGTGAAAACATCCGGATCAGATACCGGCCAGGGCCTTATAGCTGTCCTTGAGATTCGGATACAGCATACGGTAAACCTCGTATGCCTTCTGATAAGCCGCGGAATCCGCCTCGACGGGTTTGCTTGCATGACCGAGCTTGACGGTCGCCTCGCAGGCTTCCTGAATCGAAGAGTATGCACCGGTACCGGCCATCGCCAGCAGAGCTACACCCAGCGTTCCGCCGCCGCTGTTGGCAAGTGCGGCCACCGGTACGTTATAGACATCGGCTAGCATCTGACGCCAGAACGGACTTGCGCCGCCGCCCGTCGCTCTCATATCAGCGACTTCCAGACCCATGCCGCGCATGATTTCCAGACCGTCGAGCTGCGAGAAAGAAACACCTTCCATAATGGCTCGGATGAGATGAGCTTGCCGGTGCATGGCCGACAATCCGAAGAAGACACCTCTGGCATCCGCATCGAGCCAGGGCGTACGCTCGCCCATCAGATAAGGCAAGTACAAAAGACGCTCCGATCCGATCGGAACTCCGGCTGCCAGCCGGTCCATGTAAGCATAAAGAGGCAAGCCCTTTTTTTCGGCCACGGGAGCCAGATCCTTACAGAATTCGTCTCTGAACCATTTCAGCGACAAACCCGCCGCCTGCGTCACGCTCATAACATGCCAGGCTCCGGGAACCGCCGCACAGAAGGTATGGACACGGCCCTTCGGATCGATGTGCATCTCGTTTGTATGAGCGAAGATAACACCCGAAGTACCGATCGTCGTAAAGGCTTTACCTTCGGTCACGACGCCTGTTCCGATCGCCGCGGCCGCGTTATCGCCCGCTCCGCCGACAACCGCCGTACCTGCGGCAAGTCCCGTTAAAGAAGCAGCAACTTCAGATACACGGCCGCTAACCTCGACCGACTCATAAACATCGGCCAGGAGACTGCGATCGATATCCAGAAGACCGAGGAGCTCGGCCGACCAGTCTCTGGCACCGATATCCAGGAGCTGCATGCCGGAAGCATCCGAAACTTCGGTCGCGAACTCGCCGGTCAATTTATAGCGGATAAAATCTTTAGGCAGTAAAATCTTACGGCAGCGCTCGTAGTTTTCGGGTTCGTTCTTACGCACCCAGAGAATCTTGCTGGCCGTGAAGCCCGTGATGGCGGGATTGGCCGTAATGGCGATCATTTTCTCGTGGCCGACGATACGATTGAGATCATCGACCTCTGCCGCCGTTCTCTGATCGGCCCAGATAATGGACGGGCGAATCACCTCGCCTTTTTCGTCTAGCATCACCAGACCATGCATCTGACCGGATAAGCCCAAACCGCGTACATCGCTTGCCGGCACACCAGTCTTGGAGAGCACGGCTTGAATGGTACCGACTACCGCCTGCCACCAGTCTTCCGGATCCTGCTCCGCCCAGCCGTTCCTGGGCTGTGCCAGCGGGTATTCGATCAAATGCGACGCCAGATCCTGTCCGCGCTCATCGTAGAGAACTGTTTTCGTACCGGACGTTCCGATATCAATACCAAGGTATAAAGCCATCTCTTCTCTCCTTAATCCAAAAGAACGACCGGCTTTACAGCCAGCCGTTCTTCTCATCCTTCGTAATCAAATCATAGCATGTTTTATATCTTTATATTAGGAAAACATGATCTGGTTCAAGGTCATTTCCAGGTATTCCTGCTTGCCTGTCGAAGCGGCGACATCGCCCTTCTCCAGCACGTAGGCTTCAAGATCGGCCAGACCGAGCTTGCCGGCTCTGATATCGGCGCCCAGACCCGTGTTCCAGCTGGCGTAACGGTCCGCCACGAAACCTTCCAGACGACCGTCATTCTTGATCTTATCGGCCAGACGCAGACCCAGAGCGAAGGCATCCATACCGCTGATGTAGGAATAGAAGATATCTTCCTTCGTATTCGAAGCGCGGCGGGGCTTGGCGTCGAAGTTCAGACCGCCGTTGGTGAAACCGCCGGCATTGAGGATTTCCATCATGGCCAGAGCCGTATCATAGATGTTGGTCGGGAACTGATCGGTATCCCAGCCCAGGAGCAAGTCGCCCGTGTTCGCGTCGACGGAACCGAAAGCATCGTTGACGGCGGCCATGCGCAGCTCATGCTGGAAGGTATGACCGGCCAGCGTGGCGTGGTTGGCTTCGACATTCATCTTGAAATCGCCGAGCAGACCGTTGGCACGCAGGAAGTTACAAGCGGTGGCCACATCGAAGTCATACTGATGCTTCATGGGCTCTTTGGGCTTGGGCTCGATATAAAAGTCTCCGGTAAAGCCGATGGAACGGCCGTAATCGCGGGCCATTGTCATAAGACGGGCCATGTTTTCGAGCTCGAGTTCGACATTCGTATTCAGAAGGGTCTCGTAACCTTCGCGACCGCCCCAGAAGACGTAACCCGTACCACCGAGTTCAACGGTGATTTCGAGGGCTTTCTTAATCTGCGCAGCGGCAAAGGCGAAAACCTCGGCCGAAGGAGATGTGCCCGCGCCGTTCATGTAACGGGGATTGCTGAAACAGTTGGCCGTACCCCAGAGCAGCTTCTTGCCGGAATCCTTCATCAGATCCTTCAGAAGAGCGATGATACGATCCAGACGCTCGTTGCTTTCCCTCAACGTGGACGCTTCGGGCGCGATATCGCGGTCATGGAAGCAATAATAGTCGATGTCCAGCTTGTTCATCAGCTCGAAAGCCGCAACAGCTTTCTTCTCGGCAGATGTCATCGGATCATCGCTGCCGTAGGATTTATCGATGGTGTTGACACCGAACATGTCGGTACCGCCGGCCACCATGGTGTGCCAGTAGCTCATCGCGAACTTCAGCTGCTCGCGCATGGTTTTACCCTGAATTACTTCATCCGGATTGTAATACTTAAACGCAAAGGGATTATCGGATCCTGCGCCTTCATATTTAATCTTCGGAATACCTGCATAATATTCTGACATACTAACTCCTTCGCGATCAATCGCCTTCACATAATTTCATGGCTCAAACTTGAGCTCGATACTTTGTTAGCTCTTCTAACAAACGCTACTCACATTTTAAACACGGCATCTTACGTCGTCAAGCCATTTTTTGCTTAAATTAGTCTAAAAAGAGTAAAAATCATGCAATCGGTAAGTTCTTCGCCGCCTGTATTTCCGGGATTACTTCCTAATTTACCCTGAAATAGATTACAATGGGCACAGACGAAATAACCGAGGAGGACCAAATGGACAAGAGTAATCCCACACTCGTTCGCGCCCACAACGAACGTTTGATCATGGAGAACATTCTGGAGCATCAACCCGTATCACGGGCCGAATTGTCGCGCCTGACAAACCTGAACAAGGTCTCCGTCTCCGAGATCGTGTCCACCCTCCTGATCGAAGAACTGATCGTGGAAAGCGGCTCCGGCGAATCGAAAGGCGGACGAAAACCCGTCCTCCTCGAACAAAATCCTCTGAAAGCAGTAGTCTTTGTAATCAACCTGACTCCCGACGAGATGACTTCCACGGCCGGCTGGCTCGACGGCAGTTTCCTCTTCGAACCGGTTTCCCGCGAGATCAATATCAGCAGACGCGACGTACTCCAGATCCTCGAAGATGAAGTCGACTTTCTGATGGACCGCTGCCGAGAGGTGCTCGAGGATCGTTATCTGGCACCGGACATCGCCGGACTCACCATCGCCATACACGGCAACGTGTTCGAAAACAATATTCTTTTCACACCGTACTACGATCTGGCGGGACTGGACCTGGCCAGACAACTAGAAGAGCGCTACTCCTTCCCCGTATATCTGCATAACGAGGCTAACCTCTGCGCCCTTGGAGAACTCGGTTTGCTCGAACCGGCCGCCGACTCGATCTCCATCAGCATTCATACCGGTATCGGTGCCGGCCTGATTCGCGGCGGCATGCTCGATCCCGGCCAGCAGGGTTTCTCCGGCGAAATCGGTCACATGGTCGTCATCCCGGACGGCCTGCACTGTCCCTGCGGCAACAACGGCTGTATCGAGCAATATGCTTCGGATCGTGCTTTGCGCGCTTTGTACCGGGAAAGAAGCGGAAAAGCAGATGCCCGTTTCCAGGAAATGCTGGAAGCTTATCGCAGACTGGATAACGATGCGATCTACTGCGTCCAGCAATTCACGGTCTACATGTCGATTCTGATCAACAACATCATCCGTCTGCTCGATCCGAGCACGGTTATTCTGCACAGCAGACTGACGGCCGCGCTGCCCGAGGTAATCCCCTCGATCGAAAGACAGATAAAATGCCGCATAAAATCAGGAACCCGCATCCGAAACTCCCGTCTCGGACAGCAAGCCGTGCTTTACGGCGGCATCTATCAGGCAGCCAGGATCTTCTATCAAGTCAATCACCTTCGCCTCAGACCGGATCGAAGCCTCAGAGGCCTTTAAGCGAAGGCGATTTCATTCGTTTTACTCGATGATGATACCTCTGGCCATGACGCGTTTGATATTGATATTCTCGTCAAAGATCAAGAGATCGGCGTCCTTACCCACGGCGATGCTGCCTTTTCGATCCGAGACCTTTACAAGTTTCGCAGCGTTAAGAGTCATCATGCGAACGACTTCGTAAAGCGGTGCCCCGATCAGTTCCCGGAAGGTCCGAACCAGGCGATCGGCCGTGGCCACACTGCCTGCGAAAGCCGAGCGATCCATCAGCTTGGCCACGCCGTCTTCGATCAAGACTTCCATACCGTGTTCCTTATGCCCCAGCATCGTGGTCTGACCATCGGCCAGGCCCGCACCGCGCATGGAGTCTGTTACCAGCACGATATGATCCGCCCCTTTGACCTTATAGATCAGCTTCAGGAGATCCGCCGGCAGATGGCGGCCGTCCGCGATCACTTCCACGACCAGATCATCAATCAGATAACCGGCTTCCACGACGCCTGCGACGCGATAAGCGTTACGACGAACGACCGTGGACATGGCCGAATAGAAGTGAGTCAGACAGGCCAGACCGTTTTCATAGGCGCGTCTGACATCTTCGCAGCTTGCGTCCGAGTGTGCGACCGAAGCGACAATTCCTTTTTCGCGAAGACGAGCCAGGAAGGCGTCGCCTCCGGGCAATTCCACGGCAAAGGACCAGCGCAGAATACGGTCGGACAGGGCCAAAGCGGCCTCATACTCCTCGGGATCGGGATCTCTCAGATAGCGAGGGTCCTGAGCACCGGCTTGATTGGCGGCGAAATAGGGGCCTTCCATATGAAGACCCAGGATCGATGGTCCGCCGGGTTTTTCAAGCTCAAGCTCGTTAAAGAGCTTCAGTGTATCAAGCATCGCTTCGGTGGTCGATGTAATCGTTGTCGGAACGATGGATGTCGTACCATGTAGAAGATGCGACCGGGCCGCCAGTTCGATGCTCTCGAGATCACCGTCCATGAAATCGTAACCGCCGCCGCCGTGGCAATGCGTTTCGATAAAACCGGGCGAGAGATACTGACCGTCGCAATCGACGAGTTCGGCGCCGTTGGCGTCAAGACGGCGAACGTGTTTCTCGCCGTCTCTAAGCAGGCTGATCTCTGCGATGCGGCCGTCTTGGACCAGCACTTCTCCGGGCGTGATCCCAAGCGGCGTGATGACCTTTGCGTTATGGAATAAATAAGCTGACATATATCTTCTCCTTGGATGTCGTCGTCTTCTTATGATCTTATCTCGAACACAGGCGCCGGATTGTATCCTTGATTATCTTTTCGATCTCGGGCTTATAAGTACCGGACAAGGTGAACCAATGGCCCGACTCTACCGGCTCGTAGCCGCCCTCTGCGATTTGATCCGCCGTGCAGAGATAACCTGCCATACCGTCCGTATAGCCTGCGGTCAGAAGCGAAGGGTCGAGACTTCGCGCGTAAGCGGCGTATTCCCGGACAAGTTCCGCATTCACCGTAAGCAGAGCATAAGACGGCGACAAATCGAGGCGTTTCATGCTCAGCTGCCGGCTGTCGTACTCCGGATAAAGTAAAACCTTCTCCGCCCGGACAGCGTCTTCGCCTTCGAAGGCTCCTTTGGCAAGCAGCTTGCGTAGTACATGCTCGGGATAGCGGGGTTCGATCGGTAAACGGGCTGTTTCGCGATTAAGTTTCAGAGTAGCCTCCAGTCGGGTGCCTTCCGACTTTTCCATCAGAGCCAGCAAAAGGTCGGCGAAACGATTCCCGAAAATTTCTGCTTCGCGATAGCCCATGCGGGCGAAACGATCGCCGATAATCACCCTCGGACGCACATCGCCCGTCGCACCTTGTATGAAGATATTGACCGTATCAGGATAGACTTCCGATAAGCGCTTGCGCAGAATCCCGGGGTAGTCTCCGTTCAAATTGTTTTCCGCTGACACATTGGCGTGACATGGATAGTGGATCAGGTGAACGAGCGATCTGCCTTCGTCATCGCAAAAGCGAAGCACGGTGGCCGTATGATCCGTCTCGACCGCGAAGTTCGGTGCCATTTCGATTTTCCCGTCGACCATGAGACGGCGATGAACATTCATGCGGATTTCATCTTTCCACATCCTCATCTTCGCTGTCTGCAGACAAGCCGGCAGCTTCGGGGCTTCTTTGACAACGGCGTCTTCCAGAAAGCGCAGATAGTCCTGATCCGGATTCTCCAGAGACGGCAGGAAATCAGAACCGGTCGCCGGCCCGCTGTGATTATGTGTCGCCGTCAATATTACGTTATCTTCCGGAATCTGCAGAAGCTGCGCCAGTCGATGCCGCAGGCGGTCGCCAAGCTCGCGCCCCCACCACAGTAAATCCGCAGCAAGCAGAAGAACCCGGCAGTCGCCCTGCTCCAGAAGAAGCATCTGTGCTTCGATCGGATCCAGGACTTTTTCATAATCTGTTTTACGATCGGCGAAGCCCGCCAGACGAAGCGGCTTTTCCGGGGTGATATCCAGACGACTCGCAGCGATTCTCAGTTCGGACACGAAACACACCTCCCTCTTTAGAAGCCAAAGTCAACTCCGGCCGCCAGCTGCAGAATACGGCAGAGGTTACGCACGATGTGGAAAGGATCCTTAACCGGTAAGGCCACCACTTTCTCCTCGGGTTTACCTTCGCGGTCGCGGATTTGAATCCACTCGCCGTGAACGGGATCCGGGAAGGTGCGGAAGATATAGTCCGCCGATGTTTCGTAGATATGAAGGTTTTTCTTGTTCCCGTTCAGACGATAAAGCAGCAGGAAGGTATAAAGCGTTTCGGAATGCGGCCACCACAGTTTCATCGACCAGGTATCGCGGATCAGATTTTCGAATGGATCATGGCTGGTTTCTCCTTTCGGTTCGCCGCCGTCGCGGTCGACGAAGCGAAGCAGGCCGCCGTACTCCTGGTCCCAGCCGATGGCCCAGCTGGCTTGCGCCAGTTTCTCTATCCAGGGCAAAGCCTCTTCCAGTGTTCCGTTTTCCTGATGGTATTCGATTAAGAACCAGCAGTCTTCGATCGTGTGGCCCGGATTGACATGGCGATCCAGCAGGCGGGTCTTATAGTTTTCGCCGGTGGAAAGATATTCGCGCATGAGACTTGTTTTCGGATCCAGGAACTTATGCTGAATCTTATTAGCGCAATCGTCTGCCACCCGACGGCAAAATGCAATTTCTTCGCTCTTCTCCGGCGAAACCGCACGGAGTGCTTTTAAGTATTCGATACTTGTATTCAGCAGAATCATCGGAATGGAGTGCGTGCTGTAACCTTCCGGTATCGGGTAAGGTTCGGTCAGAAAGCTCTTGCTCTGAATGCGCTCCACTACCGAGTGATATAGCAGGCTCAGTTTGTCCATGGCATCGCCGGTTTTGGTCACTCGTGCGGCATTGGACAGGCCGATGATGATAAAACTGTCGGAAAAGATGCTGGCGTCCAGTCGCCCGGTTCTTTCGTCGGGCCGGGGCTCGCCTTTGCGATTTAAGAGATAATACACTTTATTATCCGGACCAATACAAGTGTCCAGGATGAAGCGGCGGCAGCGGTCCAGACACTCTCTCAGATCTTTCTTGTCGATAGCAGCTAAAAGGCCCTGTTCGCTAAGCTCGAGCAGCTCGCCGAGCATCCAGAGATAACGCCCCTGAGACCAGGAGAACTTGTCATCGCTGATGCGCATAGCTCCGTCGTTACTGATGCAATTCAGCACGCCGCCGAATTCTTCGTCATCATGTTGCCGCCAGTAACGCCAGAAATCATTTTGAATCAGATTGGCGGTTTGTTCTTTGATGCTTGTCCAGTCGATCATAGTGTCCTCCGAAACTATAGCGGCCAGCCAGCAAACTGACCGGCCGCAATGCCATTCCTCCGAAACGAGGCAGTTTAGATGTTAAAAACGAGTAGCTTATTCGTGTTTAGGCTTTGACATTTTCTTCGGTCAGCGTCGGATCGCCGAGTTTGTCGAGCAGTTCATCGACCGTGTCGGAAACCCGGATCTTACGGACATACCGGTTGATCAGACCAACACCGACATAAACGACGAAAGCGACCAGCGTGGGCATAATCGTGGCAATATCCGCATGGAATTTGACACCCGCCTGATTGACGATAAAGATCGCGAAACCGGCAATAATGGAGAGAATCGCGGCCGTGCTGTCGCAATAACGGAATTTACGGAAGAGACCGCAGAGCAGCGGAATCGCCGTAGGTCCGAGAAGAGCCGCGAACCAGGTCAAAATCAAGCCGGTAATACCGCCCATTTGATCTCTCAGCAGAGCGATGATAATGGTGGCGACCGTAAAGCCGATGGTGGCGATACGTGCGTTGCGAAGTTGAACTTTATCGGACTTGGTGAGCATATCCGGTTTGAAAATCGGCAGAATATCACGTGTCAGGACAGCAGATATAACGTTCATATCCGAGTTACACATCGTAATGGTATTGGCGAACATCGATGCCAGAACCAGACCGATCATACCGTTGGGCAGGAAGTCCATGGTCAGTTTCGAATAGAGACCGGCTTCGGCTTCGGCTTGAGTCAGACCGGGATATAAGATCTGTCCGATAAACATCGGATAGAAGAGAATCAACGGCCAGATGAGATAGAGAGCTGCCGAGAGCAGAGCGGAGCGACGCGATGTTTTGTCATCGGTCGTGGAGATGAAACGCTGAGCCAGGTTCCAGGTACCACCGTTATAGCTAAGGAAAACAACTACGATATAGAAGATGGTCCATACAGGCGTGCCCTGACCGGAACCTTCGTTAAATACTCGCAGATTTCCCAGTTCACTCACCTTATCCAGAGAGGATGCGAAGGTCAGACCCTGATCACCGAGATGCAGCAGGACACCGATGAAAAGACCGAAACCCGCGACAACCTGTACGACAAACTGTGCGAAGTCTGTGAGCAAGTCGGCCAGAAGGCCGCCGATAGTCATATAAACCAGAGCAATCAGCGAGGATACGATAATACCGATCCAGATCGGCATACCGGTGAACGCGTTGAGCAGAACACCGATCGAAGCCCATTTGGCACCGACGTCGAGAACTTTAACGACAACGCCCGATACGGAAACAAGAACCTGTGCAGGAACATTGTAACGTGTCTTCAGGTATTCGGTCGGAGACTGAATACCCAGCGCTCTGCGCAGTCTGGGCCAGCGAGGCACGATGGTATAAGCACCGATGATCATGGCCAGACCGATATTGACGGCCCACCAGAAATAAATCGATGTACCCGTGATGTAGGCGATACCGGCATAACCGGTAAAGACGACAGCAGAATAGCCTGAAACATGATGGCTGATACCCGATAACCACCACGGAATCTTACCGCCGGCGATGTAGTAATCGTCTGTTGACTTGACGAATCGTCCGGATAAGAGACCGACGGCCAGAACACCAATAAAGAACAGGACAACAACGATATTGTCGAGTGTATTCATACATTCCCCTTCTTAATTCTTGTGCATAGACCCGCCCTCTCACAGGGAGTCATGCCTGCGTCAGCATTACGAACGATACTTTTCGATCGCTTCATAACGTTGGCGCACGTCCTCTGCATTGATCTGTTGAAAACGTTCTTTTTCCCCCCTCCCTTCGATTTCCTCCTCATACGCGATACTTGCTTTGACGTCTTTGACCGGATAGTGATAGCAGAGTATGCGATCGACTTTCTGGTCGGCACGAAGCGTGAGTTTACTCCAGCCCAGCATGATTGCGATTACGGATAAGGCAACCACTGCAGGCATTAGTATATTTCTGATCAGGCCGCGGTATTGCTCGAGAAAGCTGAGATCTCCGAAGTAATAAGCCAGGAGAAAATTCATCAGCAGCAGGAAAGGCAAGAGCATAAAGAGAAAGTTTCGGGCCCGTCCGTGTGTCTTGTCTTCGACATAAGCGCGAGCCGCGATAATTTCCGCAAGCCCGGGCTTTTCTTCAAGGATTTTCGGACTGATGACGACTTTTCGAAGTTCTTCTTTTTCGAAGAGCGAGGTGATCACATCGGCTGTCGCGTGATCTTCATAGAGAAGATCAATCGTATTCGACGTGTAGATTACAACTTTCTCGTCTTTTATCAGCGCTTCGGGCAGCCGAATCTCCGGAAGCTCAGTTAATTCTCCGTAGAGCTTTTTTGGCTTCGGAAGATGAAGAAAGTGCTTCGTCATCTGAATCAGAATAAAGGTCAATAGCAGGAGCACGATCACACGCATGGCAACATGAAAATAGGCACCCAGGAGAATCTGCAGCATCAACCCCAGAAGTCCCGGAACGAAAGCCAGCAGATAGATCAGATGTCCCCGGTTCATTCTCATGGCTTCACCTGTTCCTCATCAAGCAAAGAAGCGGCATCGCGATCGATATACATGCTTGTTTTCACCGTACGCAGAATCGAAGCCGGACAAGCCGTATCTACGGGACCTTCAAGAGCCGCTTTGACCGCCATAGCTTTCAAGGCTGACGGAACAATACAAAAGCGCTCTCTTGCTTTGATCATGGGCGGGATCGTGACGGTATAGGCTTGTTTCGGCACGGAATCCAGATCCGGGAAGGTCTTGTCGTGGACTTGCTGCTGACGGCTGACCAGATCCAGATCGACGACTTTGACATCCACGGGATCGTCAAAATCGGCAACAGGCGGATCATTGAAGGCAATATGACCGTTCTCGCCGATACCCATGAATACGATATCCAGAGGATTCTCCTTTAAAATGCGGCGATAGCGTTCCGTAATATCTTCGTTAACTTCCGGATCATCCACGTAATAAACCTTTTTCAGCACAACCCTCTTGAAAATCGCTTCATCGAGGAAGACTCTGAAAAGCGCCGAAGAATCCGCGGGCAGCCCCATATATTCATCCATATGAAGAGCATTCACGCGCTCCCACTCGATCCCCGGTTCCAGGGCCAGAGCGGCCAGAAATTCCGACTGCGACGGGGCAGCCGCGAACAAGGCATTGACCTCGTCTTTTTCCGCCAGAAGTCTTCGCAGCGCATCCGCGGCATCCTTCGCCGCGCCGGCTCCCATCGCCTTACGATCCGGATAGATCTTGAGCGTCACCTCGCCATAATTCTTTACTACTGCATTCATATCGTTTGTCATGTCTCCTCCTGAGTATTTTTCTAAAGCATCTTGATGCGGCTCTTGAAACGATCGATAAACTGCTGATTCCATTCGTCTCCACCGGTGGCGTTTCCGCTCATCCAGACAGGCGGTTTGATCCCTTCGTTAACCAGCATATTGATCGTTTCGATCACCATGCAATTCAGCACATAAGCATTGGCAAAGGTGGACAAGGCACCGATCTTCTGTTCGAAATTCTCCAGACGGATCACCGCGTCCCCGACCTCGATCTTACAATCGACGGCATAGTCCGCGACATCCATCAGATTTAACCCGGACGGATGACGGGCCACATGATCCGGCGGCGTATTTACGGCATGTTCGAAAGAGCAAACCCCGATAACCGTCGCACCGTGTTCCTTCGCCGTCAGTGCCGCATCGATGGTTGCCGAGTTGATGCCGTAGGCGTTCACGACCAGCAGAACATCACCGGTTCCGATGCCGTAATCTTCTACGACGATTCTTCCGTAACCGGGCAGGCGTTCGACCTGCATGGATTTCAAAGCTCCGTTACTAAGCATCGTCTCTTGATTTAAGATGGCATTGATATGCATCAGACCGCCGGCCCGAAACACAATCTCCATCGCACCCAGGTTACTGTGTCCGCCCGGTCCGAAGACATGAATCAGGCGATCTTGCTTCACCTGTTCGGCCAGAACACCGGCGGCCGCCAGGATTCTCTCCTTCTCTTCGTCATGAATCTTGTTAATGATTTCGAAGACCTTTTCTCTGTAGAGATCCATTACACTGCCTGTTTCCATAAGATAGCCTCCTCTTTTTAGCGCTAAACGCTGACATTAAGACGATCGACAACAGAATCCCGGATGATTAACTCGGGTTGAATAATGATCGGTTCAAGCATCTTCTCTTCGGCCAGATGCCTGTTTAACAATGCGACAGCACAGCGGCCGGTTTCTGCGGCCGGCTGCCGAACCGTTGTCAGTCCCGGGTTGACCACTTCGGCCAGCCAGGTGTCGTCGTGACTTACGATGGAGAGGTCTCGCGGAATACGAATTCCTTCTTTCGCCAGTTCCTTCATCAGCGCAATCGCCAGAAGATCGTTCATCACGATCAAAGCATCCGGTTCTTCCCTATCTCGAATAATATCGACGGCCAGCTTGCGGGCGATTTCCCTGATATGCATATAGGACAGCATCATATCCCGACTATAAGCTTCGTTCTCCGCCAAGGTATAAGTTTTCAGCGTTCCGACCGGATCGGAGAGCGCCTCTGTTGCCTGGCGAATACCACGGCAGATCAGCTTGCGACTCGGGCGATCAAACGAGGGCGTGACATAAGCGATATTCTTGTGTCCCGTCTGCAAAAGATACGAAGCCGCCAGAAAACCCGCCTGTTGAAAATCGTAGGCGACTCTGGAATAATGCCGGGTTTCACCGCATAGACTCTGATCGAAATAGATAAAAGGTATGGGATCGTTTTCACTTCTGTGTTTATATTCCTGCACCTCGCGAATGGAGGATATGAGGATGCCGCAGACCTGATTCTGCACACAGTCGTCGATATGCTGTTGTTCCAGCTCGGGAGAATTGTATGAACTGCGAATAATGGGTTTGAGATCCAGCTCAAAACAGGCCTTTTCGACGCTCTCCAGCAGCTCTCCGTAATAAGGATTGGCGATGCCCGGCACGATGACCCCGACTTCCCGGCTCTTGCTTCCGCGAAGGAGGCGGCCGAAGATATTCGGGCGATAATTCATCTCGTAGGCGGTACTGACGATCCGGTTTCGCAGTTGTTTACTCACAGGATAGTCCGAACCGCTCAGTACCCGCGATACTGTGGCGGATGATGTTTCACAACGTTCGGCAATATCCTTGATCGTTACTTTCACCTTGTCCTCCAAGGAAACGATTCAACCTTCTAATGGTTGATAGTAAACGTTTACTACTCAACGTTATGATCACCTTTGCCGTCCTTTGCGTCAAGCCTGACAACCTACAGAAAAATGTAGAAATTTATGACAAAATAGACAAAGAACGCCTTTTTTCGGGCGTCCTTTGATTATATGACCAAAATTTTAACCGGATTAAAGAATCGTTATTTCGTTCTCTGCGAAGAGCCGAACCGTTTCTTCGTCCCAGATCGAGGATTGTACTTCGCCGATGTGCGCCTTACCGAGTAAAAGAAGACAGAGTCTGGACTGACCGATACCGCCGCCGATCGTTTGGGGCAAAACACCGTCCAGCACCAGTTTATGAAAGGGCAGTTCCCGTCTGTCGTCGCAGCCCGCCAGACCGAGCTGACGATCCATGGTCTCGCGATTGACACGGATGCCCATCGAAGACAGCTCGACCGCCCGATTCAGAATTTCAGACCAGACGAGAAGGTCGCCATTTAGAGTCCAGTCATCGTAATCGGGTGCCCGGCCCGAATGCGGCCTGCCTGATTTCAGAGAATGACCGATCCCGATGATAAAGGTCGTACGATGATCTTTGACATATGCATGTTCGCGCTCTTCGGGCGTCAAATCGGGATAAAGATCTTCGAGTTCCTGCGCATGTATGAAACTGACATGAGGATCGAAGAGTTCGGGCAGGCCCGGATAACGCGCTTTCACGGCCGCCTGGGTCCCGATAACGGCCAGCACGATGCGCTCGACCACATCGCGCAGATAGGCCTCGTTTCTGTCTTGTTCGCCGATAACCTTCTCCCAGTCCCACTGGTCGACATAGATGGAGTGCAGGTTATCCAGCTCTTCGTCGCGCCGGATCGCATTCATATCCGTATACAGACCTTTGGCTTCCCAGAAATCGTAACGCCACAGGGCATAGCGCTTCCATTTGGCCAATGACTGAACAATTTCGCCCGTACCCTCGCAGGCAGGAATATCGAAGCGTACGGGCCGCTCGATACCGCTCAGATTATCATTGAGACCAAGCTCGGGAGAGACCACCAGGGGCGCGCTGACACGTTTGAGGTTCAGCGCATCGCTGAGACGATCGCTGAAAGTATACTTAATCAATTCTATCGCGGCTTGTGTTTCGTACAGGTTTAATCGGGGTTTGTAACCTTCCGGGCAATATGACGCCATATTCGATCCTCCAAAGTTGACATAAACGAGCCGGTCTTGATCCGCCAATGTCATATCTTAGTAGACCATTATATAGAAAATGCATCCGATCAACAGACCGAATGCATGTCAGAAGCTAAACCATTCTCTTCTTTTACGCGGAAAATGGCGTGTTTCCACGCGATCCGCTCACTTAGCCGTATAAGCAAACATCCAGGCAGGTACGAGAGCGTCCATCTGATCGTACCAGCTCATCACCTCGCTGTATTGCCGGAGCATCACTTTTTCTTCCGAAGCGCCGAACTGTCCGGCCCAGGCTACGGAAGCCAGCAGGTTGTTTCCAATGTAAACCCGCAGCAAAGGCCAGAACTCATCAGGGATCTTTCCATCGAAATAGCCGTCGATCCGGCCTTTGGCGAAGGGAAAGCTCGCCTGAGCACACCAGACGATACGGTTAAATTCCTCCCAGGGATCACCGAAGTCAAAGCGGTTGAAATCGATGACGCCGAGTTCGCCGTTATCGGACAGTAAGAGATTACCCGCATGGAAATCACCGTGGTGATAAGACTGCGGCCGCCCGTGTAGCAGAGCTTTCCCTTCTTTCAGCACCGAGATGATCTTCTCTGCCCCCGGAAGATTCAGCCCCGCTTCCAGGTAAAGCTTGATTTTGGCATCGATCTTCCTGCTGAATCGTGTCAGCCAGTCCTCCTGCGGCGACCTCGCGGATATGCCATGAATCAGAGCCAGGATGCGGCCTGCCTCCAGACCCGTTTCATATTGGCGTTTCTCGCTTAAACCGGCTAATGCAGCGTCCAGATCACGGCCTTCAACCCAGGTATATAAGCTTGCTACGGCCGACTGATCCTTCAGCATACCCTGATACAGAGGCACGGACATGCGAAAATCCAAAGAAGAAAGCTCTTTCATATAAGAGATTTCTTCTGCCTTTCTTAAGGCTGTTTCGGCCGCCGACAGACGAAGCAGGTAAGCCTTCCCGTCACGAGCCTGAATCCGGTACTTTGTTTCGCCGGACCAGCCTTTTTCGATTCTCTCCATGGAAAGGATACCAAGAGCCGCGATATCAGCCGGCAATAAATCGCTGTTCAAGAGAGTTATCACGACTGTGTTTCCGTCAAGAAGCCAGTAACCGCCGTCTCTTCTTCCAAAGCCGTTTCATCCTCCGAAGAGGTCAGCGGACCTGCCGGCACGAGGACATTCTTCGTCTTCCAGGCGCCGCGGCGATACCAGATGTAGGTAATAACCGCATTTAAAACCCAAACAGACAAAAGCGAGAAATAGACCGAATACGGATGGCCCTTGGGCCAGGCTTCGGAGCGTGTCAGGAAGGCCAGACCATATGCCAAAGGCACGCGAACGATGACCGTCGTGACCAAAGAGATCCACATGGCAGGCATGGTATCACCGGCACCGCGCATAATTCCGCCGTACACTTGAGTAAACGCAACCGCAACATAACCGATCGCAAGGATGCGTAGCTGAGCCATACCCAAATCGAGTACCGCGGGTGTATCCGTAAACAAGCCAAGCAGAACCGATCCGAAGAGCACGAGCATCACAACCAGCACCAGCGACGTGCCAACGGCCAGCTTGACACCTGCTTTCGTTCCTTCGCGCACACGATCCATGCGTCTTGCTCCGATGTTCTGACCCACGAAAGTCGAAACAGCCAGCCCGAAGGTAAAGTTGGGCAGCATGGCGAAACCGTCGATTCGCATGGCGGCCGTGTTAGCCGTGATAACCAGGTAACCCATCGAGTTGGTCAGGGCCTGCACCATAACCATGGCAAAGGAGAAAATCGCCTGGGTAAAGCCAGACGGTAAACCGATCTTGAGCAAACTGCCCGTCAGGCTGCGATCCGGCTTGAAGTCTCGCACATGTAAGGCAACCAGGTCACGCATTCTCATCAAGTGAATGACACAGAACAGAGCCGAAATCGCCTGTGAAATAATCGTCGCCCAGGCGGCGCCGGCCACGCCCCAGCCGAGACCTGCGACAAACCAGATATCGAAGACGGTATTTAGAATCGTTGTTATCAGTAAGAAGACCAGCGGCATAATCGAATCACCAAGGCCGCGCAGAATACCTGAAATAATATTGTATAAGGACGTACCGATCACGCCGATGAAGGTGATACGCAGGTAATCGGTCGACATCGCGATAATTTCTTCCGGTGTCTGCATTAAACGCAAGATCGGCTCCGCGAAGGGAATTGCGATCATCATGACAAGGATCGAGGCGACCATCATCAGCGTCAGCGAGTTGCCGATGGACAGATTCAACTTTTCCTGGTTCTTGGCGCCGTAATACTGGGAAACCAGAATACCGGATCCCGTCGAAATAGCCATAAACATGAACAAAAGGAAGAAGATGATCGGTGTCGTGGAACCGATAGCAGCCAAAGCGGTATCACCGACATACTTGCCGACGACAATCGAGTCAACCGTACTGTATAACTGCTGGGCGATGTTTCCCAAGAGCAGAGGTACGGCGAACTTAATCAGATTCATCATGGGCGGACCAACTGTCAGATCCTGCGGTCCCATGAAATGTTTAATACGACGGCCCAAAGACCGCCTCTCAAGCTTCGTATTCGTCACAGCAATGAAACTCCAATTTCAAAAATTTTTCCAGCCGTAATTGTACCATCATTCATCAGGCAAATGCGCAGTATTATAGCAGAAAGGAGGGAAAATTTTCCCTCCTTGTCTGATTCGGCAGATCACTGTCGCTAGCTATATGAAATTTTGGTACTATGAAACAAACGGAAACAAGCTCTGTATCGACTGAGGATTCCTGTCCTTGATGAACCGAAGTTTCAGACTTCGCTGTCGAGTTCGTTGTACTTGTTCGGCGGTCTGTCGTTCAAAGGATCCCCTGGATAAGGCGGAACATCGTCATCTAGCCGGTCCAGATTATCGGGATCATCGAGTTCCTCGGGATCCGGGATTTCGAAATCGTAGACCGTCGGATCTCGTAAAATGGAGTCTTCGGGAGAGCCTGCGGCGAATCTAGGTCCTTCGCGCCTTTGATCTGCCACGTTCGACCCGCCGGTTTTCTCTATAAAATCACGGGCAGGACTCAGAACAGCCGTCACGGCCTCTGTTTTCGCTTCATCGGCTTCGACGAATACGAGGATGTCACCCTTCTTCAGATTCTGTTCGTAGAGCCGTGCTTCTTCTTTATTAATACCCAGGCCGGCCAGTGCACCGACTGCTCCGCCTACTGCCGTACCCGCGACCATACCCGAGAGGGTTGCCGCTATCGGTCCGGCCGCCAGGATAGGCCCGATGCCCGGAATCGCAAGCGCACTTAAGGAGGCGATCAAAGCACCGAAACCACCTACCATCCCGCCTGTAATCGCACCGGCGGCAGCTCCTTTACCAATGTCTTGAGGCGACGAGACATCCAAATCGCTGCCGTCAAGGTAACGTTCGGGGTGTTCGGCCAGTACCGAAATGTCTTCGCGTTCGTAACCCAGTTCCAGGAGACGGTCGATCGCACGGATCGCCGCGTTTTCATCGGAAAACACTCCAACTATAGTCTTTTTGCCCAACATTTTATCCTCCTTACAGTTCAGATGCGTCGTACGTTATCTTCTGTTCGGATCTTTAGTTTAACAATAATGCCGGCTTTTCCCTGCCTGATTTGGTACAAGAGCGGCTGATAAAAGAAAGAGGTAGATGAATGAGTCAGTTGATCAACGAGCTAAAAAAATCGTATGGCCGGGAGCTCGACATGCTCTTTTCCGGCGGAGAGGATCTTGCCTCCTGGGAGCTAAAACGAAATGATATCCGGGAATACTTCTCCAGGGAAGTCTATGGCCGTTTCCCCGCATATGACAAAAGCTTAACCAAAGAGGTCTTAAAGAAAGACTATCAAATGAAAACCGGCCACATGCGCTCGGATTACGAGATCACGCTTCCGCTGGAAAAAGGCGAGTTTTCATTTGAATTTAACCTCTATATTCCCGTAGAGGCGGTGACGGCTCCTCCTGTTTTCCTCTTTGTCACGCGTGATGACTGGACTCTAAGTCATGTTAAGGACGGCGATATCGACGGTTATTTCCCGCTCAATGCTATTCTCGCGCGCGGTTTCGCGGTGGCTGCGCTGGACGTTAACCAGGCGGCGGCAGACGATTATGAGCGTTTCAGTTCGCCGGATGAAGGTATCAGACCTCTTTTGGGTCAGGATCTTAACGCAAGCGATCGTTTGGGTGCCCTGGGAATATGGGCTTTCACGGCGATGCGCGTCATGGACGTTCTGGAAGGCGACAAGCGCGTGGATGCGAAGCGGGTTGCGGTAATCGGCTTGTCCAGGCTCGGTAAAGTCGCGCTTCTGACAGGCGCGTTTGACGAACGTTTCGCTTTGACGGTTTCGATTAATTCCGGTCAGGGAGGCGCGGCCTTATCCAGGCATACAGAAGGCGAACGGGTTCATCACATCACGACGGCTTTCCCGCACTGGTTTGCACCTGCTTACAGCCGTTACGCTTATAAGGAAGAAGAATTGC
Source organism: Fastidiosipilaceae bacterium (assembly GCA_050309435.1). Taxonomy (GTDB): domain Bacteria; phylum Bacillota; class Clostridia; order Saccharofermentanales; family Fastidiosipilaceae; genus CAYXVJ01. The sequence goes on from JBNRMJ010000022.1 coordinate 26,351, forward strand.
CTTTGGATCAGCATTGTCTGCTGGCGCTCGCGGCTCCCAGGGCTCTTTACATCACGAGCTCGGAAGACGATGACTGGGCCGATCCCTTGTCGGAGTTTCGTTGCGCTAAACTGGCTTCGGCTGTCTATGAAACGATTTACGATAAAAAGGGCCTGCAGGTTCCCGGCGACACCCGGGACGCGGTCAAAACAGACGAGGTTTACCAGGACGGGTATGTTGCTTATCACAGACGCACGGGCGTTCACGGTCTGAATCGTTTCGACTGGGATGCCGTCATGGATTATCTGGAGAAAATATGAGCCTAAGTTACTTTTCCAAGCAATGAATGGATTTTCATCGCAAGATATATCTGTTCAGACAGCTGAAAATGAGCTAGCATGCAGGTAAACTACCAACTTCCTCATATTGAAAGGAGTATTTCCATAATGCCCACCAAAAAACAAGTTCTTGTCGTACAGGGAGGCTGGGATGGTCACGAACCGCAGCTTACGTCGAAGCGTTTTGCCGCGATGATGGAAAAGCACGGTTACACGGCCAGAATCAGCGACAGTCTGGACGTTCTGGCCCGTTACGAAGATCTGCTCGAGTATGACCTCCTGATCTTCTGCTGGACCATGGGCGAGATCCCCAACGAGTATGTCGTAAACGTAGCCCGCGCGGTCGGTGCCGGTGTCGGTCTGGCCGGTGCGCACGGCGGCATGTGCGACTCCTTCCGCAACAACACCGAGTGGCAGTTTATGACCGGCGGCCAGTGGGTCAGTCATCCGGGCGGGGACGGCATCGACTATACGGTCGAAATATGTAAAGGAAGCAGCCCGATCGTACAGGGTCTCGATGACTTCCATGTTTGCAGCGAACACTACTACCTGCATGTCGATCCGGCGATCGAAGTCCTGGCCACGACGCGATTCCCGAGCGTAAACTATTATCATATATCCAATAAAGCGGTAGATATGCCGGTGGTCTGGACGAAGTTCTGGGGTAACGGCCGCGTATTCTATAATGCTTTGGGTCACCATGACGATGTCTTCGATAAATCGCCGACGGCAGCGGTTCTGATGGAACGCGGCATGCTCTGGGCGGCCGGGGGACGCACCTTTGCGATTGAGAACAACTTAACAACGGAAGCTTTTGAAAATAAGGCAAAAATGTACTAGGAGCGAGAAAATGAAGAAAATCGGTATAGCCATGATCGGTGTCGGCGATATCAGCGGCATCTATCTGCAGAACATCATGGAAGTTTTTCGCGAAATCGAACTGATCGGTGTTTGCGATCTGATCCCCGAGAAAGCCAGGGCGGCTCAGGACAAGTATCCGGAGCTAAAGATATATCCGACGATGCACGATGCTTTCAAGGATCCCGCGGTCGATATCGTGTTGAATCTGACCCGTCCTTACGAGCACTTCGACGTGACGAAAGAAGCCCTGCTTGCGGGTAAACACGTCTATACGGAAAAGCCTCTGGCCGCGACGCTGGAAGAAGGCTACGAGCTGGTTCGTCTCGCCAAGGAGAAAGATCTCCTGATCGGGGGCGCTCCGGACACTTTCCTCGGTGCGGGTATCCAGACCTGCCGCAAGCTGATCGATGACGGTTTCATCGGCGATGTCGTCGGAGCCGCCGCTTTCATGATCTGTCGCGGACACGAGGGCTGGCATCCGGATCCTGCTTTCTACTATCAGCACGGCGGAGGACCGATGCTCGACATGGGTCCTTACTATGTAACCGCGCTGGTCAATCTGCTGGGCCGTGTCAACGGCGTAACAGCTCGGGTTAAACGAAGCTTTCCGGAACGTACGATTACCAGCCGGCCGAAGTTCGGTACGGTCGTGCCGGTGGAAACCGCAACTTACATGACGGGCATGCTTGATTTCGAAAACGGGGCGATCGCCACCTTGATGACAACCTTCGACGTTCACTATGACACACAGGCTCGTTTCGAAGTTTACGGTTCCGAAGGTACCTTGATCGTACCGGATCCCAATACCTTCGGCGGCCCGATTAAACTCCTGAGACCCGAAGAAGGACGTTATGTCGAAATGCCGCTGCTCTTCGACTATAAAGAAAACAGCCGCGGTCTGGGTCTGGCCGATCTGGCCAAATCCGTCGTCAATAGAGATCGCGCATCCAGAACCTCCGCCGATTCTCTGCTCCATGTTCTGGAAATCATGACAGCATATCAGAGAAGCAGCGACAAGGCCGCCAGAGTCGAGATGCAAACACCTTATACCCGCGGCGATGCCATGAAGAAGGCTGTCCTGAAGGGAGTTCTGGACTAAAGAACCAGAACTGACAGCGGGATAAACAAGAACGGTCCGCTCCGGCATATCACCGGATACGGACCGTTTTTCATCTCTTGATAGCGATTATGGCAGTTTTTTGATTTTCTTCCAGGTTTCGTCCATGAGCCTGCGAGCGGCATCTGTTTCGATGCGATGAAGTTCGTTCCAAATACCGGCAGCAGGTGATCTTGAAAATAAGGTCATCGGGACGCCGCATTTATTCAGCGTGTACTTCGCGTTGACCGGATAGCCGGCCGATTCGATTAAAGACGTAACGGTCAGCAGGCTCTGAAGCTGTTCTGTTACTTGGCGCTCTGTCTTCCTGTTATGGATCAGGTAGGCGTAGAGCTCGGGATAAAAGTTATTCATCACTCCGCTGTAGCCGTCCGCCCCCAGTCTCAATGACTCTAGAAGCGTAGCTGAATTCGCGTTGAAAATCTTCATGCGGCTGCCCTTTGCGATCTGTACTTTTTCCCGTATGGCATTTATGTCACAGGAAGTATCCTTCAAGAAAGTAAACCTGTCTGTTTCCACACACCATTTCATGACAGCGGGAGACAAGAGTCTTTTATAGGGATAAGGACACTCGTATAAGCCAAAATCCACATCCGGGAAACGCTCGAGGATCTCCTTTGCCCTTGAAATCCAAATATCATCGCTTTCCTCTTTCGCAGCCAGTCTGTTTGTCGCTAGAACGAACGCATCTGCGCCAAGCCTAGACAAAACGCGAATTTCCTCAAGCTGATCCTCCATGGAATCCGACACGTGACCTGAAATGACAACGGGAATCCTTCCGGCCGCTTTATCGAGAATGAAGCGGGCCAGTTCTTCGCGTTCGCTTAAAGAAAGATAAAACATTTCGCTTGATTGACAGACCGCGAATATTCCCTCGACTTTATGCTCGATATACCAGTCGACAAGCGTTTCTACAGCATTGTAATCGATCTTCCCGCTCTTATCATATGGGGTGATCATGGTGACCCAGTTGCGCGCGACGCCGGAATCCTTATCAGGAAATCTCAGATGCCAGTAAGCGATGCTCAAGCGCTTCCAGGTATAACTGATGTGAACATCGTTGCCGCTTGTTATGACGCAGGGATAAGAGAACTCGGCTCGCTCGATATTCTCCTCGGCAGGCACATGATCCAAAATGACCGGCTCACTCCAGCTTCTCCCGTTGTCTTCGGAGAGGCTAAAGGAAATGGGCGATCGGGGTCCCCAGTTGGCCGATACCGGATTGTAGACCAGGATCAAACGACCATCTCCAAGTGTGGCAAGATCTATTCCGCAATTATTATTTGGCAAAGAGGTACGACGTGCCATAGACCAGCTCTCGCCTTCGTCAAAAGACTCGCTTTCGTAGATATAGCCTTCGGAACTTCGCATCAGCATATGGACCATACCCTCTGAATCTTCCCACAGGGTCGGTTGGATAAAACCTAAACCCGAGATTGCCTCGTCAGGGGCAGGGACTTCCTGGCTTGCCCGCCAGGTGTTGGCGCCATCATCCGAAACATCGACAAAACACGACCATCTCACGGACGTTTCTCTCGAAGCCGGTGCCAGAATCCGGCCGCTTTCGAGCCGAAGGCATTTGTTTTTCACCGGTCCGCGACCGCCTTCATCACCCGGAACCAGTTCTTCTTCTTCGCTCCAGCTATCTCCCAGGTCTTCCGATGTTTTCACATAGGTTTTCCACTTCGGAATCTGCTTTCCCGTTTTATAGAAAAGCATCAGTTTATGATCCAATACAAGTAAAACCGGATTCCAGCACGGACCGTCGGCATAAGATGCGATAGTACGGGGTTCTTCCCATCGACCCGCAGCCGTTTTACTAAAATAAATCTTTACGTCGTCTGCCCCTTCTTTACTTCCGGCAAACCATACGCAAGCGACTTCTTCGTTCGGTAGCAGTGCTATATTCGAAGCATGGCATTGATCGAATCGCTCGCCGAGAGGGAATATGTGCTGATGGGCTATGATTTGATACTGCATTTATTTCTCACAATTCACATACGGCGGCCGTGCGATTTCTGAAAAGCTCGAGCGAACGAGCGGCATCCATGCGCATGTTAGGGGTTGACGCTTCGATGCTGATGCGGCCTTGATAGTCGATTTTTTCGAGTACGGAGATCAAGTCTTCGAAATCCTCTTCTGCCAGCGGAAAGAATCGAGCGGCTGTCGCGATATGGACGTGATGCAGCGGAGCCAGGCGAAGAAGTTCGCCGAGATCTTCGTGATCCTTTTGCATGTGATAGTAATCGGCCAGCAGTCCAATATGAGGATGATTCGTTAAAGCAACCAGGGCTGCTGCTTCCGCCACCGTATTCAGCAGATTGGTTTCAAGACGGTTCAGCGGCTCCACGACCACCAGAATATCGTTTTTCTCGGCTTCCTTCGCGATAATGCCCAGGACATCCGTTAAATCCCGAAGGGCTGCGGCATAGCCATAAGGCTGAGTGTAGCGCCGGCTGCCCCCGCTGCCCAGGACCATCAGTTCGACGCCCAGGGTCTTCATGCGTCCCATCGTATGTTCGACGTATGCACGAATCTTCTCCAAATCCCTGTCCGGACCGACCAGGCGAAGACTGCCCGGGAAGAAGCAATTGCTCGTTTTTACCGGCGTCCGATAGCCTTTATAGGCTTCGACCGCTTCGGCGAAAGCCTCGGGACTCAGTTCGGAAATAGTCGTCGCATTGACCTCCACATAATCGAAGCCAAGATCGTCGATGAGATCCATTTGATCGAGGGCGATGCAGATACCAAATTTCATTGACATAGTTCTCCTTTCATATAAAAACGCCCGGCAAACAGATTTTGCCAAGCGTAAAGAATCAGAGCAGGTCCAGGTGAAATTGTTCGTCGATTTCGATATTCAGTTTCTTCTGTACATACGTACGGCATTCGTCGAAACGAGGCGGACGCGTGCTAAGGTTATGGCTGTCGGATCCCAGGATGTCGATCCATTCGCCTTTGAGCAGATTTAAGGACGCGCGCCTGGTTTCACGGTCAAATAGAGAATCGCAGTTTAGCTGAATCAGGCAGCCTAGTTCGACCAGTTTGGCTATCGCCTCCAGATCGCGGCCGTAGCGGGTCGCCGGATAGCGTTCGATATGCGCGATAATCGGTGTTGTCTTGAATTGACCCTTGAGCCGATCCACTTGCTGATAGCTATGAGCATCCCAGGAAGAGGTGAATGGCATCTCGACCAGCAGATAACGACCCCGGCCGAAAACAAGCGGCTCGATCGATTCATAGTCGAAGATCGCCGTGGACAAGGAACATTCGCCGGCAAGATAAAGTCTGATCGAAGTCATCGTGTCTGCCGCTTGATAAACCGCCGCAGGTCCGGATTCGCTTTCCGTGCAGGCTGTGATTTCATCAGCCGACACAAGAAGGCCAAGCGAACGATCCCGTCTTTCGACGAACTGCTCCAGACTTTCTCTTCGGGAATAAAAATGCGGCGTTAAAATCAAGTCCTCTACGCCCTGCTCTGCCAGCCGTCTAAGCATAGCCAAAGAGACGCCAAGGTCAGCGGCGCCGTCATCTATTCCCGGCAGCACATGACTATGGACATCTGTCAGCATCTTTACTTACCTGCCGTAATTATTGTATTTTCCGTAGACGCCGTAGGACTCTCTGGCCGTCTTGGAACCGTTCAATACAAGACCCAGGACTTTCCCATTGGCAAACTCGAGCGTATCCAGAGTGCGTCGGATATGCTTATGTTCGGTCACGCCTTCCTGAGCCAGGACGATGTATCCGTCCACTTTATTGGCCAGATTGATCGCATCGGAAACCATGTTCACCGGCGGTGTATCAATCAGGATATAGTCAAACTGATCGCTCAGATCATTAATCAGTTTTTCCATCATTTCGCTGCCCATGAGCTCGGCCGGATTGGGCGGTACCGTTCCTGCGGGGATCAGCTTCAGTGTGGTGCTGCCGATCGAAACCATGGCTTCCTCGGCTTCTTTCATGCCGGCCAGAACTTCGGAAAGACCGGGGATCCCTTTGGCCGAGAAAAAACGATGAAGCGACGGCGAACGCATATCGCTGTCGATCAGAAGAACACGTTCTTTCATCTGGGACAAGACCACGGCCAGATTGGCTGACACGGTGGATTTCCCTTCGTCGGGCAGCGAACTGGCGATGACAATCTTCTTGCATCCGCCGGCCGGCGTCGAGAACATCAGATTGGTTCTCAGCGCCTTAAACGCCTCGATCGTGGCGAAATCCGAATCGGTATCCACGATATTCGATTTTTTCAGGGGCCTCTTAATTTTTTTCTTACGTCCAAACATCTCGATCCTCTTATCATCAAATATGCTTCTTAATCGTTATACGGAATGACACCCAAAACCGGTATGTCGTATACACGGGTCAGATCCTCTTCGCTCTTAATGCGCTTGTCGGCCAGTTCGATCAGCAGGCTGATGCCCAGACCCAGCATGATACCCAGCATAAAGCCGAGAATCGTGTTTCGCGGAATGTTCGGCGAGGAAGGAGCGGTCGGCAAGCTGGCGGGATCGACGACACGCACGGCATCGGCGTCCTTGATCTCGATGATTTTTCGAGGGGCGAGATTCGCTATTGTTTCGGCCAGTTTATAGGATTCGTCCGGGCTGTGACTAACCACACGGATACGAAATATTTCGGTCCCGTTGACAGAGGCCATCGATACCATGCCGCGAAGCTGCCCTGGCGAGTAGCTCACGTCACCGGCTTCGGCTACATCCTTCAGAAAGGTATCCGTCTTCAGGATTTCGATATATGTGTCGACTACTGCCTGAGCATAGTTAAGCTCGCTGAGCGACGCCACGCGATTCATCTCGTCGGCATTGGGCGCCACATACATCAGAACCTGAGAGGTATATTCTTCCTTAATCAGGTAATTCGAAACAATAAAGCTGATGGCCATCGCATAAATTCCGCAAAGAACGATCAATACAAAGCGTTTCTTCAGAAATTTTACGATGTCTGACAGGGATATCTCTAATTCTGCATCCATAACAAACAATCCATTCTAAAAATAATGACAGGTATAAATTTGCGCTACATAATCTTAGCAAACAAAATCGACTTGTACTAACAAATAATTGCCAAAAAATGAATATAAATCGATTTAGCCAAGGCTTACTCTCTCTAAAATAAGTTTTCCGGGCTCTTCTTGATCAGGCACGATACTTAGGGCTTTGTCGAGCTGCTTTTCGCAAGCGGCAAACTTCGCCTCGTTCGAGCTGTACATCGTCACGATGCTCTGACCTTTTCGAAGCGCTTCCCCGGCCTGAACATGGAAGTACAAGCCCGCCCCCGGATCGATCTTGTCTTCTAGACTCGATCGTCCCGCACCGAGGTAAAGGCTGGCCAGACCCACGGCCTCCGTATCGGAAAATCGAAGGTAACCGTCGGAGGCTGCGGTGTAGTCCTTTTTATAAGCTGCGACAGGAAGGCCGTCGTCATCGATAAAGCTTGTATCGCCGCCCTGATATTCGATCCACTGTCTGAAACGTTTTAGTGCGGCACCGGAGTACATCGCTTCGGAGACTTCCTCGAAAACCGCCTCCCGGCTCTTCTCTTCTCCGGCAACTCTGGAGGCCAGATAAATCATCTCGGCAGCCAGTTCCAAACAGAGCGTGGTCAGTTCCGCCGGACCTTCTCCTCTGAGGGTGGCCAGCGCTTCGTTTACCTCAAGCGCGTTACCGACAGCCATGCCCAAAGGCCGTTCCATCGAACTGACCAGAGCCGATGTCGGTCTGCCGTGCGCTTCGCCGATACGAACCAGAAGTTCGGCCAGTTTCAAAGCATCCTCTTTAGTTTTCATGAAGGCGCCGCTGCCGCATTTGACATCCAGGACGATGGCGTTCGCGCCGGATGCAAGTTTCTTGGACATGACCGAAGCCGCAATCAAGGGGATCGAATCCACGGTCGCCGTGACGTCTCTCAGAGCATAGAGTTTTTTATCGGCGGGAACCAGATTTCCGGTCTGACCGCCAAGGACCAGCCCGAGTTTTTGGCCCTGTTCGAGAAAGGCTTCTTCGGATAAATCACAGGTGAAACCCGGAATGGCTTCCAGTTTATCGATCGTTCCGCCCGTATGGCCCAGACCCCGCCCGCTCAACTTCGCGGTTTTAGCCCCGCAGGCCGCGGCCAGCGGCAGGACGACCAGCGAGGTTTTATCGCCCACGCCGCCCGTCGAATGCTTATCGACTTTTACTCCCGGGATCCCGCTCAAATCGAGCTGATCGCCGGATGCGGCCATCAGTTCCGTCAAATCGACGGTTTCCTCGTCGCTCATGCCTTGAAAAAAGATGGCCATCAGCAGAGCGGATATCTGATATTCAGGTATCCGTCCGGCTAAATAGCCATCGATTATAAAGCGAAGCTCTTCCCTGCTCAGACTCTCGCCGTCCCGTTTTTTGGCAATCAAATCAGGTACTCGCATGCGTATTACTCCTTATTCATCATTCATCTTCAGCATCAGCTTGACCAGACGGCTGGTGCCGAGGCGATCTGCTCCTGCATCCAGCATGGCCTTCGCATCGTCGAATGACGAAATACCGCCGGCAGCCTTAACTTTAACCGCTTCGCCCGAATACTTGCGCATCAAGGCCACATCCGCCACGGTCGCACCCCCGGAGGCAAAACCGGTCGAAGTCTTGATGTAATCAGCTCCGATATCGGTCACGATTTCGCAGAGCCTGATCTTTTCTTCTTCGGTCAATACGGCTGTTTCGATGATCACCTTCAGCACATGCTTGCGGCTGACCTCGCGAAGAGCCTGCAGCTCGTTACGAATGGATTCCCAGTCACCGGACTTAACCCAGCCCAGATTGATGACGACATCCAGTTCGTCCGCGCCTTTCGATATCGCGTCGCGCATCTCGTTAAACTTCGCGGCACTTGTGTTGTAACCGTTCGGGAAACCGATCACCGTACAAATCTTGACCTGAGCGTTGGCAGGAGCGGATTTCCGCCAGGCCAGAGCCAGTTCGATGAACGAGGGCGGAATACAAGCCGATGCCGTCTTGAAACGCGCGGCTTCTTCGAGGCAACGCTTGATATCTTCCCAGGTGGCCGTCGGCGAAAGCACGGTGTGGTCTACATGAGACAGAATCTCCTGATAGTTTAATTGTTCCATTATTACTCTCCTTTTTACTTGGCAGCGTCGCTTAAAAGATAAACCCGCAGACAGTCCGATCGGAATCGTCTGCCTTATAACTCGATTACGGTAAACAGTTCTTCTCTGGATTTTCGTAAAACATGCAAAGGACCCTCCTTCGCCCGTTCGGACGGATATCCGATCATGAAAAGGGCTGCCGGAAACTCCTTGGCAGGCAAGTTCAAAAGACTGCGCAGCTTATCGGCGTCGAACGAACCGACCCAGCAACTGCCCAGCCCGAGAGACTCGGCCATCAAAACAATGTGGGTTCCCACGATTCCCGCATCGATGCTTGCGTTATCATAGCCGTCGCGACGTTTCCATGACGTCGTTTCGTCGATAGTCAAGGCAAGGACCAGAGGCGCGCCGTAATGACTGCCGGTAAGGTCTTTTAGTTTTTCGGCGAGATCTTCGCCTATTAATTGATAAAGATGAAAAGACTGTGAGTTATGCGCCGTCGGTGCCAGCCGCGCAGCTTCGATCAGCTGATCAACCGCATCCTCGGGAACTGCTTTATCCTTGTCGAAATACCTGAGCGAATAACGTTTTTTGACGAGATCCAAAAACTCCATACGACACCTCCGCTAATGCTCTAAGTATACACCATCTTGCCGAAACGAAACAAAAAATCCCCTGTCCGGCAAAGCAGACAGGGGACCTTGCTTGTCCATATATGAGATAGAGCAAAAGCAGATCAGACAAACAAATCATCAAAGCGGATAGCTTTTCCGCTGTCGATGGACATGTTACAGGCCAGAGTCAAAGCAACTGACTTCAGCCCGTCGGCATAACTGGAGCGGATTTTCGATCCGTCTCCCGAGAATAATGCATCAATAAAAGTACGGTCGCAGACCACGCCTGCATCCAGAGATTCCTTATAATTTTGAACCGCGCCGGCACCGCTGCGGATGGCACCGTCCGTCTTGATGACGAAGCCGCCTTGTTCTTCGGCATCCGCTTTCGTTTCTCCGGCCATACCGTAGACATCGAAACGATCCAGTATACGTAAATCGGCACGTGCGCTCCTGGCACTGAAGGTGATCTTGTTATCGGCACTGGCCCCGCTCTCGGCATAACAGCCGGTCATCACGGAAGCGATCGCCCCGCTCTTGAAGCGGATCACGGCTACGGACAAATCGTCGGTGTCATAGTCGCTGCCCCCGTCGACAAAACCGCGGGTCGCCAGCGAGAAGATCGTATCGGGCTCGCCCAGATAATAACGAATAATATCGACGTTATGAATCGTCTGTTCGACCATCTGGCCGCCGGACAATTCTTTGACGGGCCACCAGGGTGTTTCCGGAATACCGCCGATGCGAGTACATGTGGCATGGACAACCTGATTGTTTTCGAAAAACGGTTTACTGTCGTCGACCAGACCGGAATAACGGCATTGAAAACCAACGGCGGTGATCAGGCCCTTCGCCTCGGCCGCATCGCGGATGCGCTTGCCAAGTTCCAGATCCAGAGTCACGGGCTTTTCGATAAACATGTGAATACCGCGCTCGATTAAAGCGAATTCGATATCCCCGTGAGCATAAGGCGGTACGCAAAGGAAGACCCCGTCCGGCGTTTCGTTTTCCAGCATCGAGAGATAGTTATCATAAACATTCCCGCCGCCTCTTTGTTTGGCAAATGCCTCGGCACGCTCCGGAATGATGTCACAAAAAGCCGTCAGTTCGATATCGTCGAACGCAAGCAGATGCCCGAGGTGATATTCGCCGATACCGCCGCAACCGATGATGGCAATTTTCTTTTTCATCTTTGAAAGCCTCCTTTGCCCGTTTAGAGCGCTAAAATGATGTCGAGTGCTTTTGAAGTTATTTCATAAAGGTATGTTGGTTTCTGAGCAATCACGCCGAGTTCGGCAGTCAGGCAGTTATCGTATCCGACCTCTCTTAGCCAGGCCATGATGCCCGCCCAGTCGGCATCGCCTTCCAGCAGATTGACCCAGGCACCGCCCGAGAAGAGACCGCGACTGCGTTTGAAATCCTTGACGTGAATCTTCTTGATCCGCGATCCGAGAATTTCGATCCAGGGCTCGGGTGCCGAGAATTCAAGCATGTTTCCGACGTCCAGATAAGCGCCGATGTAAGGCGAATCCAGCTCGTCGATAAAGGCCGCCATATGAAAAGGCGAGGCGAAAAATCCGTTCCATACATTCTCCACGCCAACCTGGATACCGGACGCTTCGATTCGGCTTTTCAGCGCACGATAGAAGTCCAGCGAGTTGTCATGTGCCTCGCGAAGGCTGGTAGTTCCCGCCTCATTCGGTAAAGCAGGAGCCGTCATATCCATCCCGCCGGGAACGGTCAGCACGGCATCCGCTCCGAGTGCCCGGGCCAGTTCGAGCTGACGTAATAGAATCTGTTCCTGTTCTTTTCGTACCAGAGGATCGTTCGAGCCGCATCTTCCGCCCAGCGAAGTCGATATGCCGGAGATCTCGAGGCCGCAAGCATCGGCTTCCTGTTTGATCGCTGCCAGTTCTTCAGTCGTTGTATCCATCGTCAGCGAGTGGACCTGATGACCGGGACGGTCGAGATTCAGCTCGACACCGTCGAAGCCGGCGGCGGCCAGTTCCCGAAACATTTCTGCGAACGTGACATGATCCGGTACCGACCAGGCATTCAATGATTTCTTCATGCGAGAGCCTCCTTTGCCTTCTATGCATATAGTCTAGCGAAAGCCATTTTCGCCGAGTATGCACTTAACAAGCATAAATATGGACAAATCGACTGTTTCAGCCTATGCTCAAAGAAAGATCCCGGGATCCCGATCACTTTATCCAAGGAGAGATATGATGCATTTACCGATGGAATCCTACTACCGCATCCCCGGTCTGGACGAAAATAATATCGCTGAAGAGACGAAGCCTCTGATCGTGAACTGCTGCGGTCGCGTGGTGATGGATCACGGTTTTGTCACGAAGTCGCCCAGGGGAAGAAACGACTATTACCTGCTTTACATGTGGAGCGGGAAAATGCGCATACGCTCTCACGAAGCCGATCTTCGTGCCCTGCGCGGAAAAAAGAGGGTTCGTAGAACTGAATGGCAGGATCTGGATGCGGGAAAGATGATTCTGCTGCCTCCTCAAACCGCCTACTACTACGAGAGCCTGAGCGGAGAAGTCACGTATTACTGGATTCATTTCACGGGCAGCTACGCGGCCGAGCTCTTTCGGATCGTGTCTCCCGAGATCAAGATCCTTAACCCCGGTCTCCACGAGAGTGTCGAGACCGCCTTCGCCGACCTCTTTACGAACTTTATTATGAGAGACGAGTTTTTCGAAATCGAAAACCATGCCCTCTTAATGCAGATTCTGCGTGATTTGACCCGGCCTCTGCGCCTGGAAGAGACGATCAATCGCCGGCGGGCCAGGATTGCCGCTTCTCTGCAGTACATTCACCGGAACATCGCTTTGAACCTGTCCGTCGAGGAGCTTGCGGACATGGAGCATATAAGTCCGAGCCGTTATCGTACGATCTTTCGCGAAAGCATGGGCACTTCTCCCTCCGACTATATCATCTCGCAGCGTATTCACCGCGCCTGCGAACTTCTCGGTCATTTTGACCTGACAATCGCAGAGGTCGCCGCAGCAGTCGGCTACAACGACCCCCTTTATTTCTCTCGTTTATTTAAGAAAAAGATGGGCATGAGTCCCAGCGCTTATCTGGCCGGACTTATGCGTTGAAATTCATTCTGGATTCGCTTAAGAACGAAACCAGCAGGTCATGTCGGAAGCGCCGCGGTTGGCACGGGCGAAGAAAGGAATCAAGCGCACGAGGCAGTCTTCCTCGCCCGGCGGAGACTTGACATAGAGGGTATCCTGATTCTCCCGCACCGTAGCCGTCCCCTCGAGTGCCGTCACGCTTAAGCCGTCGATCGTCTGTTCGGCCGGCGTAAACACGGAAGAAGCAGAAAAACGAATATCGTGTACATTCAGTCCGGGGTTGTCGATTCCCTCCGCCGCGTAGACCAGCGGTCCTCTCATCACAGCCGCTTTAGAGGAGAGTTCGTTTACCCTCGGATCGGCAGCCATCAAACGAACCGGCATATCGAGCTTGAGCCGAACTATGTCTCCGGCTATAAATTCGCGTTCAATCAGAGCAAAACCGTTTTGCTTGACCACCGGTACAGGTGTCTCGTTGAGACAGATCCGATAAGATTCGCACCAGCCGGGTATGCGAAGTGCCAGATTTCGCTTCGAATCCGTGCGGAAGTAAAGCTCAATCGTACCGTCATAAGGATATGCTGTTTTCTGATCGATTTGGATTTCTCCTTTTCCACCGGGAATTACCGAGTCCGCTTGCATATAACACTGTGTATACAACGTAGTCTCGTCCATGCTGTACATGAAATCCGTGATCGATGCGATAAAGCGAAGCAGATTCGGCGGGCAGCAGGAGCAGTCAAAAAGTTTGGCACGGGTTAACAGCGGCAGATGTGTCGTCAGGCGATGGGGTCTCGAGGCGTAAAACTCATGTCGTTTCACATCCACGGACAAGGGATTTTCATAAAAGAAACTGTCGCCATGAATCGAAAGACCGCCCAGGACCGTATTGTAGATCGCCTGTTCGGCGATATCGGCATACTTGCCGTTTGCATCAAGGAGATACATCCTGCGACAAAACAGCGCCAGCGCAATCGAGGCGCAGGTTTCGGCATACGCCGTATCGCTCGGCAGATCATAATCGTAAGTAAAGGACTCGCCCAGATAAGTCGAACCGATCGCGCCGGTAATATACATGCGCCGATCCACGATATTCGTGAAGAGTGTTTGGCATTGAGTAATAAGCTCATGGTCTTCGTTTAACATCGCCTGATCGGCCATCGCCGCAAACATATAAAGAGCCCGCACGCTGTGTCCTTCGGCCGTCATCTGTTCGCGAAGCGGCAGATGCGACTGCAGGTGCGCTAAATCGTAGCCTTCGTAGGTATCGTCTCGCCGGCTCTTTCCCCGTTCTTCCAAGAAATAATCCGCCAGAAGTTTATAGCGCTCTTGGCCCGTGTAGGAGAAGAGTTTATACAGCGCCAGTTCGATCTCCTGATGCCCGGGAGTATCGAAGGCGGCGGAGTGCTCCACTCTGAAGGTCCGGTCGATCAGGTCCGCATACTTACAGGCAATATCCAGGAGTTTCGTTTTTCCCGTACTCTCTGCATAGGCCACGGCAGCCTCGATCAGATGTCCCGCGCAATAAAGCTCATGATCCACCCTACGGGTAAAGCGAGCCTCCGGATCGACGACGGTAAAGTAAGTGTTCAGATAGCCGTCCTCGTCTTGCGTTTCTTCCATAAGCCGGATTAGTTCATCGACATAACGCTCCAGTTCAGGCAAATCCTCCCATTCCAGCAGGTAAGCGATGCCTTCGATCCATTTCGTCACATCCGACTCCCAGAAAATGTGAGGTTTAAACGGATCTCCCGGCCGCCACTTCATGCGCAGCGCTTCCATGCGACCACTCTCTTGAAAACGCTTCAGGATCGCTTCGGCTGTCACGTCTCTTAGAGTCTGGTAGCGTTCGGCCCAAAAGCCTCCGGTGATTTTCGATCTTGTAAAGGGCAGATAACGATTCGTCATAGTACACCTCCGAAAAGGATTGCTTATATCACTATCTTAGCTCATTCGATAGTGTTGCGGTGCCTGTGTCGTGTGTTTCTTGAAAACATTGGAAAAGTAAAACTCGTCGGTAAAACCGAGATGCTCGGCAATCGCCCGCACACTCATGTGACTGCCCGTCAGCAGACGTTTGGCCAAATCGATTTTCAAATTCAAAAAATATGCATACGGCGTCAGTCCGTAACTGTCCCGAAAGATGCGAATCACCTGGGATTCCGAGCGCTCGATCAAAGCAGCTAATGTCTTGATCGATAGCGTTTCTCTGACATGCTCGTCCATATACTGCTTCAAGGTATGTGCCAGGGGATTGACATGTCTTTTCTCCGCGACAAAGAGGCCCATTTCATAAAGCAGTTTATGAATCATCAAACTGGCCTGCAGTTCCAGATCCGCCGGTCTTTCTTTTACCCGTTCGAGCAGTTCTTCCAGAATTCTCGCCGCCTCGAAATCGGGAAAATGGTAAGAACCTCGAAGTCCGTAAGCCCCGATCAGGTCATCCAGGAGTTTTCCCGAGACGTTGACCCACACCTTGACCCAGGGATTATCGGCATTCGCATAATACAGCTGATCCTTCCCCATATGTAAAAAATAACAGTCGCCCGCTTTCGGATGCCGGATCTGGCCGTCAATCTGGATCGTACCTTCTCCCTCCAGAATGTACTCGATGCAGGCTACCGTCGAGCGCGGCCGCCAGATCCTGTAGCCGGCGTCGCAGTAAGAAATCCCCGCCAGTTCAAACGTCAGTGCCTGGCTGCCGGGTGCATGTGATCGAATGTCGTAGATTTCTTCATGCATGCGTGTATTCCTCATCTCACGTCCTTATTTCTCATTCCTAAATATCACTCTATCGCTATGATGAAGATGAATCAAGAAAGGGGGATCGAAATCATGACATTTCGTCCTAGCGCCGTTCCGCTCATCACCGTGGACCCGTATTTCAGCATCTGGTCCTTCGCCGACCAATTAAGCGATGACGTCACCCGTCACTGGACCGGTCAGCGCAACGCACTGCTTGGCCTGATCAAGCTTGACGGAAAGACCTACCGTTTCATGGGTAAAACGGAAATGACGACAGACAGATACTCTGCCGAACCCACAGCCCTGCCGCAGACCTCGCTTCGAGTCGAGGCCATGACCACGACTTATGTCTTCGAAAACGAAGCCATCCGCTTAAACCTGCGCTTCATGACGCCGCTGCTGCTCGACGATCTGGCGATTTTATCCAGGCCTGTTTCCTACATCTCTTATGACATCGAATCCAAAGACGGAAAAGAGCACCAGACCGAAGTTTACTTTGAAATATCGGGCGAAGCCGCTGTCGATCGTTTCGAGCAAAAACTTCGATTCTTCAACTCAGACGGAAGGGCCGGTTGCGGCCACATCGATCAAAAAGTCCTCCATCAGTCCGGTGACGATACGCGTATCGATTGGGGTTATCTGCACCTGACCCATCCGAATGCTTCCGTATCCTCTTACGATACCCGCCAGCAGTTCCTGAAAAATCTGACGATCGAAGCGGTTAACACCGACGAAGCACGCCCCGCCACGGACTTTTACGGCCTTTATGCTATCAGCGACAAGCCCTCCGATACCTTCGTAGTCGCCTACGACGATATCAAGTCCATCGTATATTTCGGCGAAGAGCTCGATGCCTACTACAAGATCGAATATGGCGATTTCGAAAGCGCTCTGGCCGCGGCAATCGCCGATTACGACGATGTTCGCACCAGAGTCGAAGCCTTCGAAGCCCAGCTTCGCAAAGAAGCATCCAAGATCTCTGCCGAGTACGGCGATATCACGGCTCTCGCGTATCGCCAGGCCATAGCCGCTCACAAACTCGTCCACCAAAACGGCGAAGTTCTCTTCTTGTCAAAAGAATGCTACAGCAACGGTTGTATCGCGACGCTGGACGTCACCTATCCGTCCACCCCGCTCTTCCTTCGCTACAACCCCGAACTCGTCAAAGGCATGCTCCGTCCGATCTTCAAATATGGTCGCTCCGAAGCCTGGCCCTACGACTTCGCCCCTCACGATACCGGCCAGTATCCGCTGTCCAACGGCCAGGTCTACGGTAACAACGAACTCAAATGGCAGATGCCGGTCGAAGAGTGCGGCAACGCTTTGATCGCTAGCACAGCCGTTTGTCATTATGAAGGAAACAACAGTTTCCTCGAAGAAAACCGCGATATGCTCGATCGCTGGGCGGATTATCTCTTATCCTACGGCTACGACCCGGGCAATCAGCTCTGCACGGACGACTTCGCCGGTCATCTGGCCCATAACGCCAACCTCTCGGCGAAAGCAATCGTTGGTCTGGCCGCATATGGTCAAGCGACAAATCAAGACGTCTACAGCGATGCAGCCAAGAGCATGGCCGAGCGCTGGCTCAAAGATGCCAAGAAGGAAAAAGGTTCACGCCTGGCCTTCGATCAGCCCGAGAGCTGGAGCTTGAAGTACAACCTGATCTGGGATCGTTTACTGGACCTCAAGCTCTTCCCGGCAGAGTTTTATCAAAGCGAGCTCGAACTTTATCGCGAGAAGATGAACGACTATGGCATGCCGCTTGACAACCGCAGCGACTATACGAAGGTTGACTGGCTGGCCTGGACGACTGCTCTGACGGATGATAAAGCCTTCGCCGAAGAGCTTTACCGCGCCATCCGGCGCTTTATCAGCGAGACCCGTCAGCGCGTACCGATCACGGACTGGTACTACAGTTCGACGGCAGAACAAGTCGTGCATTCCCACCGTTATCTGGGTTTCCAGAACCGTACGGTGGTCGGAGGCCTTTTCGTAAGCCTGCTCGACTAAGTAAAGGATCTTCTAAACAGTTGAAACAGCCGGATTATCCCCGCGATGATCCGGCTCTTCTTATGCCCTTAATGCAATGAAGCCCCGGCCTGAGGACCGGAGCTTCATCACAGAAAGGAGATAAAAATGACAACACAACGAAAAAGCAGCATACGCAAACGGAAAAGACGACGACCGAAAGATGAACACAGAGGAGAGAATTCCATAGAAAGCAGCTGAAGCGATTATCCGTACCGCCAAAGGACTAAAAGCAGAAAGATAAGACTGTAAATCAGTAACCACCATCGTTTTCTCATCTCGACACCTCACTCTTTTGATCAACTTCAGTATATCAAGAGGCATGTCCGATAAAGAGGACTTGGC
>JBNRMJ010000023.1:0-64971 GCA_050309435.1 Fastidiosipilaceae bacterium
TCAGTTTAATGGAAATCTATTCTAATTCGTGAAACTGTAAACTTTGGAACCGCCGTATACCGAACGGTACGTACGGTGGTGTGGGAGGTCTCCCGGTCAATTAATGACCGGGATCCTACCCGATTTGTCCAATTGTACGAATAGCTAAAAAATGCTCCAAAAGAGACTTCATTTCACTAAAAACCGCTTGCGTAATATTGTCAAATAGGTGATAATTCGACACAAAAGCGTTCGATTTGCCGTCTGTTTATCAGACAATAGGAGGTCTTTATGCCGATTGATGTAAATCTAGTTCTGGCTATCTCCGTTGTGATAGCTGTCGCCGCATTTGCTTTTGCTTATTGGTTGTATCGCTGGGTGCTTGCGATTCCGATTCGCAGCCAGGTGGTTGCTCGTATCCGGGCACAAATCGCCGACGGTGCATCCACTTTCCTGGCTCGCGAGTATAGATTATTGACGATCTTCGTGGCAATTATCACTGTCTTAATTATTCTCTTCTTGCCTAAGCCGATCTGGCATGGGAATGCCGGATCGAATATCAAGATGGCGCTTTCATATATTTTCGGTACCGTGCTCTCCGCTCTGGCCGGTAAGATCGGTATCGTTGTCGCAACACAGGCCAATGCGCGTTCTGCCGAAGCCGCTCAGGAGAGTATCGGTCATTCTTTCCTCGCCGGTTTCCGCGGCGGTGCCGTAATGGGCATGGCGGTCGTCGGCGGCAGTTTGTTCGGTGTTTCGATTATTTTCTGGCTGGTAGGAGACAGTTCCGCACTGCTTGGCTTCAGCTTCGGTGCCAGTACGCTGGCTCTCTTCGCGAAAGCCGGCGGCGGTATTTTTACCAAGACGGCTGATATCAGTGCCGACCTCGTCGGTAAAGTCGAATATAATCTGGCCGAGGACGATCCCCGTAACCCTGCCGTTATCGCCGATAACGTTGGTGACAACGTCGGAGACGTAGCAGGTATGGGTGCCGATCTCTTTGATTCGAACGTTGCTTCCATGGTCGCGGCTCTGGTGCTGGCCTTAAGTATCGGCGGTATTGACGGGAAACCTGTCTTAATGGTTTTTGTTCTGGCCGGTTTGGGCCTTCTGGCTTCGATTATCGGTGTCGCCCTGGCACGTATGGGAAAAGACGAGAATCCTTCTCGTGCATTGAATTTAGCTAACTATACGACGATGGGCATATATGTCGTACTGACCTTGATAGCCAGTTTGCTTCTGGACTTCAATATGAGGCTTTGGGGCGCTGCCATGATCGGCTTGCTGGCC
Source organism: Fastidiosipilaceae bacterium (assembly GCA_050309435.1). Classification (GTDB taxonomy): domain Bacteria; phylum Bacillota; class Clostridia; order Saccharofermentanales; family Fastidiosipilaceae; genus CAYXVJ01. The sequence goes on from JBNRMJ010000023.1 coordinate 1,270, forward strand.
GGTGTGGTTATCGGTATCACCAGCGATTATTTCACGAACGACGAGAAATCGCCCGTGCGTAAAGTAGCCGAGCTCAGTCAGTCGGGGCCCGCCTTTACGATTATATCGGGTATATCCTATGGCTTGCTTAGCGTACTGCCGGCTCTGGCAGGCATCGGCCTGGCGGCCCTGCTGGCCTACATCGTAGCTGATCCGGTCGGAGAAGGTTATGCGCTTTACGGTATATCCATGGCGGCACTCGGTATGTTGTCGATCGTCGGTACGATTATCTCGAACGACGCTTACGGACCCATCGTGGACAATGCCCGCGGTCTTGTCGAAATGGCGGATCTGGGCGAAGACGCTCTGGAGCGCACGGATGCTCTTGACTCGGCCGGTAATACGGTTAAAGCAATAACGAAAGGTTTCTCGATCGGTGCTGCGGGCCTTACTGTAATCGCGCTGCTCGGCGCTTTTATGACGGAAGTCAATATCGCGGCCGTCGAACGAGGTCTGATCGAAGCCGGACAGCAGTACATAGCCGGCTTTGATATCATGAATCCGCTGGTCTTCTTCGGTATCCTTGTTGGAGCCGCGATTCCCGCGATCTTCTCGGCTCAGCTCATGATCGGCGTTAACCGTAATGCGGATCGCATGGTCGCCGAAATTCACCGTCAGTTCAATGAAATCCCCGGTTTGAAAGAAGGAAAGGAAGGCGTTGAGCCTGATTCCAACAAGTGCATCGCCATCGCTACGGACGGTGCTCTCCACGAGCTGATGCCTGTTGGAGCCACGGTTATTCTCGTAACCCTGGCTGTTGGTTTCATCGGCGGTGTCAGCGCGATCGGCGGTTATCTGGCAGGTAATATTGTCAGCGGCCTTTTACTTGCGATTTTCATGTCGAACTCCGGCGGCCTCTGGGATAATGGTAAGAAATACATCGAAGCCGGTAACTTTGGCGGTAAGAATTCCGACGCGCATAAATCCGGTGTTATCGGCGATACCGTCGGCGATCCCTTTAAAGATACGGCCGGTCCGTCGATCAATACGCAGATTACGGTCTGCTCCCTGGTTGCCAGCGTATGTGCCGAATTGTTCCTGATTTTCAGTTTACTTGGTTAATCGAATGCGGCCGATCAGGACTGTTAAGATAATAATGCCTCCCTGCTTCGGGGAGGCATTATTGTCTATCCCTGTTTACCTATAAATATATACTCAAATCGATCAGGGTACGGCCTTTCCGGCTGCTGCCCTTTACTTTGCTCAAGCGAAATTTACCCGAACCGCGGCAGACGACGACATCGCCTTCGTTTAGTTTATGATCCGCCTTTTGAGTTGGGAAACCGTTTATGAGAATCCGGCCCGTATTGATCAGATCGAGCGCGTCGGTTCGAGAGAGCTTGAATGCCACGGCCAATACGGCATCCAGCCTGAGCGAAGCCACGCTGCCGCCAATCTCTTTAAGGTTCTGTTCGGGAATATTTAGCTCCGGGGCTGTGATTGCCTCGACATCCAAGCTGCTGCGGCCGGCTTGTTTGTATTCAAGCAGGACCAGAGGGAGAATAGAGCGGCTCAGGATAATATCACAGCTTCCGTTTTCCTTATCCTGCAGAATATCGCCGATTCGATCGCGGGTAATACCCAGACCGATCAGACTGCCAAGGAAATCACGGTGGGATAAGTCATCTTGTTTGGCATAGCGGCAGCGAATGAAAGCCAGATCATCCAGGCAGAGTTCCGGCAGCAGGCTGTCGTCCAGATAATCGGGGACGAAGCAGGCAAGCGCTCGTTTGGCATCCGGATAACCGCCCCAGAAAGATAAACGATTTTCCCGGATGCCGGCGAACAAGACTCTCGCCAGAGCCTGATTGCTTTCGCCCAGAATGACACAAGGCGTGAAACTGTTCGCATAGAGGCTGTCGCGATAGCTATCGATCAGGCGGGCCAGGATTATTTTGCGTTCTGCATCATTTGTGATTTTATTCAGACGCTCGCGTAAGACGGCTTCGTCGATCATGATTTCTGTACCGGTGATTGCTTATTCAGATAACTCTCCAGAGCGTCTCTTAAGGCGTCGACGGCTTCGTCTCCCGTGGCCCAGGAAGTGACGAAGCGAAGAACGACATTGTCGTTATCGATCTGTTTTAATTCCGAGAAGACGAAATTTTTCTCGAGGTAGCGCTTAAAATCCCGGCTGACGACAGGGAAGAGCTGATTGGATACCGGTTTAACATAAAAGCCGATACCGAGCTCGAGGCAGGTCTTCGCGATTTTCCCGGCTTGCCTGTTGGCGTGACGGGCCAGATCAAGATAGAGATCGCCGCTAAAGAGCGTTTCGAATTGCAGGCCCGATAAGAATCCCTTGGCCAGCATGCCGCCGAAATGCTTAATCTGGTAGCGGAAATCTTCCTGCCAGGCCCGATTCAATATGACAAGAGCTTCACCGAATAAAAGGCCGTTCTTGGTACCGCCGATACTGAAGGCATCGCATACGCCGGCGATATCGCTTAAGTCGAAGTCCGTTTCGTCCGTTGTCAGTGCCGAAGCAAGGCGGGCCCCGTCGATGTAGAGAAACAAACCATGGCTTTGGCAGCAGGCATAAAGATCTTTTAGTTCCTGAAGACTGTAGATGGTACCCAACTCGCTGGTCTGGGAAATATAGACGAGTTTGGGCATCACCATGTGTTCGTCCGTATGTTCGCCGATGATAGCTCTGATATCGGCCGGAGCGAGCTTTCCGTCCGGGCAGTCTTTCGTAAGAATTTTATGCCCGCGCCCTTCGATCGCTCCTGTCTCATGGACATTGATGTGACCGGTCGAGGCGGAGATCACGGCCTGATAAGGTTTCAGAACCGAGGAAATGAGGATCATGTTCGTTTGCGTACCACCGACGAGAAAGTGTACATCTGCCGCAGGGGATCCGATTTTCTCCTTGATCAGTTCGGCTGCCCGCATACTGTGCGTATCCAGACCGTAACCGCTATGAGGATTCAAATTTTCATCGATCAGTCGCTGCAGTACTTCGCCTGCGGCTCCTTCGCTATAGTCATTGTTAAAGTAATACATCCGTTTTGGCCTCCTCGGTTGATCCATATATTATAAGTGAAAACAGCTGAAAAACATGCGTAATGAAACTATTGACATGGATATTGCTTGTTATGATGTAAGTGAAGGCGAGCTTTCGCCCGGGTGTATGTTGAAATCGTTATATCGGGAAGGATTGGTGTTATAACATGGCACGACAGACGCGACCGAGCAATCATCCTTATTCACCTGATAGATCCGGCCAAAAACTAACGGATCATCCGCAATTTTACCCGCCTCTCAGCGATGAACTGGACAGAGAACACGAACGACAAATCGAACAAGGTTCCATCCCCGTACTGGATGTGCGTCAGCTCTACGATCATGAGCTGTATCCGCAGGGCGAGGAACCCTATGACGGTTATCAAAAAGCCGCCGTTCCGCCGCTGAACATGCCTCTTATCAATATGAAGGGTGCAGGCTATTTATTTCTGGGTTCTTTATATGCATTTTTAATGGCGTTGATCTTTCTGGGTGCCGGTATTCATACGGCTCTGGGCGGCGACATCATTCTGACCTATCTGGACCGGAAAGGAATCGAGATCACGGAAAGATCCGGAATATTAGCCCTGGCACTGGCTCTTTTACTCCTGGCCGTTTTATCCATCGTGTTCGGCCTGGCCGGCTTGTTTTGGCGCGAATCGCCCGATAAGACCTTCTTCTTAGTGATCGCAGGTGTCCTGATTACCGTTGGAACGGCCGGCTGGATCTTGTTTAGCCTTCCTTACTTTGATTTGGGAATGGCCATGAGCCTTATCGCAGCCGTCGTATATTTGGTCGGCGCATTGTTAAACGTCAAAGACAGCAGACGTTACTTTCAGCGAAGAAAGAAACTGCGCGAGAGTCGCAGATAATTCGCAGATAAAGTGAAAGCCTGATGATTTTTATCATCAGGCTTTTACGAATTATGGCGAAAAACTTCGATCAGCTCAGAGGCTCGATCATGCTTTCTTCCCAGATAGCAGGAGCTTCGTAACCCATTAAAGTTGCGACGGTCGCGGCGATGTTGGCGATGCCGAAGTTATCTTCTTTAAAGACCGGCTTGACTTCATCGTCAACGATGATGAATGGAACGGCATTCAGACTGTGAGAAGTCTTGGTTTCCGGTACGGTCTCGCCCTTCTTCATCTTCTGGTACATATCATCGGCGTTACCGTGGTCGGCGGTGGCGATAACGGTATAGCCGTACTGTTTGGCAGCCTTCAGCAGGCGGGTCAGCGACAGATCAACGGCTTCGACGGCGATGCGAACCGCATCGAAGTTACCCGTATGACCGACCATGTCGCCGTTGGGATAGTTGCAGCGCAGGAAACCGTACTGCTGTGTAGCCATGGCCTGGATCATGGCGTCGGTGATTTCCGCAGCTTTCATCCAGGGACGCTCGTCGAAGGATACGCGATCGGAAGCGATCTCCATGTAATCTTCGAGCTCTTCGCTGAACTTACCGGTCTTGTTGCCGTTCCAGAAATAGGTGACATGACCGTACTTCTGAGTTTCGGAACAGGCGAATTCGCGAACATTCTTCGAGATCAGGAACTCGGTAAGAGTATTTTCGATCTGCGGAGGGTTGACCAGGTACTTCTTCGGAATAAAGAGATCGCCGTCATATTGCAACATACCGGCAAAGACCACCTCAGGACGACGAATGCGATCGAAATAAGGGAAGTCGTCATCTTCGAAAGCCTGGCTGATCTCGATGGCTCGATCGCCGCGGAAGTTAAAGAAAACAACGGAATCTCCGTCGACAATCGGACCCAGAGGACCGTTTTCGTCGGCAATAACGAAGGCCTTAAGATCCTGATCGAGGACACCGGGTGTTTCCTCGCGGAAGGTCGTAATTGCTTCGCGAGCGCTCTTGAATTCGCGACCCTTGGCCAAAACGTGGGTTTCCCAGCCGCGCTTGACCATATCCCAGTCGGCCTTGTAGCGGTCCATCGTGATATACATACGGCCGCCGCCGGAAGCAAATGCAACGCGGAAACCGCCGGAATTCAGCTCGGAGAAAAAGTTCTCCATGTCATCGATATAGTCAAGGCCGGAGGTAGAAGGAACATCGCGTCCGTCCATCAGGGCATGCACCCGAACTTCGGCGACACCTTCGCTTTTGGCCTGACGAATCAAAGCCTTCAGCTGGTCGATGTGAGAGTGAACGTTACCGTCCGAAAGCAAGCCGATGAAATGCATCGTGCTCTTGTTGCGAAGGGCATTATTTACCAGCTCGCGCCAGGTTTCACTCAGGAAAATCTGGCCGGTTCGGATCGATTCGTTGACCAGCTTGGCGCCCTGGGCATAAATCTGTCCGGAACCAATGGCGTTGTGACCGACTTCGCTGTTGCCCATATCGTCGTCGGAGGGCAGACCGACTGCTGTACCGTGTGCCTTGATGGCGATGTTGGGATAAGCGGAACGGATATAGTCGAGTGTAGGGGTATGGGCGGCCTTGACGGCATCGCCGAATTCGCTTTTACCCAGACCAATACCATCCATAACGACGAGTACTACAGGTTTATTCATTAAACACCTCATAAACTAAAATAGAATCAGCTCTGCGAGCGATTAAAATTACATCAAGCTATAGTATAGTATTTTTTGATCAAAAGAACCAGATTGATCTGTTACGGGAATTAAGACGAATCATTTAACTGAGCCGGATTTTTGAGACAAGAGCAGTTTACGCGGATTTAAGCGAATCTTAATGCCTTCTAAAGGATTAGATAGCGTTTATCGGGTATAACATGGATAAACGAAGTATAATGTTGGCAGGAGAGTGGCAGCGAAGATGAATATTGCATTATTTTCTGATTCATATTATCCGCAAATCAATGGTGTAGCGACGAGCGTGCACATGTTGAAGTGTGAACTGGAAGCTCGCGGTCATAAGGTCTATGTCTTTACGACGACAGATCCGCTGGCGGACCGCCGCGCCGAAATAAAGAACGGCATTTTTCGTTTACGCAGTATCCCGGTCATGAGCGAGCGCCGACTGGGTCTTTTTCCCTCGCCCCGCATGATCCGCTTCATCACGCATCTTAAACTGGATATTATTCATACCCATACCGAGTTTTCACTCGGCATCCTGGGTCGCAGCGTGGCCTGGTATTTCGATATCCCGATCGTTCATACCTATCATACGATTTACGAGTATTACACGCATTTCGTCGTGAAAGCGGGTTTTCTCGACAGCTTCGCGAAACGGGCGGTCAGAACCGCATCGGCCAGTGTGTGCAATCAGGCTGACAGTGTCATCGTTCCTACGAAGAAAGTGCAGCGCCTCTTGAGATCATACGGTGTCTATCGGCCGATTTCCGTTATTCCCACCGGTATTACAACCACGCGCTTCCATCGCGGCAGCGATTGCGAAGAACGTCGCCGGAGCCTGCGAAACGAGCTCGGTTATACGGACGACGAACGAATTTTGCTTTATTTGGGTCGCGTGTCCGAAGAAAAAGACATTGATGTATTGATTTCCATGCTCGAACCTTATTTAAAGCGAGAAGAAAAGAGTAAACTGCTGATCGTCGGCGACGGCCCTGCCCGAAAAGAACTGGAAGCGCTCTGCGATGAACTGGAACTAAACGAAAAAATATTTTTCGCGGGACAAAGACCCTGGGATACAATCGCTGAATATTATCATGTCGCCGACTGTTTCGTGACGGCTTCCCGGAGCGAGACTCAGGGGTTGACGTATATCGAAGCTCTGGCCAGCGGTCTGCCGGTGATCGCGAAAGAAGATCTTTGCCTGGATGGTGTCGTGGAAAACGGCGTCAACGGATGGACCTGGATAGATCGCACAAGCCTCGAAGAAGCACTTGACCGTGTTCTGAATAACCGCGCGCTTCTGGCGAAAATGTCCGTAGCCGCTACTGCATCGGCCGAACACTATACCGCCGGGAATTTCGCCCGTCGTATCGAAGAGCTCTATCTTTCCGTTATCGAGAATGCGGCCAAACGAGAGAGCCTGAAAATTACATCCGATCTTTAGGTAAAAGGAACCGCGGTTGTCTTAGGCCGCGGTTGTTTTTTATTTTTGAATAGATTGCCAATCGAAATGTTTGATTATCAAACTATATGTTATAATCTTCTTAACAAAGTCGATACCCCAGTCGATGAAAGGATTTACCAAGATGATTATTGAACCTAAAATTCGCGGCTTTATCTGCACCACGGCCCATCCCGACGGCTGTCGTGCACATGTTCGCCATATGATCGATACAGTAGAAAAAAGAGGATCGTTTACGGGTCCCCGGCGTGCGCTGATTATCGGCGCATCAACCGGCTATGGCCTGGCGTCTCGGATCGCACTGGCTTTCGGAGCGAACACTTCCACGCTGGGCGTGATGTTCGAGAAGGAAGCGACAGAAAAACGAACGGGATCGGCCGGTTTCTATAATACCAATGCCTTCGAGAGCCTGGCAGGAGAGCGCGGACTTTATGCCAGAAGCTTGAACGGCGATGCTTACTCGCGAGAAATGAAGGAAGCCGTAGTGAAAGCCATCCGCGAGGATCTCGGACAGATCGATCTTCTGGTCTATAGTCTGGCGGCTCCCCGTCGCACCGGCGAGAACGGCCGGACCTGGTCCTCTGTTATCAAGCCATACGGACAGTCTTACAAGAGCAAGACCTTAAATCTCTCGACCAACGAGATCGAGGAAGTGTTTTTAGAGAGCGCGACCGACGAGGAAATCGAGGACACCATTAAGGTCATGGGCGGCGAGGACTGGAAGGAATGGGTACGCTTCCTGGACGAAAACGGCGTACTTTCGAAGGATGCGAAGACCTTGGCTTACTCTTATATCGGACCGGAGCTGACCTTTGCCATTTATAAGGACGGCAGTATCGGACAGGCCAAACAGGATTTATATCGGACGGCTCAGGCTCTGACCTCGGAGTATAAAGAGAAAAACGGTCTCGAAGCTTACGTGGCCGTCAACAAAGCGGTTGTCACGCAATCGAGTGCGGCCATCCCTTCGGTTCCGCTTTACATCAGTATCTTATATAAAATTATGAAGGAAGCCGGTACACACGAGGGCTATATCGAACAGATGCAGCGTCTGTTCTCGGAAAAAGTCTACGGTGGCAAAGGAGTCGAAACCGACGATCAAGGCCTCATCCGCGTCGACGATTGGGAGATGGAAGCATCGATTCAAGCGGCCGTAAAAGAAGTTTGGTCCAGGGCTTCGAGCGAAAATATCAAGGACTACACGGATCTGGACGGCTATTGGTCCGATTTCCATGAACTCTTTGGATTCGGAATCGACGGCGTGGACTATCAAAGGGATGTGGATCTTCTTCTGGATCAGGGACAAAGAGACGTCGAATAAACGTTTTTCAAAGCAGTAAGCAAATAACGGAAGCGGTACGATCCGGGGCGGGATCGTGCCGTTTTTTCGAATGTTCGTACAACTGCGCTCGAACATGGCATAATTGACGAAGACATATCTCAGACGAAACGATTCTTGGGAGGCAGTATGACGGCAGATCAGAATATCAATGAAAACGGGAACGGACAGGACTTTTGGTCCGAAACAGACGAACTGCATGTCGAGGCGGTAAAGAGCGGTAAGCCATCGACATATGCCAGCCGGGAACTGGTCAAAGAACGGGCGATTCTGGTCGCCTTGAACCGGGAATCCGCTGCCGCGGCCGCAGATGCCGCACAGCGTTCTCTCGACGAGCTGCAGGAGCTCGTTGAGGCCTGCGGGGCCGACGTGTTGTATCAAGTCATGCAAAACAAGAGCAAACCGGATCCGGCCTTATATGTGGGATCGGGAAAACTCGACGAAATCAAAGAACTGGCGGAGCGCAGCGATGCCAACTTGCTGGTATTCGACGAAGAGCTCAGTGGCAGCCAGATGCGAAATATCGAAAATCATACCGGTGTGAAGGTATTGGACCGGACCCTGGTTATTCTGGATATCTTTGCGGGGAGGGCCGCGAGTCGAGAAGGTAAACTTCAGGTGGAGCTCGCTCAGTATGCCTACCGTGCGACCCGTCTTGTCGGACTTGGTAAAGCGCTCAGCCGTCTTGGCGGCGGTATCGGTACCAGAGGCCCGGGCGAAACGAAACTCGAGAGCGATCGTCGTCACATTCGCGAACGTATCACACATTTAAAGCGCGAACTGTCGGAGGTTAGCGAGCGGCGTCAGCGCATGCGTCACAATCGCTTATCGGACGGCGTCATGGTGGCAGCGGTTGTAGGCTATACGAACGCCGGTAAAAGTACCTTGATTAATACGCTGTGCGATTCGGATCTTTTTACGATGGATCAGGTTTTCGCAACCCTCGATCCTTCGGCCAGACGACTGGAACTCGAAGACGGTTCCGTCCTTGTTCTGGTGGATACCGTCGGTTTTATTCGCAAGCTGCCGCATCACCTGGTCGAAGCTTTCCAGTCAACGCTCGAAGAGGCACGCGATGCCGATTTGATTATTCAAGTGACGGATGTATCCGACCCCGAAGCGGACGATCAGATCGCCGTTGTCGAAGATCAGCTCAGAAAACTCGGGGCCACGCATCAGGCCAGGATTCATGTGCTGAACAAGGTCGATTTACTGGACGGACCGGTACCGGAACGCCTGTTAAACGGAAACCGGGATCCGGATAACTATAAAGTCGTCGCCGTATCCGCTAAAAGCGGGCAGGGTCTGGATGAACTTCGCCGCACGCTCGAAGAAATGGCTGCCAGAGGCCAGGCCAGATACGATTTAGAGCTGCCATACAGTGAAAGTTCCCTCTTGGCCTATATTCAAAAGAATGCCAGGGGACTCGAAGAAGAGTACGGGGACGAATTCATGAAGCTTTCCTTTGGCATTGATAAACAGTTGTCCGGTCCCGTCGAGCGTTACTTGAATAAGAAAAACGATTAATCGGCAATACCGACGAGTCCCATAAGCCGTAGAATGAAACGATGAGGCAGGATGCGACTGAAGAAAAGAATGAATTTGGCCTGCCAGCAGCTTGTCGAGATATCCTTGCCTCGCTTTGCTTTCCGGAGGGCGGTACGGACCATGCGATCGACCGGCTCCAGGCCGATATCCTTAAAAGACGACTTCGACGGTTTATCACCCGCGATGCTGAAGAACTCGGTTGCCATGGGATTGGGACAGACGCCGGTTACGGTAATCCCGGCTTTTCTCAGCTCGTAATTCAGTGCGCGCGAAAAGCTAAGTACAAAAGACTTGGAAGCCGCATAGACGGCGAAATTCGGTTGAGGCAGGAAGGCTGCCACCGAAGCGATATTGAGAATTTTCGAGCCTTTATCCATATAAGGCAGACAGCGATGTGTCATACGAACCAGGGCCAGGTTGTTAAGTTCGATCATGCCCAGATTGACTTCTTCTTCGATGCCGCGAAAGTTGCCGCTGCGACCGAAACCGGCGTTGTTGACAAGAATTTTGATGCACGCACCCGATTCCTGAAGGGCGGACCAGAAGTTTTCCATTTCGGATTCCTTCGTTAGATCGGCAGTGAAGATGCGACAGGGTTTTTGTAGCGTTTCGGCTAGTTCCTGCATGCGATTTTCCCGTCTGGCCAAAAGCCACAGCTCGTCGATTTCGCTGTATTGTTCGTCCAGCTGCTTTAAAAATTCGACGCCGACGCCGGATGAAGCGCCGCTGACAATCGCGATACGTAAAGCCGATCTGTCCTTTTCTTTTAACTCTGTATTCTCTGCTGTCATCTGAATCCTCCGTATGTCCATTTGCGATAAGATTTGATTCCTTTAAAATAGAATGAAACATATCGACATATGTTTCATGATAACAGATGCTAAGATAATTTTTATGTCTTGGAACGAAGCCCCGGGAGGATGAGATGATTTTCAATTTCGATACGACAACGAAGCGAAGCAATACAGACTGTGTGAAATATGATCTGTTTAAAGAGAGAGGCCTGGCCGATGATACCATCCCGCTTTGGGTGGCGGATATGGATTTTCAAGCGCCTCCGGCTGTCGGCGCGCGTCTGGCCGAAATGGCCGAACACAATATCTACGGATATACCTTTGCCTCCGAGAACTATAAATCCGCTGTGACAAACTGGTTTAAACATCGTTTCGGCTGGGAAGTCGATGCCGGAACCATGCTGCAGACACCGGGTGTTGTTTTCGCCGTGAGCTTGGCGATTCAGACTTTTACAGAAGAAGGCGACGGCGTCATGATCCAGGAGCCTGTTTATCATCCGTTTAAGTCAACGATTGTCGATAATAACAGAAGACCCGTGATTAATCCTTTGAAGCTTGAAGACGGCCGTTATGAAATGGATTTCGAGGATATGAAGGCCAAAATCGAAGCGGAAAAGGTGAAGCTCTTTGTCTTGTGCAGCCCTCATAATCCCGTGGGGCGCGTCTGGAGGAGAGAAGAACTTGCCCGCCTGGCCGAAATCTGTCTGGCTCATGATGTTCTTGTGGTCAGTGACGAGATTCACGCGGACTTTATCTATGACGGATACCGGCATACGATTTATGCTCAATTGGGCGAGGCCTTTGCTGATAGGGCGATTATCTGCACCGCAGCCAGCAAGACCTTTAATCTGGCAGGCCTGAACTGCTCTAATATTTTTATCTCCAACGACGATTTACGTCAGCGTTTCATGAAAAGTCAGAGCGCTCTTCATATCGGCGGTTCGAATATGATGGGTCTGGCCGCTACCGAAGCTGCCTACAGCGAAGGTGCCGAGTGGCTCGACCAGTTGCTTGTATACCTGAGTCAGAATGTGGCGACCGTTAGAGGTTTTTTGAAAGCGAGGTTGCCCGAGGTTAAATTGATCGAGCCGGAAGGCAGCTATCTGCTCTGGCTGGATTTTCGCGAACTTGCTTTATCACAGGAGGATTTAAACACTCTCTTACTGAAGGATGCCCGTGTCTGGTTAAACGACGGCGCTCTCTTCGGGACGGGCGGAGAGGGCTTTCAGCGTATGAACGTGGCCTGCCCGAGAGCGTTGCTTAAAACGGCCCTGGAGCGAATCGAAACCGCTATTCGCTGAATATAAGTATTTTATTTGACCCGAATTTAGTATACAATTGTTTGGTCAAATCATTAACATGGAAAGAAAGGAGTCGTTTGTGAAGCGCTATTTTGTTTTAGCATTACTTTTATTGATAGCTGTTGCTTCTATATCGGGAACCAATGCCGCTTACATGAAGCAGGTCGCGTTGCCGTCGGATAAAGTGATACTGGCTACACCGACTCCTTCGAGCACGCCTGTTCCAACTGCGACACCGGGACCGACACCGACTCCGGCCCCGCAACCTTGGACGGGAGAATTCGAGCTTGTGATCTGGTTTGATTCTGTCTGGAGAGCTCAGAAACCCGAGCGGCATTTAGGTAATATTAGGTTACAGTTACTTAACCATACGGGTTCCGGACATATTCCGGCAGTCAATATCAAGAAATGGGAAGTTGGATTGAGTGCCAATTTCAGTTTCGACAGCATGTTTAACGGGACGCTCAATAAACTTGCCTCGAACCGTTACTCCTTCACCAGCATGAGTTGGGACAGCGCCGTGCCACAAGGTTCTTCCACAGAATTAGGCGGTGGTGCAAGTTCATATGAGTTGGTCAAAGAAATCAATAAGGTAAAGACGCGAACTACAAATCCGACACTTCATCAGCTGGTGTTTTCCAACGCGACTCTAAGTATCAATAGCGGAAATTACGATGACCCTCTGATCCGCCTGGCGCCAAACAGATTGAAAATCACTTACATTGTCCCGGCGCCGCTTACGGGATGGAACGCCGAATGGGAGAACGGAGTCGTTTATCCGCCCGGATGGTCACTCGTACATTGAGATGACAGTATAAGTGCATACGATGTTTCAATCCCGGGAAAATCTTCCCGGGATTTTTCTTGTCTCCTTCTCACTTCCTTGGGTTATGATGTTTTTAATCGCATTATAATCAATCTTGTCCGATTTACCGTGAGGGGAGACAGTTACATGAAAAAAATCATTATCATACCGGATTCTTTTAAAGGAACATTGTCTTCTATGGAAATATGCCGGATCGTAAAGGCCTCGGTACTCCGGCACTATCCCCTGGCAGAAGTGCTCGAAGTTCCTGTTGCCGACGGCGGCGAAGGCACGGTGGATGCATTTCTGACGGCTGCAGGCGGAGAAAAGATCATCTGCCCGGCAAGCGATCCTTATCGGCTTCCGATCGATGCTTTCTACGGCATCCTTCCCGATAACACGGCCGTAATCGAAATGGCGGCCTGTGCCGGTCTGACTCTGGTCGAAGGCAGGGAAAACCCCGCAGTGACGACAACTTACGGTGTAGGCGAGCTGATGAAAGATGCCATCTCTCGTGGTTGCAGGCAGCTGATCCTGGGACTGGGAGGAAGCGCGACCAACGATATGGGTATGGGTGCGGCAGCTGCCATGGGTGTAAAGTTTTATGATCGCCAAGGGAATTTCTTTATACCGACCGGCACAACGCTGGAAAAGATTCACTCCATTGATACCAGCGAATGCGAAAAACGCCTTTCCGGGGTAAAAGTCACGGTCATGTGCGATATTAATAATCCGCTCTACGGTCCAAACGGGGCGGCCTATGTTTTCTCGCCTCAAAAAGGCGCGGATGAAAAAATGACAGAGATGCTTGATTGTCAGCTTCGTATCGCCGCCAAGAAGATACATGAACTGCTAGGCATAGCCGTTGACGATATCCCGGGCGCAGCTGCGGCAGGAGGTATGGGTGCCGGTATGCTCGTGTTCTTTCATGCCGGGCTCCGGATGGGCATTGACTTGCTATTGGATACGATTGCATTTGACGATCTGCTTCAAGACACAAGTCTCGTTATAACCGGCGAAGGAAAGGTCGACGAACAGACCTTGAGCGGGAAAGTTGTTCTAGGCGTAGCTTCGCGAGCGAAGCGCAGGGATGTGCCGGTTCTGGTTATTGCGGGTTCGATCGCTATCGAGGAAGAAGTAATTTTCAAGCAGGGCGTGACGGCCATGTTCGATATTAATCGCCGTGCCGAGGATTTTTCTGTTTCTCGCCATAAATCGAAAGAAAACCTTCAAGCGACAATTGACAGTATCATGCGTTTCAGCCGGATCTTCTAAACTCGGTTAAACTTGCCTCCATGTTAAGGCTGGTTACCTATGGCTAACAGATAGTTTTGACTATATATAAACGGTTCAGTTTGATATTGACATGGGTTTTGCATACTTATTAATAAATATTCTTAATATTATTGACAAGAATTATCGTTAAGGTAAGATGTTATAGAACTCGTTTCAACTTCAACTTTATTTTTTAGGAGGCATCTTATGTCGTTAATTGGTAAAACCATCGAATCTTTCACCGCTCAGGCTTATCACGGAGATAAGTTCATCGAAGTTTCTTCCGAGGATCTCAGAGGACAGTGGAGCGTTATCTGCTTCTATCCGGCCGACTTCACCTTTGTTTGTCCGACAGAGCTGGAAGATCTGCAGAATCACTATGCTGCCCTGAAGGCTCTGGGTGTCGAAGTATACTCGGTTTCCACAGACACGCACTTCGTACACAAGGCCTGGCATGACCATTCCGATGCCATCGGCAAGATCGAGTATGTCATGATCGGGGATCCTTCTCATGCGATCACACGTGCTTTCGATGTTCTCGACGAGGCCAGCGGTCTGGCTCAGCGCGGCACGTTTATCGTGGATCCTGATCTGGTCGTTCAGGCTGTTGAGATCAATGCCGACGGTATCGGTCGCGATGCTTCGACCTTGATCAATAAAGTGAAGGCGGCTCAGTATGTTCGCCTGCATCCCAACGAAGTATGCCCCGCCAAGTGGGAGGAAGGTTCGGTTACTTTGACACCGGGTCTTGATCTCGTTGGTAAGATCTAAGGAGGAAAGCGAGTGCTTGATCAAGCCATAAAGCAGCAGTTAAAGACCTACTTCGATCTATTGGAATCAGACTTGATTCTCACCCTTAGTTTGAAGAATGAAGACGCCAAATCTGCCGAACTCGACAGCTTTGCGCGTGAAGTCGCAGATTTGTCATCCAGGGTAAGCCTACGCTACGAGACACTGGAGAGAAGCCCTTCCTTCCGGATCGACCGGACGGACGGGAACTCGGGTGTCACCTTCGCGGCCATCCCGCTCGGACATGAACTGGAATCCTTCGTGATCGCCAGCCTGCAGGTCAGCGGACGCGCACCCAAAGCGGATAAGGCACTTTTGGATCGCGTTGCCGCGATTAAGAAACCTCTCCGTTTTGAAACATATATCAGTCTCAGCTGCCATATTTGTCCGGATGTGGTACAGAGCCTGAATCTCCTGAGTGTAGTCAATCCGAACATTACTCATGTGACCATCGACGGCGGAATTTTCCGCGACGAGGTTGCAAACAGGGATATCATGGCTGTTCCGACCGTCTTCCTGAACGGAGAAGAATGGAGCGGAGGCCGGATCACTTTCGAAGAGATCGTCAATAAGCTTAGCGAAGCCGAGGGCAAGGCTCTGCAACTGTCCTCAGAACTCTACGATGTGCTCGTGATCGGTGGAGGCCCGGCCGGCGTCAGTGCTTCCATTTATGCGGCACGTAAAGGCATCCGGACTGCCTTGGTTGCCGAGCGTATCGGTGGTCAGATCCTGGAGACCGTCGGTATCGACAACATTATCGGCACGCCTCATACAGAGGGAACGAAGATGGCTGCGAACTATACCGAGCATCTTTCGCAGTATCCGATCGACCGGATCATCGGAAAGCGAGTGACGTCCGTGGAACAGACAGAGCAGGGATTTTCCGTGGTGCTGGATAACGGCGGGGTTCTGAACAGCCAGACGCTTGTCGTAGCCTCGGGTGCAAGCTGGCGTCCGGTCAACGTTCCGGGCGAAGAAGAGTTCAAGAACAAGGGCGTCGCTTACTGCCCGCACTGCGACGGACCTCTTTATGAAGGCAAGAAGGTCGCGGTGATCGGCGGAGGAAACTCCGGCGTCGAAGCGGCGCTTGACCTGGCTCAGATTACCGAGCATGTCACCTTGATCGAGTTCCTGCCTCAATTGAAGGCCGATCAGGTATTAAAAGATAAGCTTTACGAACAGAAGAACGTGACGGTAGTGAAGAACGCTGCCACGCAGGAGATTCATGGATCCGGCACGGTCAATGCGCTGAGCTATCAGGATCGCGATACGGGTGAAACCACAAAGATCGATATCTCCGGTGTCTTCGTGCAAATCGGACTGGTTCCCGGTACCGACTGGTTGAAGCTTCCGGTCGAGAAAACCCGTATGGGCGAGATCGTGGTGGACCGTCACAACCAAAGCAGCATTCCGGGGCTCTTCGCTGCGGGAGACTGTACGGACAGCATCTATAAGCAGATCGTGGTCGCAACCGGTTCCGGTGCGTCGGCCGCACTGGGTGCTTTTGATTACCTGATTCGAGAAGGCAAGATCTGATAGTACCGCTAAGTATGTAAGAGCAGGCTTGCAGCGATGTAAGCCTGCTTTTCTCTTGACGTTTGCTAAATGCTTTTGTACTATGAAGCATAGACAATAAAAAATGATCATGACGGGAAGCATTATGCGGGAAGGCAGATCAGAGAGGCGTTGGTCGCTGCGAAACGCCCTGTACTCCGTTGAAACTCAGCCCTGAATCGTTTTCGCCCGGCCGGCGTGAAGGCATCGAGCGCAGCAGGCTTTAGGCCTCTGAATGTGAGTGGTACCGCGGAAGTGAATCTTTCGTCTCTATATGGAGACGGAAGTTTTTTTATTTCCGAAAGACTGTATCGGCTTAACAAACATAGTGTTTCTACTCGAAGGATGAAGGAGAAAAAATGAAAACTTACGATTTTAAGAGCCTCGAGAAAAAGTGGCAGCAACGCTGGGAGGAGTCCGGCGTCTTTCATGCCCGTAATGATTCCGATAAGGAGAAGTTTTACTGTCTGGTGGAATTCCCCTATCCCTCGGGAGAAGGACTGCATGTCGGTCATCCTCGCAGTTACACGGCACTGGACATCGTAGCCCGTAAGAAGCGTCTGCAGGGCTATAACGTCTTATATCCGATGGGCTGGGATGCATTCGGTTTGCCAACCGAGAATTTCGCCATTAAGCATAAGATTCATCCTGCAATTGTTACCGAGAGAAATGTCAAGCGTTTCAAGGAACAGCTGCAGAGCATCGGTTTCTCTTTTGACTGGAGTCGCGAGATCAATACGACCGATCCCGCCTATTTCCGCTGGACACAGTGGATCTTCCTGAAGCTTTTCGAAAAAGGTCTCGCATATAAAAAGGAAATGGCCGTTAACTGGTGTCCTTCTTGTAAGATCGTTTTGGCCAACGAAGAGGTGGTCAACGGTGGTTGCGAACGCTGCGGCGCGCCTGTCGAGCGCCGTGTCAAGAGCCAGTGGATGCTCAAAATTACGGCTTATGCCCAGCGTCTGATCGACGATCTGGATCAGGTGAATTTTATCGATCGCGTCAAAACACAACAGAGCAACTGGATCGGCCGTTCGGAAGGTGCCGAAGTCGATTTCGGATCGACGGCAGGCGATAAGCTGACGGTTTATACCACCAGACCGGACACGCTTTGGGGTGTGACTTACATGGTTATGTCGCCGGAGGCGGCTTTCGTCGAGAACTGGATTGAAAAATCTTTGATTCAAAATGTCGAAGCCGTTCGCGCTTATCAGGAAGAAGCCAAGCGTAAATCCGAGTTCGAGAGAACCGAGCTGAACAAGGAGAAGACCGGTGTCAGACTCGAAGGCGTAAGCGGAATCAATCCCGTCAACGGCGAAGAGCTTCCGATCTTTATTTCGGATTATGTTCTGGCCGGTTATGGTACCGGTGTCATTATGGCGGTGCCCGGACACGACTCGCGCGACTGGGCTTTCGCCAAACAGTTCTCCTTACCGATTCGTGAAGTCGTGGCGGGGGGCAATGTCGAAGAAGCCGCTTATACGGATACCGAAACAGGCATCATTGTAAACTCCGACTATATTAACGGACTGGATGCCAAAACGGCACAGGCCAAGGTGATCGAACGTCTCGAAGAGGAAGGCATCGGTCGTAAAAAAGTTAATTTCAAGCTCCGCGACTGGGTCTTCAGCCGTCAGCGCTACTGGGGCGAGCCGATTCCGATCGTGATCTGCGACGACTGCGGTTATGTACCGCTGTCCGAACGTGATCTGCCCTTGACCCTGCCTGATGTCGAGAGCTATGAGCCCACCGAGACCGGCGAGTCTCCTTTGGCTGCGGTAACGGACTGGGTAAATACGAGCTGTCCCTGTTGCGGGAAACCGGCGAAACGCGAAACAGATACCATGCCGCAGTGGGCCGGATCTTCCTGGTATTTCCTGCGCTTTATGGATCCCCATAACGATACGGCTCTGGCCTCGCCCGAGGCACTGACTTACTGGTCGCCGGTCGACTGGTACAACGGAGGTATGGAGCATACCACATTGCACCTGCTGTACTCCCGTTTCTGGCACAAGTTCCTCTATGATCTGGGTGTCGTGCCTACGGCCGAGCCTTACATGAAGCGAACCAGCCACGGCATGATCCTGGGCGAGAACGGCGAGAAAATGAGCAAGTCGCGCGGCAACGTCGTGAACCCCGATGATATTGTGAACACTTACGGAGCCGATACGCTTCGTCTCTACGAGATGTTTATCGGAGACTTCGAGAAACCGGCACCGTGGAATGCCGAGAGCATCAAGGGTACGAGCCGTTTCCTGGAACGTGTCTGGGCTCTTCAGGAAAAAGTAATCGCAGGTGACGAGATACGTCCCGAGGTCGAAACCCGTTTCCATCAGACAATCAAGAAAGTGACCGAGGATATCGATGCGCTGAAAGCCAATACCGCGATTGCGGCGATGATGGCTCTGCTTAATGAAATTTACAGTCTGAGCAGCATAAATAAGGCGGAGTTTAAGACCTTCTTGCTCCTGCTCAATCCCTTTGCCCCTCATATTACAGAGGAAATCTGGGAAGAGATGGAGTTTGGCGCTGTGATTACGGATCAGACATGGCCTGTTTACGAACTTGCCAAGACCATCGAGCAGACGATCGAGATTGCCGTCCAGATAAACGGTCGTGTTCGTGCCAAGCTCAATGTCCCTCACGACATCGATCAGGCTGCGGCCATCGAAGCGGCAAAAGCACAAGATGAAATCAAGCCCTATCTGGAAGGTAAAACAATCGCCAGAGAATTGTATGTAGCCGGACGACTGGTTAACATCGTCGTGAAGTAGAGCGAAGACAGCTTAAGATGAACGGCATTAAGAAAGCCGCCATACGTGATATGGCGGCTTTTTCATATGTATAAGGAAGCTTTCGCCTGCATGTTTCGCTCTTAAGAATTCAGGGGACGAGTTCTCCGACTTTTACTACTTGATTCGGCCCGTAAGCGCCTTCGGGTCCGGTGACCTGCTCCAGCCAGTACATGGTTTTATAGCCTTCGACCGAGAGGTAGGTGAATTTACCGTGGTCCTCATAGATGATGAAAGCTTTATCCTTCGAACCCTGATAATTCGGATCAGGCGCGATGATGAATTTGACCCCGTTGGACAGTGTCAGATAGACGGCATCCTCCGCGTTGTACTCCGGTGCTTTACTTAAGATACGATGGTCCGATATACTGACCGTCGTCATGGCGCGGTCGATGTTCCGGCCTTGAAGTTTGACGTTCAAATCGCCTTGCGAAGCGATGATAAAGCTGTCTTCCAGGCCCAGATAAATCTGCTGGAGCTGCATCTGCTTACTGTAATTGGAACTGACCAAAGAGAGCTTTATCCAGTTGATGAAGGTGGCGGAAGCAGCGATTGCCAAAAGCAGAATAAGGAGGACAATCCAGGTGATTTTAGGTCTGAAACGTTCGCGACGCCGCTCGCGGCGAAGGGACTTTTGGCGGGCTTCCGGTTCTTGCATGGCCGATTCTCGGGCCAGGTCCAGCGCATGATTGCTGCGATTGGATTTCGGGGACATATTAATACTCCTCACAACACATCCATCTGGCGAATAGCTTTTGTGTTGTCTTTCTAATACTTTATTTTAGCATAGGATGGATAGCCTCATAAGCCTCAGAGAGTATTTTTATTTCTATACCAGGCTGCGTCTCACTTCAGAGCTTATTTATGCTATGCTGATGTTGTTGATTTCCCGTTTCCGCCTAAGATGGAAAAGGGAAAGAGAGAACAGATATAAGGGGAAACGAAAATGAAAATAGGTCTGAGTACGTATAGCCTGGTCGGTCCCATTCGCTCGGGCGAAATGACGGTTCTGGATGCACTGGAGTGGATGAAGGAGCATGGTGCCGAACAAGCAGAAATTGTTCCTTTCGGTTTTGATCTGCACGAGAATCCCGAATTGATTCCTGCTATTCGCGAGAAGGCAGCCGAACTGGGTCTCGAGTTGTCCTGCTATTCCATCGGCGGTGCATTCCTGGAGAAAAACGAGGAAGAATGGGCTGCGGAGCTCGAGCGCCTCAAGGGCGAGATCGATATCGCCGCCGCCCTGGGCTGCCGCTTTATCCGTCATGATCTGGTTGCCTGGGTCGCGCCGGAAAAAAACACCGTCGATCAGTTTGATCGTGACCTGGAGGTGTTGGCCGAGACAGGTCGTCTGCTGGCCGAGTATGGTGCATCCAAGGGCGTCGTTAATCTGATTGAAAACCACGGTTACTATGTCAATGGCAGCGAGCGCGTGATCCGCCTGCTCAAGGCCGTTGATCATCCGAACTTCAAGTTCATCATCGATATGGGTAACCTGATTTGCGTCGACGAAGATCCCTTGAGCGGTGTCAAGAAAATGCTGCCTTACATCGGCATCATGCACGCCAAGGATTTCTACGTGCGTCCCGAGACTCCGGCGATGGGCCGGGGCTGGTTCCCCACGACAGCAGGCCGTCAGCTTCGCGGTGCCGTCTTCGGTAACGGTGATCTCGAGAGTCACAAGATCCTTGCCGCTGTTAAGGCAAGCGGCTTCGATGGCTATATGTCGCTCGAGTTCGAGGGTATGGAAGAGCATAAGACGGGATCGGAAATCGGTCTCGAAAACCTTCGCAGAATCTGGAACGAAGTCTAATATTTATGAAAACATGAATGATTCGCATACGCCGGATCAAGAAAAACCGCCGCTCGCAGTATGTTCGAAACTGCGATCACGGCGGTTTTTTATCGCTTATCTGGATTTTAGTCTGCCATGAGTTGATTGATCCGGTCAATGACGAGATCGGCGGCTTCCAGGTTTTGTCTGCCGGAGCCGGGATTCTGAAAACCGATGGTATAAAGTCCGGCCTCTTTGGCCGAAACGCTGCCGGCCTGACTGTCCTCGATGGCCGCGGCGGCGCTTGGCGAGACGTTCAGGCGGCGGGCGGCTTCCAGGTAAATATCGGGAGCGGGTTTACCGCGTCTGATATCCTCGCCACTTACCCGAACCGGAAAATAATCGCCAAGCGACGCAGCACGAAGCACATGACGGATATTGACGTGAGAGGACGAAGACGCGATGGCAAGTTTCCAGCCGCCTTGATATAAAGTATCGACCAGGGTTCGGATACCAGGGATAATCGGCAGATGGATCGCTTCGTTGAAATATACCTCCAGACGATGTTTGTAACGCGAGATCAGGCTCTCCACGGACTCTTCGTAAGCAGCAAATTCTTTGACATATCCCCAGAAATGAATGTCGGTTTTTCCGATGAAGGGCTCATACTCGGCCCAGCCGATGCTTAAGCCTTTTTCTTCTGCCAGCATATCGTTCGTGATTTGGAGGTGGAGGGGTTCGCTGTCGATAATGACCCCGTCCAGGTCAAAGATAAAAGCTTCGAGACCGGGTCTCAGCAGCTCTGTTCTCAAGGTCTTGTTTTTTACGATCTTCACTCATATCTCCTTATGTATAAACGGATCCATCCGCTTATTCGCTGATGTTTCTTCTGACATTTGTCAGATCCCGCAACTCTTTAATATACGGTGCGAGAAAATCGCTGTTGACGATATAACTGCCATGGTCTTCGTTATCGAAAATCAGAAGGCGTGCATTCGGTATGGCGGCTGCGATAAGGCCGCTGTGCTCGGGACGGATCACATCGTGTTCGCCGGCTGTTACCAGAGTTGGAATCCGAATTCTGCGTAGCGCATCCAGAGGTATCTCCGGTTGTTCCAGCATTAATCTCAAGAGCGGTTTGACGCTGCCGTATTCGGACATCTGCCTTTCGGCCGCCTGTCTCATTTCTTCCAGGCAGGCTTCGGTCAAACCTGACGTTGCGAGGCATCCGCCGCTCAGCACCATCGCGGAAGGATAAGAGGGATCTTCCAGTGCCATCAGCAGAGCCAGAATCGCACCGTCGCTGAATCCGACCAGCATGGGGCGATCGAGTTCCAGTTTATGCAGGGTCTCGTATACGTCTCGAGCCATTTCGCCGTAACTGTATTCTTCCGGCATATAGCTTTCGCCATGTCCGGGACTGTCGATGGCCAGAACATGATAATGCTCGGCCAACGCCGGACCCAGGCGATCGAATATTGCATGGGATTCGTCGTTACCGTGGAGCAAGACCACATCGAAATCGCTGCCCTCTCCGTATTCGACCACATTCAAGTATCGTTTGGCATCCAGATGTATCTGCATTGTCCCGCCTCTTTCTATATATCAGTCATCTTAGGTTGGTCCTGTTTGCGAGAGCGTGACGGGGAAATCGAGTTCGAAAAGTTCCCGGCGCAAACGAGCGATATCTCCATGGTAGACCAGACCGGAAAAACCGGCCCGGATCGCGCCTTCCGCATTCGCCGCTACGTCATCGATGAAGAGTGATTCCTCGGGTTTAATACCAAACTGCCCCGCTGCTTTCAGGAAAATAGCAGGATCCGGTTTGATCAATTCGTGCTCCGACGATATGAAAACATCGTTCATGTAAGCGACTGCCTCGATGGTATGGGCATAGCTGCGATATTGACGGCTGATATTGGATAAGAGATAAAGAGGAACACCTGCGGCCTTTAGATCGCGCAGCAGATCCAGGCTCTCAGGGAACTGGATCATGCTTTCCTGCCAGTTGAGGATCAGATCTTTGACATAAGTTCTAAGATTCGAGGGCAGCTTCGCTTCGATGCGCCGGATCGCGTCATCAAACGAAATGCTGCCGCGGTCCAGCATGACCCATTCGATGCTGTTAAATACTTCGCGACGTAAAAGAGGCCTCATCTCTTCTTCTTTGACAAAATGCGCGAGAATGGATTCGGGATCGAAGGAGACCAATACGTTTCCCAGATCAAATACGATGTTCTTCAGCATAGCGCCTCCTTTTCCAGAATGTTAGGGGGTTTTCGGCCATAGTTATCTTACTAGATGTGAAAGCGTTTCGCGAGCTCGACTCGGATGGCTTCCCACTGGAAGATCAGAACCGCCGCCAGCATGATCAGGCTGATCACAACGGATATGATCGAAGGAAGGATCACATTGACCCAACCGAAAAGCAAAAAGAGGAAGGGGAAAAGACCGAATACGGCCGTCAGGCTCAAGTAGACCACATAATCCCGAGCTTCCAGCTGCTTTACCTGAGCGATAACAAACATCGCACCGGTCGCCGCCGTACATATGATCGGAATCGCGAAGTCCAGCGACCATCCCTGCCAACCGATGACCCGGTCCCAGAGCACGGCTAATAAACTGAGAATCGTCACCTGCCAGGAAAATACTTTCGTGATGCTGCGCCGTTTCCGCAGAACATTACCGGCGATCACCCACATACTGATAATTCCGAGAAGGATCAGGAGCGGCCAGTTGAACCGCGTAGTGAAAAACCTGCTGATGGCAAAGGACACGATAATCGTCACGACCGAGATAAAAATCAGAATACGAATCGCCAGATGACTTTTATACTCCGCTTCGATATGCGGAAAGACATCGACCGGATGTTCGATCGCTAGAATTTCAGGGGCATCGGGCATACTGTTGCCGCAGAGGGGACAGCGCAGTTTATCTCCGCGTACGGTCACCGAACAGTGAAAACATACTTGTTCTCTCATGGCTTGTCCTCTCCTTTCTGTTTATTGCTTTGAAGCAACTGATCGATATCCTTTTTTTCCACCATGGGCAAAGCACCCTTCAGCGCTGCTTCCGAACTGCCGGCCAGGCCGGTGTCCGCAGCGACTGCCAGCGAGCGTTGATCCGGTAATACGGCAATATTTGAACTGATTGTTACTTTAATGCCTCGTTCGGTGAAGAAATTAAAGAAACGGCGCTGGATCTCATTGTCGCGAAAAGGCGACGAAAAGGAGATCAGTAGTCGGTCGCCGGTGGAACAAGCGCAGATCTGAGGACGTCTGACACTGGTCGATACACCGAAATGGTGGATAAAGGGCATCATTGCCGCTGGCATTTTAACCCGCCCCATGTTGGATACCGAGGCGGTGGAATTCAAGTCGGAAACCCAGTGCGACAAGCGTAAAATAACGTCCTTGACGGAAGTGGGAATGATCCTGACCGGCCACATTTTTTCGAGACGCATCAAAGTCATGATCCGCTTGGTTAATTTTTCCCCGCCGAGCTCGTTTTGAAAGCTGTTCTGGACGAAGTCTATCAATTCTTCGAGTGTAGGCGTTTTATCCTTGTCTTGTCTTAAGTGACGGACGTTGATCAGTGAAAAGAAATTTCTGGCTGTTTCAGACGAGTAAAACTGCCTCAGATTAACAGGTACGTCGATGGAGACGGGTCTCGTTTTTTTCAGATAAGGCATGTCTTCGTAGATGGCAAGCATAAACACGGCCGTGATAAAGACTGTTAAGGTGGCCTTGTATTCGTGAGCCAGTTTCAAAACTTCGGCGGCCGATAACTCGCCTTCGATCAAACCGGTTCGCTGCAGTTCGAACTTTTCACCGGGGATGCGATAAGCTCTGCGCGAGAAGACTTTTCGCAGGGAAGAAGCAGGTTCCGGCTGATCGTTTCGGGCTTCTACCGAGCTTGCGGGTAAGCTTATTTCCTCGTTACTCCCGATGCGATAACGAAAATGCCGATCGAAACTGTCGTCCATGCGCTGCTTTTGTGATGCGTCTACACCTAAATCGGGTAAACCGCTGCGGAATTGATCCGGATGTTTCAGTATCAGGTAATGGTAAACCAGCGTCTGCAGAAACCAAAATGCTCCGGTACCGTCACTGAGGGCATGAAAGACTTCCACGTTGATCCTTGTGAGATGATAGTTCACCCGAAAGGCCAGCATTCTTTCCCCTTTAATATACAGGAGACTGTAAAGCGGCTTGTTGTCAGCTTCGACTGAGGCTTCGATCCCGCTGTTTTCAAAGTAATACCAGAATACCCCCCGGCGAAGCACGGATCGATAGAGCGGAAAGGCCTGAAGCGTTTGATCCAGAGCCTTTTGTAAAAGGTCGGGATCCACATCTTCGTTTAATTCGCAGAACATGCGAAAAACTTTCGTGTCTTTGTGGCTGGCCGTAGCAGGAAAGATCTTTGACGCGTTATCCAGACGGACCCATTCCACGCGGCGGCTTCTTCGTTTCATACATTGATTCCTTCTGTATTTTTACTTAGTGTCAGTGTTTCTTCTCTTACGGTCCCGCTGTTCTCGTAGAGAGAGCGACCCAGGGTGTTGACGATTTCAAGGACCTCGACTTCTTCGGAGCCGGTGACCAGAGAAACGGGTATCTCGAGCTCCAGAAAATTTAAGATCAGGCGGTAAGCGGCCTGGCCGTAAGCTGTAGCCGTACCGGTAGAGAAAAAACCGTGGACGGCGTCTTTGATGCGATATACCGCGACTTCGACACCGGCTTCCGCCAGGCGTTCGCCATAGAATTCCCCCTCATCGCGCAAAGGATCAAACTCAGCCGTGATTATTAAGGTCCGGGGCTGGCCGCTCAGATCGGAAGCCTGAACGGGAGCCACATAGCGAGAGGCTTTCAGTTCTGGCGTTGGAGCGTACAGATCCATGTAATCGATGAGCTTATCCTGAGTCAAAAGATAATCCGAACCGTTTTCTATGACGCTTCTAAAGCGGGTGTTATCGCTAAAATCGCTGTTCGTGGCCGGATAGATGAGAATCTGGCGCTCGCACATGAGCTCGCTATGGTCCGCGGCGGCCAGGGAGGTGGCCGCTGCCAGATTCGCGCCGGCACTGTCGCCGATCAAGGTGAACTTCGATATCGGTGAACCGCTCTCTTCAGAAAAACGAAGAACCTGGCGAACCGCAGCTCTGCAATCGTCGAGACCGGCCGGATAAGGATGTTCGGGAGCGAGACGATAATCGACGGACAGAAGGGTTTGACCCGTCGTATCAGCGATATTGGCACAGAGTTTTGAGTAAGTATCAATATTACCCGTGACCCAGCCGCCTCCATGGAAAAAAATAAACATACCGGGGATGGTCTGCTCCAGGGTCTCTCGCACGCCTCCCGAATTCTGTTCGGCAAGTTTCTCTCTGATTTCCTCCGGCAACTCGATGTCTTCGGGCCTGACGTTCAAGTTGATATGTTCGATGATCTCGCTGCTGACCGGATCCTGGTAGTGGGGTTCGAACACACGGATCGGGATTTCGCGATTGCCGACCATAATATGGCGGTCAAAGGCATGATACAACTCGCTCTTCGGCGCCAGTGCGATTTCCTGAACTTTCCGGATCGCCTTGTAGCCGTCGCGGATACTGATTTTGACTCGGGACAAGAGCTTATATGCGAATTTTCGAGCCTTGTGCATCGTTTCCTCCGTTATCCGTACTCTGATTGATCCATATATCAAGATATATATGGAGAGAACGGCCTTATTACTTTATTGTACATGATAAGTTGCCGGTCGGGCGCATCATACACGGCAGTCCGTATCAGCTGAAAAGACTGATTTGTCAGTGTTTTATAGATTCATAAATATCTTTATTTTTCGGTCCCTCAAGAGGCAAATCCTGTGGACGGAGATGACATCTTGTGTTAAGGTTTCTTAGTAATAGAAGCTAATAAACTTTCATGAAAACACGTTTCATTCTGGTAGAAATAGGCAAGGGTGAGCTATGACAGACAACTTGTGGGGCGCGATTGCGCCATTGGAAGAAGAAGCTGAAAAGATACTGGCAGAGGCACGCGAAGAGGCTTCGGCTATTCTCGCACGGGCTCGTCAGGAAGCCGGCGAAATCAGTGAAAAACGAGCGGAAGAACGCATCGTTAAACAAGCTGAAACTCAGGAAAAAATCAGTAAAGAACTTGATGAACGAGCCGCCGCATCACGTCGAGAAGCTCTTGAGTCGGCGAGTCAGATCATCTTGGAAGCGCGCCTGCGTATGAGCGCGGCCGTCGATGCGGTAGCGGAAAGGATCCTGGATACTCGTGGCAATCGTTAGTATGAAGAAAATTTCCTTGATCGGTTTGAGAGAGGAAAAAAGATTACTGCTCCAACGCCTGGCTGAAGCGGGCGTCGTCGATGTTGAAGAAGAAAAAGATCCCCGGCCGGAGTTGTTTGAAGAAACGGAGCTGCGAGCAGCGGCTTATCGCGAAGAAATTTCGGATTTGACAATCGATACTCAACGTCTCTCGGGTCTGATTCAGCTTTCTTCCGATATCCGTCATATTAAGAAGCCATTATTTACAGTCAGACGGGAGATTGATCCTTCCGAGCTGGCGAAAGCCGGAGCACAAGCGGAAGAAATTATGAAGGATGCACGGCGGCTGGAGTACAATCGTGCTCAGGTCGATCGGTTGAACGAACAGCTTGTTAGTCTGAAGGCGCGACGCGAAGCACTGGCCAAATGGCATGATCTTGTGTTGCCAAACAAAGAAGTGACAGAGTCAAAGCGGCTTTCGCTCTTACTGGGTACGATGCCGGACCAACTGTCACTGGATGAGGCGAAACAGGAACTCGACAAGACCCTGGAAGCTTACGCGCTTCAGATCATTAAACAGAGTGAAGGCGGCATAGCGATTGCCGTACTATTCCTTCGCGAAGAACGTTCCTTTGGCGAGCGTATTTTGCATTTAAATCACTTCGCCAATTTTCCGGATACCGGAAATACCGTTGCAAGAGGCGACCTGGCAGGAGCTTATGAATTTACGGGCCGCGAGATCGATCGTTTGCATAACGAGATTCTTGAATTGCAGTCCGAAACGTTGCATCTGGCGGAGCGAAAAGAAGATTTCGAGCTGTTGCACGATTACTATCAACTGAAAATTCTCGAATTGCAAGCTGCAGCGAAGTTGGCCGAGACAAATCATATTTTTGTATTAAGAGGCTTTATCCCCGCTAATGCCGCGGATGCGATGATGGAAAGATTGTCGGAAGATTTTGTTCTGGCTTATTCTCTGCAAGATCCTGCTAAGGATGAACCTTTCCCGATTCTGCTGGACAACTATTCTGTCGTAGCACCATATGAAGCCATTGTTGAAACATTCAGCATGCCCAAATCGCATGTTGACCCCGACCCTACCTTTGTCATGAGCATCTTTTATGCCTTGTCCTTTGGCCTGATGCTCGGCGATGTCGGATACGGCTTGCTGCTCAGCATCGGTTGTGCGCTCCTCGTATGGAAGGTTGGCGTAGAAGGCAATATGCGTAAAATGTGCCTGCTCTTTTTCCAAACAGGAATTGTCAGCATGGTGTTCGGTTTACTCTTCGGCGGATTTTTCGGAAATGCCATTACCGAGATCACGGGAGGCGCTGTAAATTTCCCGACACTGTGGTTTAATCCGATGGATGACCCGATTCGCATGATGATCTGGAGTGTTGTCTTCGGCGTGTTGCACATCTTCGGCGGCATGGGCCTGGATATCTATAAGAAGATCAGAAACGGTGAAAGCTATGATGCGATCTTCTCGGTTGCACCGTGGTTCCTGATTATCGTTGGTCTTGGTCTGATGCTTTTAGGTTTCGGCCCGGCCAAGTGGGCGGCTCTGGCAGGTGCGGCCGTGGTCCTGCTCTTTTCCAAGAGGGAAAAGAATCCGATTAAGCGGATTTTCGGCGGTTTGGGAGGACTCTACGGTATTACCGGTTATTTCAGCGATCTCTTGTCTTATACACGAATACTGGCCCTGGCGCTTTGTACGTCTGTTATCGCGATGGTCGTAAATATGATGGCGATGCTGCCCGGTGTTAAAGGGATAGGTATTGTTTTCTTCAGTCTGATTATGCTCCTGGGACACGGACTCAATCTTGCTTTATCCGCATTGAGTGCTTATGTTCATACCACCAGACTGCAGTACGTTGAGTTTTTCGGAAAGTTTTATGACGGCGGCGGACGCGCTTTTGCTCCTCTTAAAGTTCAAACGAAGTACACGAAGCCGATCGCAAAGGCGATCAGATAAAGAAGGTTTAACACCGTCAGGTTATGGCCGGTGAAACATCGACGATAGCCCGGCGGGATAAATAGAACATTTATGGTAACCACAAGGAGGTTTACATGACACTATTGGTACGTTTTCTCGAGGAGATGTTCTCCGGAGCAGGTTTGGCGCTTTTGGGCGGTGCGTTAACGGCGTTGATCGCTGGCATCGGTTCGGCGAAGGCAGTCGGCCGCGTAGGTCAGGTCGCGACAGGTGTTTTAACCGAAGATCCAAGCATTTTTGGTAAGTTGATCATTTTACAGGCATTGCCGGGCACACAGGGTATTTACGGCCTCCTGGTCTGGTTCTTTGTCATGATTTTCGGCGGTTTCTTCGACGGTACCGCAGGTGATTTAACGATTGTTCAGGGTACACTTTATCTCCTGGCCTGTTTGCCCATGATGATTGTTGGATACATTTCCGCTATTTTCCAGGGTAAAGTCGCAGCCGACGGTGTAGCCCTGGTCGCCAAGCGTCCCGAAG
This sequence comes from Fastidiosipilaceae bacterium, assembly GCA_050309435.1. Taxonomy (GTDB): domain Bacteria; phylum Bacillota; class Clostridia; order Saccharofermentanales; family Fastidiosipilaceae; genus CAYXVJ01. Next base: position 31,054 of record JBNRMJ010000023.1, read on the forward strand.
AACAATCCAAGGCGATCGTTCTCGCGGCGATGGTTGAAACTTATGCCATTTTGGCCCTGCTCGTTTCCATTCTGTCGGTCATGAACGTTCGCTAAAGATATCTTTAGAGACATGACGTTCGACACGGCAATGCCGGCAGTATGCCGTAGGGATATATCCGTTTTGCCGTTGATAGAAATGAGGAAAAGATGATGCAAGGATTAGAGAAGATCCGTGAGAGCGTATTAAATCGCGCTCGCGGTGAAGCAGAAAAAATCCTGAATGAAGCCCGGGCGGAAGCCGAAGGGATCGTGGCTCAGGCCGAAGCCGAAGCCGTGCGCCTGGATGCCATTCAAGACGAAGAGTTGTCGCGCCGCCGTGCAGGGTCACTGACCCGGGCCGAGGCCATGGGCCAGTTGGAAGAGAGACGAGTACTTCTCGAAGCCAGACAAGGCCTGATTAACGAAACGCTCGAAGCAGCTTTGGAAAAACTGGAAAATCTCGACGAAGAAGAACGTAAACAGTTTTACCTTCGACTCCTGGCCGATGTCGGAGCAGACGGACAAACGATCACTTTTTCGAAATCAGACGAGAAGCTGGCCGCGCAAGTCATTCGCGAGTCCGGTTTTGACCTGAAACCGGCAGCCTTCGACGATTCGTTTAAAGGCGGTTTTGTCCTGAGCCAGGGAAGAGTCAGATGGCGTTTTACTTACGCCGATATTCTGGCGGCCGATCGCGATGCATATGTCGAGTTAGCCGCTTCGATCTTATATCCGGCCCGAAAAGATCAGAATCAAGAGGAAAGGGAGTAGCACGATGGCGAATCGAGTCTCGGGTAAATTCACACCGACCGCTCGTCAGAAGCGCTTGCGCTGGGACAGAGAAGCAGTAACCGACACCGCGTATGCTCATGCAACGGGCCGTATTCGCTTGCTTGAAGAGCGCTTCCTGGGCTTCTCCGATCTGGAAACACTGGCCGCTTATTCCACCTCCGACAACGAACGCAGGCAGATTCTGGACCGTGCCGAATATCCGGCCGCAGGATCACTCGAAGGGCGTGTCCTGGCGGATCGGGCTTCTAATAACCGCCTGCTTTCCGAACTGGATAAAGGAGGAATCCTGACACGGGCGTTATTGCTCGATGTGGATTATCACAACCTGAAGCTGCTGATGAAGCATTATCTTCTGGCCGGCTTAAGTACCGACGAATCTGTTAGGGACGAGGGTGAAGATGATGCCTATGTACATGATTTACCGCCTGCTCTGGAACAATTGCTGATCCGCGAAGCTTATACGGATGTGACTTTACTTCGTAAAGAGATTTTACAGGCTTTGAGCCTGAACGGGCAGGAACTGGCCGAATCGATAAAAGAAGATAGTATCGCTTCGGAGCAATTAGCTCCCGACGCGATCGATCCTCTGCTTCGTTTGGCGATTTATCGCTTGATTCTCGTCTGGCAGGAACATCCTGAAGCCGTGACGGTTGATATCGAAGCCGATAAACTCTATTTCGAGCATGCATTGCGTCTTGTTAACGATCGCAGTTCCGGCAGTGCGAGAGGATTTTTAAGAGATTATTTCAGCTTACGTGCGGATATCGCCAACTTGCAGATGCTGCTTCGTATCCGACGTTTTAAAGGCAGTTTGCAGTACTTGCGCCGCGTGCTGGTAAGCGGGGGAGAAGTATCGAAAGACAGTCTCATAAAAGCTTATGATGCATCCGCCGATGAGCTGGAACATTTGTGGCGGTCCGAGGCGGGTCTTGCCGTCGAACTGGCGAACTATATCGCCGGCTATCAACATGAAGACGGTATATGGGCGCTTGGAGAAGCCGCGGATAACCTTTTGGTTCGATTGGCCGAGCACAGCCGTCGTCAGAGCTTTAGCGCAGATACGGTCGCGGGTTTCTGGCTGAGCAGACAGATCGAGGGTCAGAATTTACGAATTCTGTTCAGCGGCCTGGAACGCGGATACAGCGGCGAGGATCTTTTGCACTTGTTGAGGCATGTTTACAGAAGAGGTACCAGATGAATGAAATTGCAGTCCTGGGTGATCTCGGCAGTGTGATCGGGTTTCGCGGCCTGGGCTTTACGGTGGAAGCCGTTGAAATTGATACGGACGTGCGCGAGAAATTAAGACAATTGATCGCGACGAATCGCTTTGCCGTTATTTTTATGACAGAGCCGGTAGCGGAGGCCTGTGAATCGATTTTACTGGAATGGCGAGACAGTTACCTGCCGGCCCTGATTCCGATTCCGTCAGCCGCGGGTAAAACCGGCTTCGGTATGATTAACGTGGAAACAGCCGTTCGTAAAGCGGTTGGTTTCGATGTTCTGAGCATCATGGCTGAGAATACGGGTCATATCGATGTCGAAGAAGAGCCAGATTACAATCCTGATACCGAAGTTTATTAAAGAGGGAGTCTTAAATGGACAGAGAACATAGTTCCGGAACAATTGTGAAAATTTCAGGTCCTTTGGTCGTTGCCGAAGGCATGCGCGACGTTAACATGTTCGACGTTGTCAATGTCGGCGAAGCAGGTCTCATCGGCGAAGTGATCGAGGTCCATGGCGACCGGGCATCTATTCAGGTATACGAAGAGACTGCCGGCATGAAACCGGGCGAACCCGTGCTATCCGAAGGACATCCGCTGTCCGTCGAGCTGGCTCCCGGTCTGATCGGTCAGATTTTCGATGGCATCCAGCGTCCGCTCAGCGTGATGTATGAAGTCAGCGGAAGCAATATCGAGAAAGGCGTGAAGTTTTCCGCCATCGATCGCGAAAAACGCTGGACTTTCATGCCGAAGGTCGCTGTTGGCGAGACGGTTATCGCCGGCGATATCATCGGTGTCGTTCAGGAGAGCGAAGTCATCGAGCACAAAGTCATGATCCCGCCTCAGATCAAGGGCGAGGCTACCGTTGAAGAAATTAATTCCGGCGACTTTACGGTTACCGATGCCGTGGCCAGACTGAAAACTGCCTCGGGCGAGTTGATTCCCGTCCAGATGCTGCAATCCTGGCCCGTCAGACGTGCCCGTCCGCATTCCGGCAAGATGGCGCCTGCAGAACCGATGGTCACCGGTCAGCGTATCGTCGATATGCTTTTCCCGATAACCAGAGGCGGTACGGCTGCCGTGCCCGGACCTTTCGGTTCCGGTAAAACGGTTATCCAGCATCAGCTGGCCAAGTGGGCTGATTCGGATATCGTCGTTTACATCGGTTGCGGCGAGCGCGGCAACGAAATGACCGACGTTCTGAACGAATTCCCCGAGCTGATCGATCCGCGTACCGGACGTTCCATGATGAACCGTACGATCCTGATCGCGAACACCTCGGATATGCCCGTGGCAGCCCGCGAAGCTTCGATTTATACCGGAATCACGATCGCCGAATACTATCGCGATATGGGCTATGCCGTATCGATCATGGCCGACTCGACATCCCGCTGGGCCGAGGCTCTGCGCGAAATGAGCGGACGTCTCGAAGAAATGCCCGGCGACGAAGGTTATCCTGCTTATCTGGGTTCGCGTATGGCTCAGTTCTACGAGCGTGCCGGCGCGGTAACCGCACTTGGTTCGGATCAGAGAAAAGGTTATCTGACGGCGATCGGAGCCGTATCGCCGCCCGGCGGCGATATGTCGGATCCTGTGGTTCAGGCGACACTACGTATCGTCAAGGTTTTCTGGCGTCTGGATTCCTCGCTGGCCTACAAGCGTCATTTCCCGGCGATCAACTGGATACAGAGTTATTCGCTCTACGAGGATAAAGCGACCGCCTGGCTCGACGAGAACATCAATGCCCGCTGGTCCGCCAGACGCGAGCAGGTCATGCATCTTCTGGCCGAAGAAGCCGAACTCAAAGAAATTATTCGCCTGGTTGGTCAGGACACCTTATCGACGGTGGATAAAATCAAGATGGAAACGGCGCGTTCGGTTCGCGAAGACTTCCTCCATCAAAACTCCTTTGACGATGTCGATACCTATACACCGTTGGAAAAGCAGTTCTACCTGCTCGACTTAATCATGAGCTATTACGACGAAGCCGTGAAAGCGGCCGACAACGGCGCACCGGCACGGGCTCTGCTGGGCCTCAAGGTTATGGAAGCGATCGGTCGTTTCAAACTTGTCGCTCCTAATGACGCAAAAGCTCGATATGAAGAAATCTTAAGCGAGCTTCGGCATGAAATTCGCAGCAAGCTGAAGTAAGGAGAGAGTATGCCTAGACAATATCGCACAATAGAAGAAGTTGCCGGTCCCCTGATGCTCGTTCGCGGCGTCGAAGGCGTGGCCTACGACGAGATGGGCGAAATCGAACTGCCCGACGGCGAGAGACGTCGCTGCCGTGTCCTGGAAATCAACGGTCAGGATGCTCTCGTGCAGTTGTTTGAGAGCGCTATCGGCATCAGTCTGGAAGACAGCCAGGTTCGCTTCCTCGGAAAAGGCCTGGATCTGGCTTTGGCTCCCGATATGCTCGGTCGTGTTTTTAACGGCATGGGCATTCCCATGGACGATGCTCCGCCGGTGATTCCGGAAGTCAGACGCGACATTAACGGCAGTCCCTTGAATCCCGCCGCCCGCGACTATCCCAACGAGTTCATCGAAACGGGTATTTCCGCAATTGACGGTTTGAATACACTGGTTCGCGGTCAGAAACTGCCAATTTTCTCGGCGTCGGGCTTGCCTCATAACCAGCTGGCCGCACAGATCGCCCGACAAGCCAAAGTTCTGGGCGATGACGAGGAATTCGCTGTTGTTTTCGGTGCCATGGGTATCACTTACGAAGATGCCGATTACTTCGTTTCCGACTTCAGACGTACCGGCGCGATCGAGCGTACCGTCCTCTTCTTGAACCTGGCCGATCAGCCGCCGATCGAGCGTATATCGACGCCTCGCATGGCACTGACTTGCGCGGAGTATCTGGCTTTTGATCTGGGTATGCAGGTTCTGGTCATCCTGACGGACATGACGTATTATGCCGAAGCGCTTCGCGAAGTATCGGCCGCACGAAAAGAAGTTCCCGGTCGCCGCGGTTATCCCGGCTACCTCTATACAGACCTGGCCGGTATTTACGAGCGTGCCGGTCGCGTGAAGGGTAAGAAGGGATCCATCACGATGATGCCCATTTTGACGATGCCCGACGATGATAAGACTCATCCCGTACCCGATCTGACCGGTTACATCACGGAAGGCCAGATTATTCTGGACCGCTCCTTGAACAACAGCGGCGTTCGTCCTCCGATCGATGTTTTGCCTTCACTGTCCCGTTTAAAAGACAAAGGTATCGGCGCAGGGAAGACGCGCGGCGATCATGCCAATGTCATGAATCAGCTCTTCGCCGCATATTCCAGAGGTAAAGACGCGCGCGAACTGGCCGTCATTCTAGGTGAATCGGCCTTATCGGATATGGATAAGAAGTACTCGGCCTTCTCGACGGCCTTTGAACAGAATTATCTGAACCAGAGTTTCCAGATCAGCCGGGGTATCGAAGAGACCCTGACGATCGGCTGGGAGCTGCTCGGCATGCTGCCGGCATCCGAACTGAAACGTGTCGATCAGAAGTGGATCGATCTGTATTACCCGAAAAACGAAAGCGAACAGTAGGTAAAGGATTATGGCGTTACGTAATATCAGTCCGAATCGCATGGAACTCATGCGTTTGCGTCGCGAACTGGACGTGGCCCGGCGGGGACATCGGCTGTTGAAGGATAAGCGCGACGGCATGATGCAGATCTTTTTGGAACTGGCTCAGGAAAACGTGCGTTTGCGCGCCGAGGTCGATGACCTCCTGGGTCAGGCTGCCGAATCGATGGCTCTGGCCAGAGCGGTCTTGCAACCGGAGATCCTGGGAGAGGCTTTACAGTTAACTAGTAAAGCGGTCGAAGTCAATGTAAAAGAAACGCAGGTTATGGCGGTCTCTCTACCGGAAATTACCATCGAGGCGGATCTTGTGGCCGAAAAACGTATCCCGCAATACGGTCTGGCCATGACCTCGGGCGATGTCGATGTAGCGGTCGAAAAGCTCGGTCAGGCGCTTCCTGCCTTATTGAAGCTTGCTTCCGTCGAAAAGCAGGTCCAGCTCCTGGCCTCGGAACTCGAAAAAACCAGACGCCGTGTTAATTCTCTGGAACATATTCTGATGCCGGATTTAGAAGAGAATATCCGCGCGATTCGCCTTAAAATGGACGAAAACGAGCGCGATAACCTCACCCGCCTGATGAAGGTTAAAGACATGATCACGGAGTCTGCGATCATGGAGCGGCGTTCTTATAATGCCAAGGCCTTGTCTCCCGAGGACTAAACTTGAAAAGTAAACCCCTGCCTCTATAGCAGGTCGGATACTGTCAGCGGGATTGACGGCGGCGAATCAGGCATAAGACATTAGTTTTTATGAAAGCGAAATCTATGATAGAAAATCAGAGTACAGAAGCAAACGATCGTGAAAACATCATTGGCGTGATAGCTGCGATGCAAGTCGAAATCGAAGCCATACGCGAGTTAATGACCGATACCAAAGATGATCAGTGCGGCAGACTCGTCTATACGAGCGGCCGGATCGGCCGGCAGAGAATCGTCTTGACGGACTGCGGCATCGGACCGGTTAATGCGGCCATTGTCACGCAGAAGCTGATCTCCGAGTACAAGGTTACAAAGATCATCCATACCGGCATCGCCGGCGGCTTGTCTTCCGAACTCGAAACCCGCAGCGTGATTCTGGGCGATAGCCTGACCTATCACGATTTCTCGCCTGAGATTCTCGAGCAGTTTTCCCCTTATGTCAGCGAGTTTAAAAGCGATCCGGATATGCTCGCCGTAGCCAAAGAAGCTTTACCCGAGAATATGCATGTTCATTTCGGACGGATTGTCACCGGTAACAGTTTTGTCGCCAGTTCCGCGATGAAAGATCAGATCATCGCTTCGGTTGGCGGTCTGTGCGTGGATATGGAATCGGCTTCGGTGGCTCATACCGCTACCGTCAACAAGATCCCCTTTCTTGTTGTCAGGGCTGTTTCCGACATGGCCGACGAAGCGGCCGAAGAAACCTACGAGGATAATAAAAGCCTCTCTGCCCGGGCGGCTGCAGCAGTTGTACTGGCCATCGTAGAGAAGCTTGGTGATTAATCAATTACTAAGTTTCAGGGTATAGAAAACGATATTCAACCATTGGCCGAATTTATACCCGGCTTCGTCAATTCTTCCCGAGTATGTAAAAGCAAGCTGTTCATGTAAATGACAGCTTGCTTTATTTTCGCTGTCGATAACGGCAACCATCAAGTGGTAACCGGCTTTCTTTGCGTCATTGATCAGGTACTGCAGAAGCATTTTACCCAGACCTTGTTTTCGATATGCTTCGTGTATATAAAGCGAATTTTCGATCGTATAGCGATAGGACGAGAAGTTTCGGAAGGGGCCGTAAGACGCATAGCCGGCGACGATCCCCTGATTATCAGCCGGACAGATGACGAATACCGGCCAGCCTTCTTCTTCTTTATGTTTGAGCCAGTTGTGGTAGAACTCGAGCGTTCCGGCCGTTTCGTCGTAAACAGTGTTGCCGGAGACGATGGCATGGTTCTTAATTTCCATGATCGCCGGGACATCACTTGGTGCGGCAGGACGTATGCTCCAGTCTTGACTCACAAAAGATCCTTCTTCTTTAGAATGTAGGCCACGATCAGACAGATCGCGAGGGACATGAGGCAGAGGATCGTGAAGGCCGACGGCCGATCATCGAGCGGTAAAGCGACATTCATGCCCCAAAGGCCCGCGATAATCGTGGGTATCGTGATGATGATAGTAAGGGAGGTCAGAATTTTCATCGTGACGTTCAGATTGTTACTGATGATCGCGGAGTAGCTTTCGTTAAGCTGCTGGAGCATTTTCGATTCCTGGCCGATCATCATTTCGGCCTGGTGGCTTTCTGTCAGGATATCCTGCATCCACTCAGGAGCATGTTCGTAATGTTGAAACGCATAAAATCCCGGCAATTGTTCAATCACGGAGCGATTCTCGTTGACCGCTGTTTCAAAGCGCACCAGCGACTCCTGCAACTGAGAGATGGCCATCAATACTTCCGTCTTTCCGGAATGGGCCAGCTGTTTCTGGATACGCTCTCTTCGTTGTTCGAGGATTCGGCAGGCGGCGATGAACTGACGGTTAATTTCCCAGATCAGTAAAGCGATGATGTCTTCGGGCGTATTGAAACGCAGCTTCGGTTCCAAAGCGGTCATCTCGGCTTCCGACAAGCTGCTTTCGCCGTGGTAGTCCGGTCTGCGTCTTTCTGTCAGCAAGTCGGCGATATTGAGTTGTCTTTGAGTGACGGTCAGGAGAAGGCCGGGTTTCCGGATGATGGACAGGAGGCGGACACCGTAAGTGCCGCTCTCCTGTATGTATGCTTTCGATTTACCGGCATTGGTCAGAGGATGCATCATCTGATCCGCATCGTTAATCGGATAAAGAAGACCGAGCATGGCCGCAGCCTCCGGATTTTCCCGCTTCAAACCGTCGGTACGGGGAATCTCGTGCGGATCCAGAACGACCGACATATAATCGACGGGAATCTCCCAGCGTTGATGACAATCGAGGATTTCGTCAACACTCGGATTCGACAGGTTGTACCAGATAAAACCGTCGTTTCCATCTTCCTGTCCCCCGGGTGGCAGTTTGATTTTCTCAAGCATAATCCCTACCTGTATCTGATTCAGATCGCCCAGTTTCCGTTTTCAAAGATCAAGACCGAGCGACCGTCTGCGGTTGTACCCGTAATTTTCATATCCTCGCTGCCGATCATGAAATCGGTGTGAATCATGGAGACATTACAACCCATTTCCAGAAGCTCGTCTTCGCTTAAATCTCTGTAACCGGGCAGTAAATTGGAGAAACCGCGACCCATCGCGATGTGGCAGGATGCGTTCTCGTCGAAGAGCGTATTATAGAAAAGCACGCCGCTGCGGGAAATCGGCGAATCCACCGGAACCAGAGCCAGTTCGCCGATATACGCGGCGCCTTCATCGGCTGTCAGCATGCTGTCAAGGCTGTCTTTACCGACTTTGGCGTCCCAGCGTACGGCTTTACCGTTCTCAAACTCCATCCAGAAATCGTCGATCAGCTGACCTTGATAGGACAGAGGCTTCGTGGCCACGACTTTACCTTCGGCGACTCCGCGTCTGGGTGTGGTAAAGACTTCTTCGCTGGGCATATTGGGATTAAAGAAGCGACCTTCGTCACTCTCTTCGCCTCCGCCCAGCCATCTGGCGCCGGGAATCAGTCCGCAGGTAAAATCTGTACCATTCGAACTCTCGTAATGCAGTTCGGTCAAAGCCAGGTCATTCAAGGTCGTGAACTTCTCCGTGAGCGTTTTGTTATGTTCGTCCCAGGCGGCATTGGCATCATTCGTTTCGTCCATGCGGCAGGCGGTGAAAATCGCTGCCCAGAGTTTTTCGACGGCTTCTTCCACCGGTAGCTGCGGAAAAACTTTCGCAGCCCACTCGGGTGAAGATGCGGCGGCAATCAGCCATTGATCGCGATTGTCGGTACGGTCGCGAATTGGTTTGATGATCGGATATTGTCTCTGACGAACGGCCATCAGTTTTTTGGCATCAATACCGCTCAAAGCGTCGGGATCGGCATCATCGATAAAGAGGCGGCAGACGAGATCATCGGCATCCTGCTCGAGTTTGGCGACTTTCCAGGGATCCAGCGTGGCCAGATCGTCCTCGCTTTGATAGTTGTAATGAAGCTTCGTGATCGCAGAATCCGACCACTCGATGCGAACGACACGTACGCCGGCTTTATAACATTCATCGGTCAGCAGACGAACAAGGGGGGCTTGTCCGACGGATGCATTGATAACGACTTTCTGTCCCGGTTCCGGTCGGATACCCGTCTGAACCAGAAGATTCGCATATTTGGCTAACAATTCATAGGTCATGGGTTTTACCTCTAGTCTTTCCACAAGTTTAAGCAAATTGTAGCACAGAGCCGATTATAGTTGGGATCGGAAAGCTTTCCGAACTCTGCAGTATTTCTTGATTTGGACGGCTGCCGCCGAGCTTGCAACGCCGAGGATCAGGTCTTTCGGAAGCGTGGCCAGGACGGCCCAGACGAGAGTATCCTTAAGACTGCTCGCCCGGTCAAGATAAAAATTGAGAATCATATGATAGTGGAAGGCTCCGATAAGGTAACAAACCGTAATGATGAAAAGCGTATAGAACAGAGCATGTTTCAGCGAGTCGGCCTGCCGGTCCCGAAACAGAAGACCTCCGATTAAAACGGCAACTGTAAATCCGACGATATAACCAAAGGTAGGACGTAAGACATAAGCCGGTCCCGCGCCGCCCGCGAATACGGGTAAACCGAGCAAGCCCATGAAGAGATAGCTCAGGCAGAGGAAAAAGGAACGTCTGGCACCGAGCACCAGGCCGGCCAGATTGGCGAAGACCAGCTGCAGTGTCACGGTCATGAAACCCAGCGGGATACGCAGATAGGCTCCGATAATCAACAAGGAGAGAAAAAGAGCCATTAACGTCAGCTCTGCGGGCCGGAAGGCAGGTCTGACCGATGTCTGATTCTTCTTGCTTACTTCCTGCATAATGATCAACCTCATTTCGTCGACTTGAAATAATGATATTCTAATGTATTTGGTTGACGAAGGAAAGAGGAATCGATAAATATATTCGTATGATACAGGCTTCGGCTGTGCTTTTGCTAAGATGATGTGTAGTAGAGAGCAAGGAGAGAGACGATATATGGATATCATTCAAATCCCGGAACGCTTAATGAGAGCGAATTCTTATGTAATTCGTATCGGAGAGGCCTATACCCTTATCGATCCGGGCATCGCGCCCGCGGCCCTGGATCAGGTCCTGGGCGAAGATTCGCATCTGCAGGTTAAGCGCCTGGTGACCACGCATCCGCATTACGACCACATTGTTTACGCCGATCTCTGGCGCGAGAAGTATAATCTTCCGCTTTACATACATGAGCGGGCACTCGATATACTGGAGGATCCCGAACTTAACGCATCCAGAATTTTCGGCCGCGAAGTTCGTTATGATCGCAGAGCGAGCCTGCTTCGCGAGAGTGCGAAAATTCGTTTGGAAGACGGATATTATCTGACCACGATTTATCTGCCGGGACATACCGATGCAGATATTGCTCTGACGCTGCGACATGAAGACGGCAGTGATCCGGAAGCGATTTTTGTCGGAGATATTTTCTTTTCTGATTCGATCGGACGAAACGATCTGGCAGGATCAGACCCGCGCAAGCAGAAAACCAGCCTGGAACGTCTCGCCCGCCTTCTGATGATCTGGCCTGCCGATACCCCGGTATATGCCGGCCACGGTAAACCCTTCACGGTAGGAGATGTCTTGTCACGAAATGCTTTTATTATGGCTGCTGCCGAGACTGTTAAAATGAAATTCGGCAAGACGCCCGCACCCGCCCGTCAGATCGACGAAGACGTCGCCCTGCCCCGTAAGCGGACGCCTCTGATTGCTTATGTCGGTACCGACGATCTGAAAGACATCACAATCCCCGACGCACTCGATATGGATATCGTTAATATCGCTTTCGGCGTGATCAGAAACGGACTGGCTCACTGGCAGCCTTCCATGGAGGCCGTCGACGGGCTGGCCCGGCTTCGCGCCATCAATCCTGATATCAGGTTGATGCTTTCGATCGGAGGATGGGGAGCCGGCGGTTTTTCCGAGATGGCAGTGTCGACCGAAACGCGTAGCCACTTTGTCAGAAGTTGCCTGAGACTGGTTCATGACTTCGGCCTTGACGGCATCGACCTCGATTGGGAATATCCCGGTTCCGATGCCGCGGGCATTGCTTCCTCTCCGGCAGATAAAGAAAACTTTACTCTATTACTTCAAGAGCTTCGCGAAGCGCTCGATCAGATCGGAAACAGAAAGTATCTGCTTAGTATCGCTGCCGGAGCCAATGACGGATACCTGGAACGAACTGAAATGGATAAGCTGGGAGAGATTTTGGACTATGTTCAACTGATGACTTATGATTTGAGTCCTGCTTACGGGAAGACTACAGGTCATCACTGTAATCTGTACCCGTCGAAGCTTTACCAGGAGAGAGTGAAGGATTCTGCTCTGGAACAGAAATTCCGAGAGAGCCTCGGCGATAAAGCAGACGAAAAGTGGCTTCGCTTCACCGAGTCCAGCGCCGACCGGACCGTAAGAGATTTTATCGAGGCAGGCGTTCCTGCAGAGAAACTCGTCCTCGGAGCGGCATTTTACGCTCGCACCTTTCCCGCAGTCATCGGAAACGGGGACGGTTTAGGGATGGAATCAAGCGAAGAGTCTCATGCTGGTCCCGTCTATGACGTACTGGACGAAGATTATCTGGCGAAAAACGCTTATCGCGCTTATTGGGACGAGGATGCTTCGGCACCTTGGCTCTTTAACGGCGAGAGTTTCATAACCTATGACGATCCCCGTTCGCTAAAGGCCAAAGCCGATTATGTAGTCAATGAAGGTTTGGCCGGCGTGATGTACTGGGTTTACGCCGCAGCGAAGAAGAGGGGCTTGAATCGGGTGCTCAGAGAAGCACTCGATAGCCATTTGGATAAATAATGTACAGATTAATAATTTATTAATGATTCCGCGATAAGAGTTCTCTATAATGAGACTAGGAAATTATAGTTTTAGGAGAAGACGGAATCTCCCTGCACAGACAGATGTGTCCGTTAAGAAATATGAACACGACTAGTAATACTGACAATAAAATAATGTTCAATAAATTCGTAAGAATAATGAATTACGAGATGCCGATGTGGGCCACGGCAATTCTCTATTTTCTCATGCCTTATGCCGGTTTCTACCTGCTAGAGAATTTTACACACGACCCATTCGAGATGAACGGAGCGGTCCAGTTAACCAACTACCTGGTCCTTCTCGGCTTGCAGAGCTTGTTCTTTGCAATATTGGGGACGGTAAAACGCGGCGTCATCGCCATGGGGATCTCCGCATATATCGTGGGTCTGGCCAACTATCTCGTGGTCAGTTTCCGCGGCACGCCGATCATGCCCTGGGACTATAAATCATTCGGCACGGCGCTCAGCGTCATGGAGAATTACTCCTTCCCCTGGTCGGATCGCTTTATCGTATCGACGTTTATCTTGCTTTTGATGGTTGTGACGGCCTCGTTCATGCAGGGTCGTATTCGCCTTCTTGCCCTTCGTCTGATCAGTATCGCGTCCACGGCGGCTGTTTTTATCGGTGTGCTGGCCCTGATCAATTACCCGGTCTATGCCGACATGATTAAGTTGAACAATACGCTCTTTACACCGGCCTATATGTATAAACAAAACGGTTTTGGCGTGGCTTTCATCCGCAACTTTACTTATCTTAAGGTTCCCGAACCCGAGGGGTATTCGCTGGATCGTATCAACGATATCATGGACGAGTACATCACAGAAGCGGATGAATCGTTAAAGGCCAACGGAGTTATCAAGCGCTACGACGACGGCGTCTGGCTGGCGCTGCGGCCGGAGCTTCTCGAGCGGGCAGGTGTGATTTATCCGGGCAATGAACTGGGTAACGGTAAGGTCAACGAAGTGATATCGACTTCGAATTATACTCAACCCGGCTTCGTGCGAAAGAAAAAGGGCACGCCCAATGTGATTGTCGTCATGAACGAAGCTTTCTCCGATTTGTCTGTTTTGGCCGAGTTCCGGACGAATACCGACTATATGCCCTTTATTAACAGTCTTCGCGAGAATGCGATTCGCGGCTATGTTCACAGCTCGATTATCGGAGGTAATACGGCTACTTCCGAGTTCGAATTTTTAACATCCGATACGATGGCCTTCCTGCCTCAAGGGTCGGTGGCGTATCAGCAGTTTGTGGTCAGTCCGATGCCGACTTTAAACCGGGTTCTGGAAGATCAGGGATACTATTCCGTCGCCATGCATCCGTATAACGCATCCGGCTGGGAACGCGATGTTGTTTACCCCAATTTCGGTTTTGACCGCATTAAGTTCGCACCTCAATTTAAGAACAGAGAACGGGTCAGAGAATACATCAGCGATCGCTCGTTGTTCAACGAAATTCTGCTGGAACTTGAAACAACACCTGATGACCGGCCTGCCTTTATCTTTACGGTCAGCATGCAGAACCATGGCGGCTACTCCAAGCGTTTCGATAATTTCCCCGTGAATGTCGAGATTCTGGAAGAGGGTAACTTTAACTGGATCAATCACTACCTTTCCTTGATTCAGGAAACGGATCGAGCACTCGAGGAGTTTATCAAACGCCTGTCCGAATTCGAAGAGGATACAATTGTATTATTCTTCGGCGACCATCAGCCAAATAACAGTGCGGTAGGCGCGCTCGAGCAGCTGGACAGCTATACCGAAGATCCGACCGCCAGAAATATCGTGCCTTACTTGATGTGGGCGAATTTCGATATCGGTTATAGTCAGGGTCGCACGACCAGCTTGAACTACCTGGCGGGAGATCTGCTGGATGCCGCGGGTATTGATGCCTCGCCTTACATTCTATTTTTGAATGATTTACAAGAAGAGATTCCGGTCATTACGGCTGATTACTATATCCTGAAGGATGGATCGACATACTTCTTTGACGAGAAGGAACAACCCGAAGATCCGATGGTTCAGGAGTTGCTGAATCAGTATGAAGTCCTTCAGTATAACCACCTGATCGACATCAAGAATCGTGTCGAAGGAATCTTTACAATCCCCAAGACGAATTGAGTTGAGACGGGCATAAAAACGAAGTAAAAAACGTGCGATTCGGCCGGGAAGCCGGAACGCACGTTTTTCATTCTTGCCATTTCTTTTTATGTCTGAGGCTCTGCTTACTGCGAAAGGGGAGAATATTTCCGAATGACAGCCTCCGCGGCAGTAAGACCATCGATAGCAGAAGAGACAATACCGCCTGCATAGCCGGCTCCTTCGCCGATCGGATAGAGCGAGGGCAGACGCGTGGCTTCGAGCGTTTCCTTGTCACGGATAATTCGAAGCGGCGCGGAGCTGCGGGATTCCACACCGGTCAGTATGGCATCATCCGCTGCGAAACCCAAAAGCTTCTCATCAAGACCTTGAAGCCCTTCGGCCAGGCTCTCTGCAATAGTCGGCGGAAAGATCCGGCGCAGGTCGTTAAAACGGGTAGCCGGCAGATAAGACGGCGAGATACCGGTATTTATCTGAGATACCGTACCCCGAATGAAATCGCCCACGCATTGTACCGGGGCGACGGACGGCCTCGAATCGGCATCCGGCGGCAGCTCATCTGTGTCCGGATCGAGTCCCTGACCCAGAAACCAGGCTCGTCGTTCGAGCTCTTCCTGGAATAACAGACCATCCTCCGGTCCGTAGCCGAAATCCTCGGGACCGACCGTACAGAGTACAGCGCTGTTGGCATTCTCCAGGTCTCTGGCCCTGTAGCTCATACCGTTGACAACCAAGCGGCAGTCTGCGGAGGCCGAAGCGACGACGCGGCCGCCCGGACACATGCAGAAGGTGTAGACGCCTCGTCCTTTTGACTTTAGCTGCCAGCTCAGCTGATAGTCTGCCGGAGCCAGTATGCCTCCGACCTCGGGCTTTCCGTAACGGTCCAATGCCTCTTTTCCGTATTGGGCCAGATTGATCCGGTCCTGCGGATGTTCGATACGTAGTCCCACGGCAAAGGGCTTGGGCAGCAACTCGAGTCCGTTACGCATTAACATGCGGTAGCTGTCTCTGGCACTATGGCCGATTGCGAGAATGACGAGTGATACATCAAGCTTGTCTGCAGGCAGCAGATCCTGTGATTCTGTTTGTATTTTTATAGACGAGAGTCGTGCGCCGGGATCCCTGAGATCCAGACTCTTGCCGTTTTGATCCAGAAGATCCACGACTTGTGTTTCGAAATAAAAGGTCCCGCCCATGGCGATGATTGCTTCACGCATGTTTTTGACGACCAGGCGCAGAATGTCGGTACCGATATGCGGCTTTTGCATCCAGAGGATATCATTTGGTGCGCCGTGACGATAAAAGATCTTTAATACTTCATCAGAACGAGGATTCTTAGACCGGCTGGTCAGCTTGCCGTCCGAAAAGGTCCCGGCCCCGCCTTCGCCGTACTGCACATTGGAACGCGGATGAAGCGGACCGCCAGACCAGTATCTTTCAACATCTTCGGCACGACGGTCCACGTCACGACCCCGTTCCAGAACGATCGGGCAATAACCTTTTTCAGCAAGTAAATAAGCGGCGAAAAGTCCGGCCGGACCGCTGCCGACTATAACGGGTCTGTGTCGCAGCTCTTCGTTTCCGCATTCAAGAGAGAGTTTTTCGCGGGCAGGAACACCGATCGAATATTTCTTCTTCCCGGCCAGGCGCCGAAGTTTATCTAGTGAGACTGCTTTGTCGACTTCGAAGCCAAGCTGCCACACGTACTCCAGCCTGGATTTATCGCGTGCATCCAGCGAGCGCCGGATGATCTCCCGGCGATATTCCGGAGCCAGGCGAAGATCGCCGGCGACGGTTGCCGCCAGTTCTTCTGCCGTTACGGTCACAGGACTTTTAACGTCACCGACGGTAAAGCGGCGAACGTACATAAGTTTGGAATCGTCTTTGTTTTTTTCTTCTATTTTACTCATCGATCCCAAGCTTTCCGGTGGTATCCATCGTCAGTTTCTCAGCCTCTTCGGCGGTGTTTTCGATTAAGCCCCCGGCGATTGCTTCTTCCAGAAAAACAGGTATGTGGTTCTGGCACAGAATAATCAATTGATGAAGGGCACGGGTCGCGGCGACATACCATCTGATCCGTCTGCTCTTTTCGGGATCTTCGTTCTCCTCGACATGGCCCAAAGCGTCTGTCCCGTCGAGATGTACGAGGATGACCGCGTCGAACTCGAGCCCTTTTGATTCGGCCAGCGTTAATAGCCGCCATTTCGGTCCGGCTGTCTCCGGGGAGGGAATGGCTTCGTTCAAGAGTGCCGTCGTCACCTCGTTGCGGCAGATAACGGCACAGTTCTGCCACTCGCTGTCCGCCAGCGAAGCGATTTCTTTACGAAGAGTCTTAATCACGTCATCGAGGCCGGCCTGTTCGCACTTATTCGCGCTGCCGGCTTGTTTCAATCGAACCGGCAAACCATGGCGTTCGAACGAAAGGATATCATCCAGGTCTAAGAGCGACTTGCTAAATTCGGTGATCTGGTAGGTTGAGCGATAAGCCTGCAGTAGGGTCGCCTGCTCGAGTTTGGCTCCGCCGGCCCGATACAAAGCGGCCAGCTTGTCGAGATAGCCCTCTTCCAAACGAAATAAAATCGCCTGATTCATATCGCCCAGAACGGTTTTCGGACAGGGGAAGAGCATCTGCAGAACACGATGGGCCAGCGGCAGTACGTCTTGCATTTCATCGAGAATCAAATGACGCACCGGCCAGTCAAGCTCGATACCATAATAAAATATTTTCAGGTAAGTCATGACCGTGATATCGACTTCGTCATATACGACCCGGCCATCCATATCCGTTGACAGGCCACCATAAAGAGATTTCCACTCGTCTCGGCTTGTCAGCCAGTTCGTGAAACGCATTAGCAGATCCGTCAAATTAGCATCCGCATACATGGCCGCCAGGGACGATTCGATCTCGCCTCGGGACGAGCCAAACTTGCGCCCTCTGTCGCCGGATTCTTTACTCACATAATTTCTGATATTGTCGATCATCTGCGCGGCTCTTAGCATCGGCGGCAAGCCGCTGTAATTGTCATGGTACAGACTGCGGATAAAATGGTCGGGGATAAGATAGTCTCCAACCTCGATGGTCTCAGCTTCGAAAACCAACTTGGCATCTTCGCGGGTAAACGCTTCGATCGCATCAATTAAGGCAAAGGACGCAGCCGCGCGTCGTTTGGCCGGCGGCGAGAGACGGACATGAATTTTCTCCATGCGGGCCTCGCGATGCGAGAGTTCCTCCAGAAAAGGGTCAACCCAGAGCTGTTGACGGGCATTTTCTTCGCCCAGATCCGGCAGGACTTCCGAGACATAAGCGGCCAGTTGTTCGTTTGGCGTCAACAAGAGGATATGTCGGGCTTCCAGACTCGGATCTTTATAGAGCAGATAGGCAGCCCGGTGCATGGCAATACTCGTTTTACCCGACCCTGCCGCACCTTGAATTAGTAAATTTAACTTCGGATTGATACGCACCAGGCGGTTTTGATCCCGCTGCAGCGTGGCCACGATGTTATGCATCTGTGTCGAGGCCGATCGGCTCAGGATCTCCTGAAGAATTTCGTCTTGAACTTCTTCATCCGTATCGAAAATGCGAAGGAGCTTCCCGTGACGGATCACCACTTGTTTCTTTTCGCTCAGCAAGCCGCTAAGTACCCCTCCGGGGCTGTTGTAGGAAGCTCGGCCGCGGTTGAATTCATAATAAACACCGGCCAAAGGAGAACGCCAGTCGATGATATACGGAGTGAAATCCTCCTCGTCGGATATACCCATTAAACCGATGCGAAAATTCTCTTCGACGATCGGATTATCGTCGAAACGAAAACCGATCGCGGCGAAATAAGGAGAGTCGGTCAAGCGCTTGAGTGCAGTATGCTCCCGGTACTCCGCAGCGTAGAGCTGCTGATTTTGTGTCATTTCCGCCGTTAGATTAGCCAGCTCGGCCTGAGCATTGTCCCGCTCGATTAAGCCCTCGTCGTAGATCTGCCGAGCCATCAGACGATCGGCATCCTGCCGTTGGGTCATACGTCGTTCGAGCTCCCGGGAGCGTTTTTCTATCAGTGCCTGTATCTGGTCTAAAAAAGCCAATTCGGTATTAATATCCATCATTTTCCTCCATCTTCGGACATTCATCTTGATCTTCCGGAGAATAGATCTATTTTAGCATAGACGTTTCCTGCCGATGGTTCTGAATCGCGGCCTTGATATACAGGAAAAAGGGGTAATGCCCGTCCGGCATTACCCCGATCAATGTATTCATGATGCTTTGATATTCGTTATTTACTTCTCTTCCGCGTGATGCTTGGCGAGAACGAGATTATCTCCGTGGCGAACGAAGATCATGCTTAGTAAAGCAATGGCAAAGGCAATCACCGAATACACGAACAAGACGGAATAATCCTTGGTCAGGTCACGAACCCAGCCGAAAAGGATCGGACTTGCGATTGCAGCCGAGAAAGAGAAGAAGTAGTAGTAGCCGGTAAAACTGCCGACCGATTCCTTCGCGCCAGTTCGACGACCATCGGCAACGAGTTGATATTGATGCAAGCCCAGAACAAACCGCCGCCGATCAATAAGAAGACCAGAATCATGGCATTTTGGATGAAGAGCATGGGCATGAACATGATGATGATACCGACCAGACCGATGACGATCATACGCTTGCGTCCATATTTCTCCGCGAGGATACCGGACGGTAAAGCGAAAACCAGGAAGGCCAGCGAGAAAGCGGTGAGCATCTGAGTTGCTCTGCCATCGGATAAACCAAGCTCTTCGGTCGCATAAGAAGTGAAGAAGGTTTCGACGGCATTAAATCCGGCAAACCAGAAGAAAATCGCGATCAGGAGGGCAACCAGACTGACCTTCTCGCCTTTGGACAAGGAGAGGAAACTCTTGACTTTCTTGTTTTCTGATTCCTGTTCTTCTTCGGTTTCCATCTCGAGTACCCTGCGGTCGAGATCTTCATAGTAGTCAAGCGTCGCCTCGCTGCGCCTGCTCATCTTCATGCCGCGTTCGCGGCGGAAACGAAGTCCGGATGGTTCTCTGACGAAGAAAAGCAGAGCCACGAGCGATAAGACCATGACAATCGAACCCATCAGGAAGGGCAGAGTAGTTTTATCGTTGAGATCCGCCAGACGGCCTCCGACCAGGAATGCCACGATGGAGCCCAGACCGCCCATGAGGTTGATGATGCCATTGGCCTTACTGGCGAAGCGGTTTGGGTGTGACGTCGGGCATAAGTGCGATGACGGGCGAGCGCCAGAGCGACATAATCAGATTAAAGGCGATTACGACTGTCATCATAGTGGCAAGCGTCGTCATATGCGGTATCAGGGAGAAAAAAACGGCGCAGACCGGTAAACCGATGATGATCCACGGCATGCGTTTACCCAGCCGGGTCGATGTCTTATCGCTTAAGATGCCGACTGCAGGCTGGAAGATAATGCCGAAGAAGTTATCAATCGTCATCACGAAGCCCACCATGACGGATGCCAGACCGAAACGGTCTTTCAACATCAAAGGCACAAAAGAGTTATACAGTGCCCAGGCCAGACTGGACGCCAGGAATCCGAAACCGATGAGAAAAGTGCGCCTGTAATCAAGTTTCAGGCCGCGTTTGTCGTCGCTTCTTATTTGTTTGACTTGCTCTGTGTCCATATGCCCTCCTTATTGTGCATTGCGAAGCGCCAGCGCTTCGGCGGGAACGTTTGTGATGATGGCATCAATGTTCATGGCCAGTGCCATCTGCAGGTACTCCGTTTCGTCGATCGTCCAGGCATGTACTGCGATACCCGCTTCGGCTGCCATCTTCGCGAAATCAGGTAGCTGCAGATTCGTCAGCAGCGGATGAATGGCCCCTACGCCCAGCTCTTTGGCATAGTCCCAGGGATCTACCATCATATCGCCGTAGAGAAGACCGCAGGAGGAGCCATAGCCCATATCCGCCATATATTTCATGCTGTAGTGGTTGAAACTCGAGTAGATGATCTGATCTTCCATGCTTCGCTCTTTAACCAGCGAGAGGACGGATTCTTCTAATCCGGGCTGCAGAAAGATCGAATTCTTCAGTTCGATATTGAGCACCATATTCGTGCCCTTGAGAAGATCCAGTACCTCAGAGAGCAAAGGGATACGATGCTGCTCAGAACCGCCTTTCCAATGATTGGCCGCGTTTAACTTAGCCAGATCGGCATAGTCCAGATCTCTGACTGACTGAGGAAAACCCGTCAAGCGACTCAGAAATTCGTCATGGATCACCACGACCTGCTTATCGCGAGAAAATTGAACATCGATTTCGATGCCGTCCGCACCTTCTTCCATCGCCAGCCTGAATGCTGCCATTGTGTTCTCGGGAGCTCTGTTACTTGAACCCCTGTGTGCCCAGATTTGTTGTTTCATCATAAAACCTCTCCCGTAACAAGTATGCAAAACGAGGCATACCCGTCGTTTATTAACTTAATTACCTTTTCATATTATAGCGATAGCCGGTTGCTACGGCTACTTACTTTGTCGTGTTTATCGGGTAGAATCTTGTTTATCTTGGCAAAAGCCAACACATCATAAGAACGAGAGATACTCTCGAAAGAGAAAGGCGAAATATATGAGATTAGCTATTCCCTACGATAACGGACAGGTCGAAGGCCACCTGGGCTCGACCAAGGCATTTAAGTTTTATGAGATCGAGGATAAAAAAGTCCTGGAGTCGAAAGTGGTTGAAGCTCCCGCAGGCGGTCGAGACGCGCTTTTTGCTTTCCTGGCGGCAGAAAAGGTTGACGTTCTGGTCGGCGGCGGTATGTGCAGCACGGCCGTCAGTATGCTCGCAGACCTGGGCGTCCAGGCGTTCGGTGGTGCCAAGGGCGATGTCGACGAACAGCTGGAAGCATTCTTCGCCGATCAAATCGAGTTTCGCGTTGGCGCTCCGTGCACCCACGAGCACTAATCTGTGCAGCAAGCACGAACAGTAGATTGAAAAATTTCTTATTAATTGATAATCTTATCCCCGAAGTGCGTTATAATGTAGAGGATCCTTGAAAATCGGATCCCGGCACTTGGCCTGACGAAAGTTTGGCGGAAGTGAAAAAATAAAGCAGGAGGAAATTTTAATGAAGGCTATCGTTAACGAAGAGCTTTGCATCGGTTGCGGCATGTGCGAGTCCATTTGTCCTGAAGTTTTCCAGATGAATGATGACGGTATCGCTACAGTTATCGCCGAAGTGACAGATGATGTCGCCGAGAGCGCCAACGAAGCGAAGGAATCATGCCCGACAGAAGCGATTGAGATCGCCTAAAATCAAAGTGTATTGTTATTCGGGCTATGAACCTCCATGCTTCTATGAGACAGATAGCCGGATACAATAAAACTTGCAGAAGGATAAATTGGACTCTATGTGAATTCAGATTCGCATCGGGTCCGATTTTCTTTTACAATGAAGTCTATATAGATAAAGATTGGGGTTACTCATGGCAGATCAGGAAATCAGAGAAGAACGAAGCGTTTCTTATTCGAGGACGGAGCAGTCCTATTTTGTTCGTCCGCAGCACATCAACTCTTATGGACGTCTCTTTGGCGGACAGCTTTTACAGTGGATGGATGAACTGGCCGGCGTGGTCGCCAGACGTCATGCGGCATCCGAGGTAACGACGGCATGCATTGATCAGGCCGAATTTGTCGGACCGGCATACATCAATGATATGATTGTATTCGAAGCCAGGATTACTTATGTAGGCCGCAGCTCGATGGAGATTCGGGTCGATAATTTCGTCGAAGATCTGGATGGAAAAAGACATCCGATTACGAGAGCTTATTTCGTCATGGTGGCGATCGATAAAGAAGGAAAAGCCATTCCGGTACCTAAACTCAAACTTGAAACACCGCAGCAGGAAGACGAGTTTGAAATGGGTCGCAAGCGTTATGAACTCAGAAAATCCCGTAAAGTCGAAGGTTACTAGTAAGGAGATTTAAGATGCCGCATATTCTGGATGAAGCAGAACGCTGTTTACAGTGCAAAAACCCCCGCTGCAGGATTGGTTGTCCGATTAACAATCCCATTCCTCAGTTTATTCAGATGCTGAAAGACGGACAAATTAAAGAGGCGGGTAATCTTGTTTTTACGAACAATCCTCTGTCGATTGTATGTTCGCTTGTTTGCCCTCACGAGGAATTCTGCGAAGGTCACTGCATACGTGCGGTAAAGTCTACCCCGGTTCAGATCAGCAGTATCGAACAGTATATCGCTGACTATAACCTTGATCTTCTGGATTTGTATTCCACGCATGAATACAGCGGAAAAGTTGGCATCATCGGCGGAGGACCGGCCGGTATCGCCATGGCTTTCTTCATGGCCCGTCGCGGTTACGAAGTCGTTATCTATGAATCGGAGCGCGAGATCGGTGGTGTCATGCGCTATGGTATTCCCGATTTCAGGCAGCCCAACCGCGATCTTGATCGTCTTGCCGAGAAGCTTCGACAGGTCGGTGTGACCATTCATCCGAATACACTCGTAGGTCCCACGCTCACGATCACGGACATGTTCCGGGACGGTTATGATGCGATTTTCATGAGTACAGGTGTCTGGCGTCCCAATAAAATGTACTTAAAAGGCGAGTCGCTGGGTAATGTCCACTATGCGATTAATTATTTGAAAAGTCCCGAGGCTTATCACCTGGGAAAATCCGTCGTGGTCATCGGCGCGGGCAATGTAGCGATGGATGCCGCCAGAACCGCCATTCGTTCGAGAGTCCGCCATGTAACCGTCATGTATCGGAAGACCGAAGCAGATATGCCGGCGCGAAAGATGGAATATGAATATACCAGGATGGACGGTGTTGCTTTCGAGTTCGAAAAGTCACCGGTGGAATTTACCTCCGACGGTGTGTATTACCGCGAGACCGGAGAAGGAGCAGATCCCGACGATATCAAATTCATGCCCTGCGATTCGGTAATCATCGCCATCTCCCAGGGTCCTCAAACCAATATCGTCGCCGCCGAGCCGCAGATCAAGATCAACGACAAAGGCCTGGTCCGAATCGACGATACGGGGCTTACCACGATGGCGGGCGTTTATGCTTCCGGTGATGTTGTCACAGGGCCGAAAACAGTGGTAGAAGCACAGGCACAGGCCAAGAAAACCTGCAATGCCATGCATAACTATATTCAGCGAAAGAAAAATCCGGACTGGGTGGACGAAGAGCTCTATCCGGCAGATGTTCTAGACATGGATATGAAGCTTTTTTGGCCGCGAGAGCAGTATTAATCAGAAAAGGGACTTTAAGAACATATAAAAGACGGTTCCGCCCACGATACTAAGAACCGTATTTGATTTCCATTTATGAAATAAGACCACTAGAGCCAGGCCGAGCAGTTCGGGAAGAACGCTGCCCGGCTCTTTTATCTTGGTCTGTCGGATGCAGTAAACGACGAGGGTGCCGATCATGGCAGGAGGCAGAATCCGGCCTAATACGGTAAAGGCTTCCGGCATTTTCTGCGAATTTCCAAAGAGAAGAAAAGGAAGCGCACGGGTGAGGATCGTCATCACGGCAGCCGCTGCGATCATCAGTAACGCAGTTTCAGACGGTATCGGCATGGTCGGCCTCCTTCGTTGATTTTAACGCCCGAGTCATGGGGATGGCTTTGAACAGCAAAATAATAAGAACCGTCACAATTAATGAGGGCAATAAAAAACGTTCGGATCCGAGAACAAGCAGGAATACGACTGCACAGATCACACCGGTCAAGGCGGGGAAGTGGTCCTTCGTCGATTTCCACTGTTCCATAAAAATGATGACAAAGAGCGCCGTCATCGAAAATTCCACCCCTGCAAAGTCAAACGGAATCAGTTGTCCCGCCAGTGAGCCGATCAGCGATCCGATAATCCACGACAGATGATTCATCACGGCAACATAGAAGTTTGCTTTCGTACTATTGATGCCTTCATCCCATTTCGCTCCGGCCAGCACCGAGTAGGTCTCGTCCGTTAAGCTGAAAACCATGTAAGGAAAAAGCTTGCCTGATTTCTTGAAACGAGAAATAAACGATATGCCGTAGAACATATGCCTGGCATTGAGAAAAAGCGAGAGGAGAGCCGTGGTTCCGAGAGGCGTGGCGCTTGCGAGGAAAGATACCATGGCAAACTGCAGCGACCCCGCATAGACGACAGTGGAAAGCAGCAATGCCCAGATTACGCCGAATCCGGCCCGGTTCAGCGATAAGCCAAAGGCAATGCTCATGAATAAGTATGCGAACATGACCGGCCATGTTCGAGAGCAGGCGGCACGAAAATCCTTATGATGTGACATGAAAGCAGACTGACCCTTTCTGAAGTTTAATCGAATCTATCACATAAGACCTGCCTGATACCAGTCGCAGGATCAACAGAAACTGTTATTTATTGTGAAAAGTGGGTAAAACGTCACATTCATTGCGCTTTGCTTCCTTTATATGATCTACACTAGCCATATAAGGATGGGACTCGGCTTTCGCAGCCTTAATTCGCTGTCTGCGATGGCGGACCAACTCTTGTTTCAGAAACTAGCGAGTAAAGAGGAGGGATATTATGCAACAGGACAACAATTGGACAGCTGCCGGTAATGACAATCCGAATACCGATCATGAGCATCATGCGAGCCCCGAGCGGCCGGAAGTAAACCCGCCGAATCAGCAAGATCCACAGTTCCGGCAGCCCGCCGGACAGCCGTATCAGCAGGCTCCCCCGCAGCAGCCATATCAGCAACCGCAACAGAACCAGCAACCACAGCAATACCAGCAACCGCAACAGAACCAGCAACCACAGCAATATCAGCAACCGCAACAGTACCAGCAGCCCGGTTCCTATCAACCGCTTACTTCGGAACCCGGAGCCTTAGGCGGAATGCAAGCTAATTTGGCAAGTATGCTTTCTTATCTTTTCGGTTGGATTACGGGATTAATCTTTTTCTTCGGCGATAAACGCCCCGAAGTACGTTTCCATGCGGCACAATCCATTGTTGCGACCGGAGCTTTAAGCATCCTGTCGATTCTGTTAAACAGCCTCCTGGCCATGAGCTGGAGAATGTGGTGGCTCTTGTCCATCGTCAACACCTTGATTTCACTGACAGCATTGGGTCTCATTGTTTACTGCATGATCAGCGCTTATAACGGCAAACGTGTGAAACTCCCCATCGCCGGAGATTTCGCCGAGAAGATGGTTAAGTAAGACGTTCATACATAAATCGTGAGAACAGATTATCGCGCAGCCGGTATGAAAATACCGGCTGCGTCAATTTTTTAGCAGAAAAAACGGCAGCTTTCGAAATCATCGACCGCTGCCGTCATAAATATCTTAAACTCTGTATTTACTTGGGAAGACCATAGACGCCGGTGACTGCCTGCGTGTAAATAATGCCGTGACCATGTTCGGAGATACCTAGTTTCTTCTGAATGGCCTCGATGGCGGCTTCCACGATCTCATTTTCCACGAGGATCATGGCGATCTCTTTTTCCGGTTCGATATCGACACCCAGAATCCGGCTGGTCTCTTTCGTACCGGCTCCGCGTCCGTTGATGATGGTAGCACCGCGTGCACCTGCTGAACGCGCGGCTTCGACTGCCTCTTCGGCCAGCCCGCGGGGGACGACAACCGTAATTTCTTGATACATACTGGAGCTCCTCTCAGGATTGCTTGTGCTCTCATCCGTTTTCTTATCGTAATGCAAGACGAGACTGTGCACTCTATTGATTTCTTTGGTAAAGAGAATACCGTGATTCGGCAGGGAAAAACGGAAATGTTCATTGAGTGCTTCGATAATCTGATTTAGGGTTTCCGCCCTCGATGCAATAATGACGATTTCTTTTTCGGATTGATCCCAGCCGAAGAACTGGAGAATTTTATTGGGTATGGTTCCGCTGCCGAAATAGATCGTTCCGCCGGATGCACCGTTCTTACGAGCGATGCGAAGTGCCTTGCTTCCTTGTCCGTTATTCAGAATGACCGTTATTAAGGTCGGAGTCTCTGCCATCTTAAGCTGATCATACATTATTATTTGGCCTCCTTGCGCTTGTTGTTCGTAGCGCGAATTTTATAGAGCAGGCCCATAACCTGCAGAGCAATTATAGGTGTCATGGCTATCAGGGCTATGATACCGAAGCCGTCAATCAGGACATCGGCATGTGCGACTTCATTGGCCGCGCCTTGAGCAAAAGCCAGAATAAACGTAGCGCTCATCGGTCCGGAAGCGACGCCGCCGGAATCAAAAGCCATACCGATAAATATCTTCGGAACGATGTACATTAATCCGATAGCAATAATATAGCCCGGTAAGAGAAAATGCCAGAGCTGCAGAGCGGGAACGAGAATGCGAATCATGGATAAAGAAACTGCGATGCCCACGCCGATGGTCAGCGAAACGAAAACGGATCTGCGTTTCACATAACCGCTGGTGACTTCTTCGATTTGATGCGTCAATACATGCACGGCAGGTTCCGCCAAAATCGTTACGAATCCAAGGGCAAAGGCGATCAGGATTAAAGGCAGTTTACTGTCCATACCGGCCAGCTGTCTGCCGACCTCGCGTCCCAGATCCGAAAAGCCGCCATTGACGCCAATCATAAAGATGACCAAACCCAGGTAAGTCAGAGTCAAGCCGGAGCTTATCCTGCGAACTTGTCTCCTCGGCAGTTTAAAGAACACGATATTACAGAGAATAAATATTGCGGCGATCGGTGCCAGTGACAGTAACATTTCACCGATTGTATGACCGATTAATTCGGCGAAAGGTTCAAAAATCCGCGGATCATCGACGGGAGCTACGAGTTCCGCCGTGCCATGTTCCCGCGAATTGCGAAACAAACCGAGTATTAACACGGCGATGATTGCACCGGCCGACGAAATCCCGACCAAACCGAAACTGTCTTTTTCAGATCCTTTCGAATCTACGCGGCTTCGTGCGGTACCGGCAGCCAGAGCCATCATGAAGGGAACGGTCATGGCACCTGTCGTAGCGCCGGAAGAATCAAACGAAATAGCAAGGAAGTCTGCTTCGCTGAAAATAGCCAGAACAAGAATAATAAAGTAAGTGATCGTGAAGAATTTGAAAAGCGGAAAAGCATTCGCACTTCTCAGTAGTCCCAGTGCCATCAAGAGACCAATACCGAGCGAAACGGCTACAACGAGCATGAACCTCGCCAATGCGCCCGAAGTGGCCAGATCAACTTGCTGGGCCAGAATGTGTAAATCAGGCTCTGCTATCGATATGATAAAACCCAGGACGAAACCGGCTAACACGATCACTATTGACTTTCCGGATCGAGCAACCAGAGTACCGAGTTTATCTCCGATCTCGGATACGGCCAGGTCAACGCCGGCCAGGAAAATTATCAAACCGATCATGATTAACAAAGCACCGAAAAGGAAACGCCACATCATGGGTGCTTTCATCGGCGTTAACGTAAAATGCAGTATTACTCCGATTAATGTTATCGGCAAAATCGAAGGAATCACTTCTCTGAATTTGGCAGTAAAAATATTCAAATTCCAGGCGTCCTTTCTTGTCCTCAAGATAAATATATGATTTTATTCTAGCAAACAGAATTTGTGTGAACAAGTAGAAAAAACTTGGAATAATTCGACAAAGTGAGCTATTACATTAATAAATGTAAAGGGCTGAAGCCATCTCAATCAATAGCTTCCCTGCAATATCACAGGGCACACTAAAAAGCCCGCAGAAGAACCCGATATTGGTTTTTGCTGCGGACTTCAGGTCCATACTTCAAGAAGTAATGGGTCGAGGCTTAATTCCCGCCGGCTTCGGATTGCTCCGTACTCAGGCGTTCCAACTGGCGTTTTTCGTGGAGAGCTCTTTGACTCTCGATGAGTTCCGGATCGGGTTCTCGGTGTAGCAGGCGCTCGAGCTGTTTGTAGAGTTTTTCGTGATAGAAGAGCAGGACGCTCGGTATTAAGAGGAAGAGTATTCTTCCCGTGACGGTATTGGCGAAGTGTATGATGGCGCCCAGCCAGCGATCCCGTCCGCTGTAACGGCCGTAAATGGCTTCTCGTTCGATTGTTTTCAGCATCGCGTCTTCCTTGGCCAGGGGGGGATAGTTGTCTATATCCACGATGTATTTATCGTCACGGATGGCGATGATGCGTTCGATAAAAATTTCGTAATTGTCTCTGAAAATGACGATATCGCCCGGGTTCAAGACGGACTGTACGTCGATCTTCTGGAAGTAGACCAGGTCGTTTCGTTCGATTGCGGGATCCATCGTATCGGAATGGAAAAGGTAGGGGATCGTTCCGTTGATCGATACTTCCCTGGTTTTCTGGGAGGCCGACATGAAAAGGACAAAGACATTAAAGACGAGCATTAAGACGATCATTAGCGTGGCGGCAACCGTGAGAAGAGTCTCGGCCAGCTTTGCTACTTGGGAGGCTTCGGTAGCCGGATCCGGAATCAACACGATCGGGTAGGCATAATCTCCGCGTTCGACACGGCCGATGACATGATCTTTCTTTGGGCTGAGTTTGCTTTTCTTAATTCTGCCGACTGTAAAGTTAGCCGGTGTGCGGTTTATGACTTCCCGCGGATAGTGGTAATAGAAAGCCGTATAACGAGCACCGATAATGACGAATATCAGGCAGGTCACGGTAACAGCCAGTTGATAGACGAGGTAAGGCGAATCGGCGAAGTTAAACGCCTGAGCAATATTACGCATGAAACTTGGCTGAGAGATCAGTCCATAGCGTCCGCTGGCATGTTTGGCAATTTGGTGGCCGATTCCAACCAGCAGAACCGTCAAGGTATTGTAACGGCTGTCCTGAACCAGCATGGAGGAGGTCAAAATCAGCACCAGGATGATCAGGCTGTCGCCCAGCCCGGATAAAAAGAGGGTTATGATGTAACTGTATATGAAGTTGTATTTCAGCAGGTATCCGATCAGCAAGACGGCCAGAAAACCCAAAACGTAGCTCGTCGTCGTGACGATGATTCTGGCAGCTATTTTGCATAAGACCAAAAAGGAAGGCTTGTAACCCATCTTGGCTTGCAGATACCAGTAGTTTTTTTGAGTTTCGGCGAATGTTCTGGTTCGGAAATGAACCATCTTGTTGATGCACAGCGTCGTCAGGAAAGACAAGTTGTACGCGAAAATCAAGCTGAAATTGCTCCTGGACATGAATTCCGGTATAACATCACTGAGCACCGTTTCGGTCATGGTCTGCAAAATGAAATGTATCGCCAAGGCCAGTAAAGCCGCGAAAATACCTAAAGACGGAAGTTTGAATTTTCCGTTTCTCTGATCGCGAAAATCCAGGCGCAATTCTTTTTTCAGGATGTTATAACGATAGAGTGCGGGCATGCTTGACCTCCTTTATCGCGTTGGCGACGGACTTCTCGTTGATATAGACCTGTTCGATCCATAGCTCCGATTCCCGTATCTGGGCGTATAAATACTCGATATCCATGTCTGTCGGAGAGCCTGTCGCTTCGGTGTCGCGGATGACGATCTGATCGTTTTCCAGGCTGATCTGATAGTCCGGCATCAAGTCAATCATCATCTCATAAGCAAACCGAGGATGCCTCGGCGTCAAAATAAACGCAATCTTGTCATAGGTCTTTTTGAAGACTTCGGTTTCGCCGGCGTAGAGTACTTTTCCTTCGTAGATATATGCAAGATGAGTCGCACTGTTTTCGATCAGTTCATAATCATTTAAGCAGGAATATATGACGCTTTGGCCCTGATTCTTCATCTCTCCTAAAATGTAAGCAAAGCTGCCGCGCAGGCGACCGATCATTCTAATGTGAGGCTGGTTGATTACAACCAGACTGTTTTGAGAATAATAGGCACAAACCATTGTTACAAGCAGCTTTTCTTCCGGACTCAGGTAAGCGATATTCGATAAAGCGATATACGAAAGATCCGCGGCGATCAGAAAATCCAGGATATGTTTCTGACTGGCAGCGGCACTTAACTCGTCGAGCATCCGGCTCTTTTGTGTGGCGAAGCAGATGAACTGCAGCACTTTCATGTCGTCGTAGAGCATATCGGAGGACCCGATGTTAAACACATCGGGCAGGATGATCTTTTTATTGCGAGGCATGTCTTGTTCCGTGATCATTGCGCTTCCGGTATCGAAGGTCGTGACATTGCCGATAACGGCCAGAAACAGTCCGATTGTATAGGCACGAGGTGAAGTAACGGCCCAGATCTCTCCGGCGTAAATGTCCAGATCGATCCCGTCCAGAACGGGAATCATGCGTCCGTCGGGTTCCTTATAATACTCGTGAGATCGAATTTGCTTGAGATCCAGAATGTGTTTGATCTCGCCCAATTTTCGAGCGTTGCCGAGATTATGTTTGGATATTCTTCTACTTCGCTTTACTTTCATATTCATCTCGCTTACCCGATCGGCAGTTTCGTGATTGTAATGGCCAGTATGCGATCTTCCGTTACGAATTCCTGATCCACGCTGTTATCCGGATTGTCACCTTTCGTGCGATAGACGGTATATCCGTTCTCGTCTTCGAGTATTTCTACGATGCGATGCGTAACGGTCATATTATCTGTCGTATGGAACGTGATGATATCGTCGACGGCAAGTTTTCTTCCGTCATATTGTCGTGAAATGATTATATCTCCGATTTCAAAGGTTGGCTCCATGGAACCTGATTCAATCTGATAAAACTGAAAACCCAGAATACTAGGTGTGATACCGCGGCCTCGTGCAGAGAAGACGGAAAACAAGAGATTGACCAGCAAGAGCAATACGATACCGAAAATTGCGGATTTCACACGTTCTTTGGTAAACCGTTTTTTCTTTTTATCTTCGTCAAGCAGATCATCCAGGTAATTCTGCATGGCTATGATTTCTTCATCTGTCGTATGAATCTTCTGCATGGATGCTCCTTAGCTTAAAGAACGATGATCTAATATAGAAAAGGGAAGCGTGGTAGCAAGCTTCCCTTTTCTTCGGTGATAGTAAAATGTTTAGGAACAAAGCTTACTCTAAATTACTTCTGTGTTCCGCTAACGGTAATTGCAACCGTGTTCTCATAGGAATTACCCTGGTAAGCTGTATCGTTATCGGTATGAGGCCACTCGATCAGCAAGACATAGCTTTCTTCGCCGGCAACACCGGGCTCGAAGGACAGACCGTCATAGGTGAAGGATTTATTGTCGGCGACAGTAACAACCAGAGCTTCGTCCATGTTCTTGGCGTTATAAAGGGTATAGGAGAGAGGTGCGATGCCGTCTTCGGTTATATCGACATCGATCACGATATCCATGCCGGTCTCGGTGACGGTCTCGCCATCTTTATTGGAAACGGTGAACAGGATTTCTTTTTGTTCGCCGGGTGCGATCTTCTGAGCCGAACCGACGAAGGTGTCGCTGTCTTTTGTAGCGGTCAAGACGAAGTTCTTGGCGACGACGGTATCTTCCACGAAGTCGACCGTGGCATTATAAGCAGCCATGGTACCCGAAATAACCGAGGTGGCGATGGTCAAAACGAGACCTGCGATTAATAAATTCTTCTTCATACTGTAATCCTCCTTAGGATAAATTCTGGATAACCTATCAGGTTATCGGTCCGAACGCGAAAAAAAGGCATAAAAAAACGCTGCAACACAAAAAATGTATTTCAGCGGCAACTGGCTATCTTATCCCGGCTCTGTCTCCGAAACGTAGACCCTCTAGCTTTGCGTCACAGCTTTTCAACTGCTTTGCATTTCTCATTTATTACTTGATGCATATCATATACGTATGCAAATTGTATGTCAAGTTAATCTTAGGTTAAATCATGTTACAATTTAACCAAATATTGCGAAAATAAAGGATCATGTGAAAGAAATATTAGGTAAAAAAATAACATATTAGGAAGTCTTTGCAGTCAAGTCCCGAATGTTGGTGTAAATTCCCTTTCGGTTGACCGCCCATTAAGCGGTCTTGCTTAGTTGTTGTCGGATCAGATCTGCGCGCCTGCGTGCTTGTTCTCGTTCCAGCCAATAGGCATCCATGGTGAAATACGATTTACCGCTGATCCAGCGTTCATGCTGCTCGATCAAGAGGCTGCCGATCAGGCGGTCGATGCTCGCTTCGTTAGGAAAGATGCGGATGACGCGTTCGCGCCGTCTGATTTCCTCATTCAAGCGCTCGATGCTGTTGGAGGTGCGAAGCCGCTTGCGGTAAGCTTCGGGCAGACTGAAGACGGCCGTGATATCGACAAACGCCTCATCCAGGAGCCGGGCGGCTTTCGGGGCGATCGACTCGAGTAGGGTCAAGAGACCATCGCGGCGCCGACAGGCTTCCTGGAGGTCCGGGCTGTTATACAGGTCTTTCAGGCGTTCGTGGACCGTCGGTCGCTGTTTGGGCGAGACTTTCTCCAGCAAGTTACGGGAGAAATGGGTCTGGCAGCGCTGCCACATGGCCCCCTGAAATTGTTCGCCGATCGCTTTGACCAGGCCGCCGTGGCTGTCGGACACCACCAGATCCACGCCTTGAAGCCCGCGGCTCTTGAGCTGGCGGAAGAACGCTGTCCAGGTCTCATAGCTTTCCCCATCCCCGGCCTGGAAACCCAAAATCTCGCGTTGGCCGTCCGAATTGACGCCCATGGCGATGAGCATCCCCTTGTGGCGAACCGCCCCGCCTTCCCGGGCTTTGGTGTAGATCGCATCCACGATGACGAAGGGATAGGCGCTCGCCAGCGGCCGCTGCTGAAAGGCTTGGACCGCCGGGTCGAGCTGCTGGCATAAGGCCGACACCGTGCTCTTGGAAAAACTCGTGCCGCACAGCGTCTCCGTGATCTGGGCTACTTTCCGGGTCGACACCCCCTGGAGGACCATCTCCATGAGACTCAGGAGCAGCGCCTGCTCGCTTCTCTCGTAGCTGCGAAACAGCTCGGTCGAGAAGCTGCCGTCGCGGAATTTGGGTACGTGCAGCGTCAGGGTCCCCACCCGGGTCGTGAACGACCGGGTCCGATACCCGTTGCGGTAGGTCAGCCGGTCTTCGGTCCGTTCGTAGGTTTGAGCGCCCAGCTGCTCGGTCGCTTCGGCTTTGAGCACCGCGTTGAACACCTCCTCCAGGAGTTTGGCGACCGCTTGTTCGCGGTTGCCTAACATCAGGTCTTTCAGGGTTGCTTCATCTAGGGTAATATTGAGTTGAGCCATGTCTTGTCTTCCTTCCGTATGATTTTGTTTTGCAAAACCCATTGTACCGAAAGGCGAGATGTGGCTCATCTCATTATTTTCAATTTACACCAACTATACGGACTTCATC
>JBNRMJ010000024.1:0-15228 GCA_050309435.1 Fastidiosipilaceae bacterium
ATTAGACAAGTATTTTTCCAGTTAAGAGAATCAGACAAGTTGTCGGTAGTAGTAAGACAGGATCATAACTTAACAAGACGTCTTTTCTGTCTTTTCGGCATGCTTATGCTAAAATCAGCACAGAAGCGGCGAGGATGATTTAGATGATACGTGACGAAAGAATTGAAGTAATCAAGCATATTCTCCGGGAGAAAAATATCATATCGACAGCAGTGCTGGCGAAAAGGCTCTACTGCAGCCGATCGACATTACACCGTGATCTGATCGAAATGGAGAAAGCAGGTCTGGTACGAAGAAGCCGCGGCGGCGTATCTCTCGTCGCCGATCGCTCCGTCGAGTTTCCCACCCGCTTTCGGGCAAGTAAAAATCAGGATAAAAAGGATTCTATCGCCAAAGTAGCGAAAAAACATCTGACTAACGACAGCCTGATCTTTTTGGATGCGAGCACAACCGTCAAGGCTTTAACCCCTTATATCAAAGATCTCAGTAATGTGAGCATCGTCACCAACAGTATTTCCATGGCCAACGAACTGAGTCTGTTTCCGAATCTCACCGTCTTGATCCCCGGCGGTCGCATCATGCCCGGGCACGACGCCATGCTGGGCTTGCAGACCATGAAAAGCCTGGAGGACTTTGCCTTTGATTTGGCGATTTTCTCTTGTAAAAGCGTGGATGAAAACGGCGTCTACGAAGCAGAGTACGAGCAGGCCTTAATCAAGAAAAGCATGCTGAAACAGGCTCGAAAATCGATCCTGCTCTGTGATTCGACAAAATTCGGCAGCTCGTCCTTCTACCATGTCGCCAAACCACGGGACTTCGATTTTGTTATCTCGGACTCGGGCTTGACGGAAGAGTTGCGGGAGAAGTACTTATCCGCGTCCAAAGAAAAGTAGCGAGGATACGCTTAAGTAAGCTGTTTTATGAAGAAGAGTTCGTATTCGCCGTCCGACTGCATGAAACCGCCCACCGCCTTATATCCCATTCTGAGATAAAAATGCTGTGAGTATTCGTTTTGCTGAGTAGAGGTCATCAGCTCTCTATAACCCAGCTTTTTCATGTCCTCCTCCCAGCATTCGACCAGTAAACGGCCGATACCGCGGGCACGATACTCCTCAGGCAGATAAAGCATGTTCATGAAAGGCGTATTATCCCAGAATAAGTTATAACGAAGCCAGCCCGCGAAGTACTCGTCGTCGTACACGACATATACCTCTTTGTCGGCGATCTTTTTCTTCAGTACATCGACCGCAACATGCCGGTCGTGTTTCATAATCCGTTCGAAATCGTCATCCGTCGCGAGTCGTATCTGAATATCCATATTCCTCCCCTTTTCCTTGTTAAAGAACATTCGAGCCCGGACCGTTTTGCGTCCGAGCCCGATTCCATTCTCAAGTCACGGCAGAAGACGCGCTTTGATCTGCTTTCGAGAGTGCTTCCCATATACCGTTCAAATAAGCGACACCCAAGGCCCGGTCATATAAACCGTAGCCGGGTCTGCCCTTCTCATCCCAGATCATGCGACCGTGGTCCGGCCTGATATAAACATCCGCTGCCGTCTCGTAAATTGCTTTCATGATCTCCACCATGTCGAGACTGCCATCGGAGCTCAAATGCGAAGATTCCATAAACTTCAGATGAGCCAGGTGTTTGACGTTTCGCACATGAACCACGGCAAGCCTGCCTTTTTCTCCGAAACGGCGGATAATTGAGGCCACGTTGTTTTCCGGATTAGAGCCCAGCGAGCCCGTACATAAACAGAGGCAGTGAGCCGGGCTGTTGTTTAAAGCCAGGATTTCGTCAAACTGTTCGGGACGGTGGGCGATTCTCGGTATGCCGAAAATCGGCCAGGCCGGATCGTCCGGATGCAGCGCCATCTTGAGACCGACTTCTTCGCAAACCGGCATAATCTCGTCGAGGAAGTACTTCAAATTCTCGAGCAGGCAAGTCTCGTCGATCGTCTCGTATTGCGAAATCAAGAGATCGAGCTCAGCCATGCGGGAAGGCTCCCAGCCGGCCAGCGTAAATCCACCCGAACCTGAACGCATGCGTTCGAGGAGATCTCCGGGCGAGAGATTCTGCAAGTCGAGACCGTCGTAATACATCGTATTGGAACCGTCCTCGAGTCCGAAAGCCAGATCGGTCCGAACCCAGTCGAAGACAGGCATGAAATCATAGATAATGACCTTGATTCCATGCCGTGCCAGATTACGAATCGTCTGCTTATAACGATCGATGTAGAGATCCCGGTCCGCTCTGCCCTGCTTGATCGCTTCGTGGACCTTCACGCTTTCGATCACTGTCGCTGCCATACCAGCGAAAGCACATCTTCATTGAACAGTTCCTTTTAATCCATACACTCGACTTGATTCAAGTCGTCCGTTAAGCTTCGTTCACATATTTATGCAAGGTTTTTCTGACCGCGCCGGGTCCTTCCATCATCTCGGCGAAGTAAGTCTTGATCCGATCGCCTAAACCGACTTCCAGAAGATCATTACGGAAGAGATCCTTATTCTTCAGGATCGGATCGAGTTTCGATGTATCAACAGCCTCGCCAAGTTTCAGATCTTTCACGTAAGCCTGAAGATCATTCAGCAGAGGATCCGGTGAAACCTTCATCTCTCCGCCTGCGTCGTTGACGCCGATCAGATAGCGGAACCAGGCAGCGATGGCCAGCGGGATGAAACGAAGTTTATCTGCCCGGCCGTGCTCGGCGTAAAGTTTGATGGTTTCGCCGAATCGAATACCGACCTTCTGACTGGTATCCGTCGCGATACGCCCGGGAGTATCGGGCATGTAGGGATTGGGCAGGCGCTCGCGGATAACCGTATCCAGGAAGTCAACGGGATTCACGATACCCGGATCCGCCACGTAAGGCATGCTCTCCTTGTAACCGATACCCTTGATCAGTTTGACGATGTCTTCGTCGTCCATTTCCGCGGCGATCGTCGCATGATCCAGCAGGCAACCGGTAATCGCCATCGCCGTATGTAAAGGATTCAGACAGCTGCAGACCTTCATGCGCTCGAATTTATCGACCGTTTCCTGATCCGTCATATGTACACCGACTTCTTCGAGCTTCGGACGACCGTTCGGAAAACGATCTTCGATGACCAGATATTCCGCGGCTTCCGTGTTCACGAAACCGGCAGCAGGTCGACCATCGGCTGTCTTACCCATATTGCCCACAGCAAGACCGTCTTCCAGCAAACGTTTGGCCACGCGGGCATCCGGACCGGGCGTGATCTTATCAATTACGGACCAGGGGAACGAAACGTTTTTATCGTCTTCGAGCCAGGCCACAAAATCGCTTCCGACTGCATTTCTCTCCTGCCAGGCTCGGGCGATTGTCAGAACCGAGTCTTTCA
This sequence comes from Fastidiosipilaceae bacterium, assembly GCA_050309435.1. GTDB lineage: Bacteria > Bacillota > Clostridia > Saccharofermentanales > Fastidiosipilaceae > CAYXVJ01. The sequence goes on from JBNRMJ010000024.1 coordinate 3,366, forward strand.
ACTTATCTCCGTTATGCGAGAAGTTGTCCATGCTGACCACGGCCATCGGCTGTTTCGCGGTATTGAAGCGACGCCAGAGTAAGGCTGCCGTCAGGCTCATCGCATGCTCGAAGCGAGCGGCTTCGGGACCGGCCTCGATATCGGCCTTGATGCCTTTTTGGAATTCTCCGTCCAGGCCGCGGATCTGATAACCCTTTTCAGTCACGGTGAAGCTGAGCATCTGAAGATCAGGGTTTTCGAACATCTTCGCCAGGAGGGCGACATCATCCGGATTCTGACCGTCCAGAGCCTTCGTGACACTGCCGATCACCTGTTTTTCTAGCTTGCCGTCGGCAAACATCTTCACCTGAAGCGCCAGATTGTCAAAAGGCCGGTACTGAGAATCCGGAGTGGAAGGTCCTGTCGGGGATACGACGACCACACCGCTGTCGAGCTTGCCTTCTTCGATCAGCATTTGAGCGAGTACCGCGATGTATCCGCGGAAGAGGTTGCCGGGACCGATGTGAATCCAGGCAGGCTTGTCGCCGCTCTGTTGAGCCAGTGTTTCGGGATCAAAAGACGGAAGCGCCACGCCGGCGGCTTTCCAGGCCTCGCGATCCTTCAGTCCTTCGTAATTCAGTTGAAGCATGTCGGTTCTCCTTTGCAATTTACGTAATGACATACGTTGGTTAAATTAATCATGCCTTATTCGCCTTGTGCATTCAAGCGAATAAAGTTCCCGTTCAGACGGGGAAAAGCATCGAGGCCGTATAGATCGTTCCGATCAGAGTCACGCTGCAGAGTATCGTCGACATCAAGACAACTTGAGCCGCATAGTCCGGATGGTTATCCGCATCCGCCGCGATCAAAGCCGTATTGACAGCCGTCGGCACGCCCGAGGAAATCATCAGAGCCTGAGCCGTCACGCCGCCAAGTCCTACAAGCCTGATCAGGAGGAAAGCCAGAAGCGGACCGCCGAGCAAACGCAGGAAGACTGCCACATAAGCCGCCCGCAGCTTGATTTCGAGCTTCGAACGGGAGAGTTGAACACCCAGAGTTAGCAGAGCAATCGAGACCAGACCGTTGCTGATGTATTTCAGCGCCGTCCAGACGGGTGTCGCCTCGATGTTGAAATCAAGGTTACGAAAGAGCAGAGCCAGCAGCACACCGTAAATGGTCGGCATGGTGACGACCTTGACCAGGGCTTCTTTCCAGGTCACTTTGGCACTCCAGGCGTTATAGTAGCCGATCGTGTTCGTTGTAGCATTTTGAACGACGAGGACCATAATCTGCGTAGCCAGAGCCGTCGTCAGCCAGGGTGTTTCTCCGTTCTCCAGGAATTTTCCCGTCGAGAAAACGAGCGTCACGAGGGGAATGCCGATGTTGCCGCTGTTGTAAAAAGCGATCGAATTCTGAAAAGCCTTCGTCTGACTTTTCCCCAGTTTCAGGGGTTTGGCCGCGACCCGTGCCACCAGAAGATTGACCACAAGCATCACGCTCGCCACGGCAAAGGCCATCACCGCCTTCACATCCAGATCAGCCGAATAAAGGTTGGTGAAGGTAAAAGCGGGTACGAAAACGTAAAAATTCAAGCGGGAAAGAGTCTGTAAATCAAGCTTGAAGGTACGCCCCATCAACAGACCCAGAAGGATCAAAATAAAGATCGGCAGAATATTGTTCAGAAAGATATTAAATATGACGTCCACTATTCTTCTCCCGGGTAGGTTACGCCCCACTCTGCGCGCATTTTATCCATCGTATCCATCCAGGCCAGCGTCTCGGCCTGAGTCTGCCAGGGAGATTCGAGCAGACCTTCGCGCAGGCAGCGGGCCGCCTCGGCCACCTCGAAGTTAAAGCCGTTTACATTCGGGTCGCGATGATAGACTTCGCGCGTACCGTCCGGGCGTGTCAAAATAACCTCTTTCGGGTTGAAGAAAGGAACCGGGATATCAATTTGACCTTCCGTACCAAAAATACTGGCTTCATTTCTGAAGTCGCAGACCACGCTCGCACTCATCGTCGCCGTACGCGTGCCGTAGCGCAGCAGAGCGGAGTAACTGCGATCGACACCGGTAATCTCGTCAATTTCCGCGAAATGAAGAATCTCGTCGGGTTCATAACCGAAGACCAGCGCCGGAATCGTGAGCGTGTAAACACCGAGGTCCAGGAGCGCGCCGCCGCCCAGATCGCGGTTCAAATGACGGATGGAACGATCTTCGCCGCCGTTAAAGCCGAAGCGGGTCTGCACCAGACGCGGTTCGCCGATCCGGCCTTCGTCGATCCAGTGTTTGACCTGCTGAATCGCAGGATTATAACGGGTCCATAGACCTTCCATCAGGAGCAGGCCGCGCGAGCGGGCCAGTTCCATAACCTCTCTGCTTTCTTTCCCGTTCATGGCAAAGGGCTTCTCCACCAATACCGGCTTATTGTGCTCCAGGCAGAGTTTGGCCAGGGACGCATGATAAGGATTAATAACGGAAATGTAACAGATGTCGACAGCCGGATCTGAGACCAGCTCTTCATATGTACCATAAGCGATCTGGCCGCCGAACTCCTCGGCGAAGCGAATGGCTTTGTTGTAGTCGCGCGAAGCAACGGCGCGGAGTTCGGAACCCTCTGTCTGACGAATGCCTTCGGCAAAACCGCGGGCGATTCCCCCCGGTCCTAAAATTCCCCAACGAACTGTTTGCATAAATGATCCTCCCGGACATTGATTGACCTTAATGACTAAGATAATACCCGAAAGAAGCGCCGTTCGCTATGCAAGATTGCTTATCTTGAGCGGAAACTCCGGTGGCAACTAATGCATTTGATTTGTAATGTTGGCGAATATCATGTCATGCAGCGGATTGCTCCGAAGCAGGGCATAAGGAATGTCAAAAGCCTCCAGCAGGGAGTCAATCGCGGCCAGGGCGATTTCGTCGTCCAGACTGATCAAGGCGGGCCGTCCGACCTCGTCGAGCAGGCGGATCAGAAACTCCGGCCAGCTTTTATACTCGTCGACATCCGAGCGCAGGGTATCGAAACTCACCACCTCGCCGGATAAATCATTGGTAGCCACGAAGAGATAGAGATTAATAAAGCTGCCGTCTTTATCCTGCACGGGCTGACGGAAGCGAAACAGATCCAATGACAACTCGGCATCCGTCTGAGGCAGTCGTTCGATGCGCTCGACCGTAAACTCGTCTATTTCCGTAAAAGCGGGCAGGTAAAGATCACCGGGGCTCTCGCTTTGAGAATATAGCCAGCGCTGATCGTCGACCGACCACGAACGGCAAAGAATTTTCTTCTTGTCGCCGGAAAATCCGATCCGGCCGGCTTCGATATCGCCGAGTATAGTCAGAAGTTGATCAAGTAAAAAGGCCAGATGCTCCAGATCGGAGAGATCGGGGTAGGAAAGCGGCTTGTTGGGTTCGAGCACCGTGATGTAAGGCCAGGCACCGCGAAACGAAAAACCGAGGCTGCGCACGAGTTCTGCATAATCGTCGGGGATCTCCGTTCGCTTCATGAAGTCGAGGCGATAGGCGTTCAAACGGCTCAAAAGCCGGCTGACCAGGCGGGCGCTCAGATCGGCCTCGCGGTCCAGCATGTAACGAAGACTCCACTGTCCCCAGTCCCCCAGGAAAAACTGCACGCCGACATTCCGGCCATCCTGACCGATCATGGAGGCTAGTGTCAGCTCGAAACTGCCCTTGTCTTTTTCGATGCCGATGATATCACGGGCATGCAGATACTGCCAGGGCTTCTTTTTATAGAGCTCGCGGCTGCGCGCGAAAATCGTACGCCATAAATCCAGACCGGCCTCGCCGATCGAGGCGGCATCGATGCTCATATGGCGCAAGAGCGTCCGATCATCGGACCAGGATGTTTCCGAACCGGCGTCGTCGATATTGAAACCAAATTGATCTTCACCTGCCATGCCCATGACCTCCTCTTTTAATGAATTGGCACATTATAACCCAGGCAGGAGAAAAATTCGGCACATATGTGAAAAAGAAGGCTGAGAGGGTCTAATCCGTCGTTTGGGCGACATTTTCCTTCCCGAAAAAGAAGAATACCAAAGCGGTCAAAGCCAGAATCGCTGCATTCATCAGCATCACCTGATCGGTGCCCCGGGACTCGCTGAGCAAGCCTCCGACATAACCGGAGAGGATACGCGGAATAACCGAACCAAGAAGAACATTCAAGGTTTGGGCACGCCCCCGCATCCGCTGAGGCACAACCTTGTTGATATAGGTAATCACACTGTAGGAGAAACTTGTGAAACCCAGACCATGCAGGAGCGAAGTCAGGATAATGAGAAGCGGATTAACCAGAATATAGAGTAAGACCCAGCGCAGAATCGTGGCCGCAGCAGCAATAATCAAGAGCTTTTTGACCCCGATCCGATCGATAATCCGTTTACAGAGCAGGAGCATCGGAATTTCCGTGAGCGCACCGACAAACATCAAGGTACCGATGATACCGCTGTCTCCGCCGATCGAAACGAAGTAAATAGGATAGAAATTGTAATAAAAAGACAATCCCAGGTTAAAGACAAAACTAAAAGAAACAATACCCAGTAAGAGCTTGTTGGATAAAACGGTTTTCAAATCCGCCTCGTTCTTCGGAGCGGTAAGCGATGACGAAGCCGGAAAATAAAAGGTCATGAGCAGGCAAATTGTCGTAAACAAAGTCGTCAGCCAGAAAATATGCCGATAAGCATCGTTCAGAAATAAGCCGGTCAGAAGAACCGTCAGACTGTAGCCGATCGTACCGCCCATCCGGATCTGTCCGAAATCCGTCCGGGTCCCCTCGATCAGTTCCAGCGTAATATTATCCTGCAAAGGAGCAATCGGGTTATAAATAAGCGCGAATACCGTGACCAGTATACCCAGATAGAGCGGAGAATCATCGATATAAAAGCAAAGGCCGGCCACAGCCACCAGAAGATAAAGCAAACGCATGACGCGGTTCTTATTCTGCGAACGATCACTGATATGCGCCCAGAACATCTGCGTGACCAGCGTAAAAATCGTCGACACCGACACGATGCCGCCGATCTGGGGATTCGTCAGACCGCAATCGCTCAAGTAAAGATTGAGATAGGTGTTATAAGCGGCCACACCCGAATAAAAGGAAAAATAAACAATAAAGAGCTTCGTGGCAAAAACACTTTTTTCTTCCCGAACGACCATACGCTCTCCCTTTGCTTATATATGCAGATCCTTACGATTAAAAAGCCCGATCGCTATAATAAATAAAGCGATGGCGGCTACGAACAAGATTAGCACATTCCATAATGCAAAGGCTTCACCCGCGATGATAGCTTCCGTATCAAAAAGAGTGAAAAAGGTGAAATAACGAGCCGTTTTCAGATCATCTCCTGCATCGGCCAGCATCTGCACGACAAAAGCCAGAGAGCAAATTCCCGCCCCTGCACCGACGGCGTTCCGGCTGTCGTTAAAAAAGACAGATGCCAGGAAGCAAATGGCGGCAATAAAAAGCTGAAGGCACAGAAGCCCCAGATTCAATAAAATAAAAGAAGCTATATCAAGCTCGCCCGGGAAAGACAGTTCGCAGGAAACAATACCCAGAATCGTCGAAAAGGCGATCAACGCGATCACGCCGGAAAGCATTACGGCCAATTGCGTCAAAGCAACGGTGCTTCTTTTAACCGGTGCGGCCAGAAGATAGGCCATCGACCCTCGATCGACATGACGGGCAATCAGTTTATTGGCCATCAGAACCGAAAAGACCATCGGAAAAACGAGCATGATAAAGCCATAAAGGTACGAAGCCAGGAAATTCGTCAGATCGGCAGCCATATTGTCCATGCCGAACATCGCCATCAGCTGAGGCATGGCTTTTTGTAATTCGATGAGGGCGGATCCGAGAGCCGGATCGAACATCTGAACAATAATCACAAAATACAGGGCGATCACGCCGGCGAAGATTAAGAGCAGATTCCGGCTGCCTTTCATGCCTCTTTTATATAGACTCATATTAAGCATCTTTTCCACCTCCGTTCGCCGATCTGCCGTAGTAGCCGATGAAGATATCTTCGAGACTCTGGGTGGGCGTGGCGATATTCATGACAGGATAGCGGTTCATGACGGCGATCAACTGCCTTAAATCCGAACTTACAATCACTGTCACCTGATTGCCCCTAAGCGTTTCGATATTGAAACCCTCGGCGGAGAAGCGGGTTGCCGCTTCTTCGTCTTCCAGCGTAATGATATAGCGTCTGACCTGACTATCCTTCAGTGCTTCCACCGAATCCGTCGCCGCCAGCCGGCCTTCCCTGATAATCGAGACACGGTGACAGGTCCGTTCCACTTCCTCGAACATATGTGAGGACAGAAGAACCGTTTTCCCCCGGTTTTTTTCCTCCAGCACCAGATCAATGAAGCGAAGCTGCATCAAAGGATCCAGCCCGCTGGTCGGTTCGTCGAGAATCAGGATATCCGGATCGTGCATGAAGGCCGCCGCGATACCGACCTTTTGCTTCGTGCCTTTACTCATTTTCTTTAACTTGGCTCCGGGATCGAGCTCGAAGCGTTCAAGCAGTTCCGGCATGCGGTTTTTTCCTTTTACCCCGCGATAGGATAAAAGGAAGTTTAAAAACTCCAGCCCTGTCATATCATCGAAAAAAGCCATCTCACCCGGAATATAACCGACACGCCGGGATATTTCGGCGCGACTTGTCCAGCAGTCCTGTCCGAGCATGCGGCAGCGGCCGCTTTCAGGCTTAAGGAAGCCCAGGAGATGACGAATGGTCGTGGTCTTCCCCGCTCCGTTTGGACCCAGGAAGCCAAAGACTTCTCCTTCATCAACCGAGAAGGATAAATCGAAGATACCGCGATTCTGTCCGTAGTCTCTTGTCAGATCTTGAATCTCTATCATTGACATCTTGTGGAGACCTCCTTTGCACTTGTATACATTCTATCTTACTCCGTAGAATTACCGTAATTCGTGGATTTTATTGTCATTAAATGTTATCTTCGTGCATGTTATAAGAATAAGTCAAGATATTTTGGCTCAGTAAAGCAGGTATTTTATGGAAACCGGAAGAATTATTTTGGATTTACCACCGATAAAGGGCAATCCCCGCAACAGCGAAGGATCCTTCCTCGAGTTAAAAGACGGCCGATTGATGTTTGCCTTCTCACGTTACATCTCCGAAAAAGGAGACGATGCGGCTCCCGCAGGCGTCGCAGTCATGTATTCCGACGATATGGGAAACAGCTGGACCGAACCCGAGATGCTCTTGAATCCTCGGGGCGACGAACAAAATCTGATGAGTGTTTCGCTCATCCGTCTGAATAACGGCGATATCGGCTTGTTTTATTTTCGTCGCCGCAGCATGTTTGACGGACGTGCTTTCATGCGTCGCTCCTCCGACGAAGGCAAGACCTGGTCCGAAGGCGTCAACTGCACGACCGGTCCCGGCCATTATGTCACGAACAACGATCGCATCGTTAAACTGTCGACCGGTCGCCTGATCAATCCGGCCGCTTACCATCGCACGCTTAAAGGCGATAAGCAGGCAGATGCGGGATATGACTGGCGCAGCGTAGTTTATTACATGTATTCCGATGATGACGGCGAAAGCTGGAACGAATCCAGACCCTGTGCGGTCAGCAGCGCGAACAATGCCGCCGGTCTGCAGGAACCCGGCGTACTCGAACTGAAGAACGGTGTACTCTACGGCTGGGCCAGAACCGACAAGGGCTATCAGTATGAAATGTACTCCTACGACCAGGGCGAATCCTGGTCGGACCCCGTGCCTTCCCGCTTCTCTTCACCGAACTCGCCCATGTCCCTGAAGAGAGATCCTTGCACCGGAGATCTCTTCGCAATTTGGAATCCGATTCCGAACTATGTCACCCGCGAGGTTTACGCCGAACTCCATGGCCGCACCCCGCTGGTTTATTCGATCAGCCGCAACGAGGGTAAACACTGGTCCAAGCCGGTTTTCGTCGAGGATGATCCCTTGAGCGGTTACTGCTATACGGCGATTCACTTCAATCCCGACGGTTCCGTGCTCCTGGCCTATTGTGCGGGTAGTCAGGCCGACGGCGGCTGTCTTTATCGCCTGCGCATTCGTAAGATCGACAAGCTTTATCGTCCCGAGGAGATCGAGCATCACCGCTACCTCTGAGAGTAATCCTGTCCTGTGAAATATCCCGATTACCTGTCCGCGGCTCCTGCCCGGCCGGTGATGCGGGATATTTTCCATTATCGGAGAACTCAAGCAGGACTTTAGTCCGGCCTTTTTCCCGACTCAAGCAGAGCTTGTTAGACCTTTTTCCCGCCACAGTCCATAGTGAAGACCAAGCGAAACACCGCCGCGGCAATTTCAAGGAGAAAGGTAATGTGGAATTTTAGTTTCAAGAACAAAAGACTGGACGAAAGCCCGCCCGTGGAAGACTATATAGTTAACGGGACAAACAAGCTCATAAAGGAGAACGAGAAGATGTCCGATAAAATGAATTTTGATATGATTCAGATCGGCCGCAACATCGCGGCCTTCAGGAAAGCCAGGAATATGACCCAGATGAATCTGGCCGATGAACTGAATATCAGTTTCCAGGCCGTCAGTAACTGGGAACGCGGTCAGACCATGCCCGATATTTCCAAACTGCCGGAACTGGCCTCGATTCTGGACTGCACAATCGACGAACTGCTCGGTAACGGTCGCAGTGCCGAAGTCGTCAAGCATATTGTCGCTGACCAGCCCATCGAAAAGCCCATCAGCCTCGACGAACTGTCCGCCGTGGCGCCTGCTCTGGAGCCGAGTCGCACAGAGGAGATTTTCGCCGAAAGCGTAAAGGAAGAACCTAACCTGGATTGGGAGGCTTTAGAAGAACTGGCTCCTTTCCTCGATCAGGCGACCCTGTATCAGGTAGTAACAAGCGCTCTTGATAAAGGCGTCGAAATCGAAGATATCAGCTCTCTGGCACCTTTTCTCGGTCGCGCAGGCCTCGGAGAAATCACGCGTCGCCTGATGGACGAGGGCTACGACTTCTCGGATCTGGAGAGCCTCGCGCCGTTCATGGATCGCAGCGATCTGGGCGAGCTGGTCCGCCGGCACCTGGCCAACGGCGGCGAGATCGGAGATCTGGCGGGGCTGGCACCTTTTCTGGATCGGGAGCATCTGGGGAAACTCGTGCTTCGGGCGATCGATCAGGGAGACGATATCGATGAAATCACATCGCTTGCACCCTTTTTGAACCGCGCAGATCTGGGAAAGATCGTCAAACATTTTCTCGATAAAGGCGGCAACCCCCGGGAGATGATGGGTCTGGCACCTTTCCTGGATAAAGAGATGCTTCGTCTCATTCTCGGCTATACCTTCGGAAACAAGGATAACTAAGAATAACTATCAATAGACTAATGATCAGGATCGCTCTTCTTTCGTCAAAAGGAGGGCGATCAAATCTTTTACGACTTCGCCTGCGGCGATTAAGCCTGCGACCGGGGGCACGAAAGAAATCGAACCCGGAATAAAGCGGCGATGTTCCGTGGCTTCCGGCGACAATGTACGGGGTTTGGTCGGAATCTCTTTGGAGTATACGACTTTCAGATGTCTGATCCCGCGCTCCCGAAGCTCGTTTCGCATGACCTTTGCCAATGGGCAATAGGTAGTCTTCGAAATATCGCTTACTTCGAAACGGGTCGGATCCAACTTGTTGCCCGCGCCCATGACGCTGATGATCGGAATATTTCGCTCCCGGGCCTTGACGACCAGATCGATTTTCGCGGTCACCGTATCGACGGCATCGACAATGTAGTCGATATCGTCTGTCAGGATTTCATCGGCATTTTCGGGGAGGTAAAAACTCTGCTTGATCTCGACTTGGGCCTCGGGATTGATATCCAGGATTCGGGCCTTCATGACTTCGACCTTCGGCATACCGATCGTACTGTGTAATGCGATCAGCTGGCGGTTGATATTCGTCAGGGTGACGACATCCCGATCCACGAGCAGAAAACGGCCCACACCCGAGCGTGCGAGGGCTTCCGTAGTAAACGAACCGACTCCGCCGACACCGAAAACAGCAACTTTCGCGCTTTTTAAACGGCTCAGGGCATCTTCGCCGACCAGTAATTCCATACGAGAAAAAGCATTTAACATGGCTACCTCCAAAACATAGGACAGTTTACAGATCAGCGAGACATTTGTAAAGCGTGCAAAAGGAGCCCCAAAGCGAGGCTCCTTCATATGGACATATTCTATTATGCTCGCTTTGAGATTACTGAGTAGCCAGGTCATCGTATACTTCGGCCAGGTCCTCGGAATAGAACACCTTCAGGGCCTCGCCGCGGCCCGCTGTATCGAGGGCTGCCAGCTTCATGAGATCGGCTTCCACTACGGAATTAACGACAATTTCCAAGCGGCCGCCAACGACATCAATGCCGCTGGAGAGAACGAAAGGCAAGCTGCCATCGGCGATACCGGCCGACACGGCTTCCTGCACGCGTTCCAGTTCGTTATAGGAATAATTCACTGTCACGAATTTGATGGCATCTGTTCCGGCTAAATCTACTAAAAAAGCACGATTCGCAGCCGTATCTTCGCTAAGGCTCAGCACAATCTGCGGCTCTTCATCAAAGTACAAACCACCCACGAAATCCGGGTAACCGTTGGTTTCGAAGTAAGTCATCAAGCGAGATGCCACCGGCTCCAAGGCTGTATACTGTTCGCCCACTGCGGGATCGCCTTCACCCGGCATGATCTGACCCGGATTCCCGGCTAAACCGGAATCACTGCCAAGATCGTCACCGATCAACGGTCCGTTCGCGCTGTTTCCGTCCAGCTCGACATAGCTGGGCAGTGTCAAGCCGCGGTTGGGATTGGATAAGAGGCGTGGTAGCGCAGAGGCCAGCAGAACGACAGCGACAGCGGCTGCAGCCACGCCGGCCCAGGCGATTTTATTCTTCTTTTTTGCGACAAAAGGTAACGGCTTGCGGCCATGAACCGATTCCTGTGCTTCTTTGCGAATCGATTTTGCATCGGGCATTTCCTGATGGACTGCCTTTTGGATTAAATCTCGTTCTTTCATTTGATCCTCCTTGGTACTAGATGCTTGAGCTGCTTATGAGTTGCTCATAACATGCTCACGGGTTGCCGAGCACATTGTAAATGCGCCGTAATTCACGAAGGGTGCGATAGAGTCTGCTCTTGACCGTCGATAGAGGGAGATCCAGCTGATCCGCAACTTCTTGAAGCGTCAGCTCCAGATCGTAATGCAGATAGAAAATCTTCCTGACAAGTTCCGCTTTGGTTTTGAGGTGCTTTCTGATCTTTCGTAGCAACTCCTCGGTCTCCAGGCGTTCGTCGATGACCGGTTCGCCTTGATCACTTAAATCGGTCCATTCGCCAAGATCAAAGACTTCGCCTTCGTCGTTTTCTCTCTCCAATGGCAAAGTACTTGTTCTGGCCTTATGCGCATAATATTCGGCCAGTTTCTGCCGTGCGATATGGATCACGAAAGCGTTTTATTCCGCAGCTCCAGCGCTCCCCGGGAACGATTCAGAGACCGGAAAACTTCCAGATATATTTCCTGAAAGTGATCCTTGACGTCATCAATTTGCTGCGCTCGACTACCGAGATAAATCAGCGTACGTCGATTCGTACGCGCGTACAGATCGTCAAAATGCTGTTCGACAGTCATGTCTGTTTGATCTTTTTCCTGTGGCCGGGCCATATCGGTCATGTATCATACCTACCCTTCACTACCTTAGCGGGAGGATCTGCCGAAATAGTTTCATCAAATCGGGTAGGATCCCGGTCATTAATTGACCGGGAGACCTCCCACACCACCGTACGTACCGTTCGGTATACGGCGGTTCCAAAGTTTACAGTTTCACGAATTAGAATAGATTTCCATTAAACTGA
>JBNRMJ010000025.1:0-5990 GCA_050309435.1 Fastidiosipilaceae bacterium
AGTTTAAAAAGACTACTGCCCGATTAAATGAATTAGAACTATATGAAGCCTATAAGAACTCTTTGCTTCTCGTTATGGAATTTCGAAATCTTGTTGAAAAACAGTATCAGTTAACCGTTAGCAATGAATTTTTCGAAAAACTGTTACATTATATGAATGAATAGAAAAAAACTTATTGTGCTATCGGGTGCTTTAGTTGAATAAAACATTATTATTTAATAGAACTTCCAGAAAAATGGAAGTTCTAATTTTTTACCTTATATCAACAATAAACTTTAACATAGCCTTCCGAAAAAGTAAAATTCTGGATCGAGCTGACAGACGAAAAGGGAAGAGCATGTCTGAGCTGGGGTATGACCGGTATAAGCGACGAAAAACTCTGGATCAACGGAGCATTGCTGTCATTGGCTTTCGAAGGCCTCGCCAAAGCGGATTTCCCTGCCAGCTTGCCAACGGGAACCTTAGATCTGTCTCAAATAGCAAACAGAGAAGTAATCGGTAACGGCATGTCATCGCCGCACATCCATATGGAGCTTAACGGCGGCCATATCAATGCTTTTTTCCTCGATACCAACGAGAAGTATTCGAGCGGTTTGCGTCGCAGCGGCGATAACACGGAGCTGGTCTATGTACCGTCGCTCGAACTGGAGCTGACTAATGGCGAAACAGTTGAAATCGCCAGGCTCTATCTTGGTCAGATAGCCGAAGGCAATCCCTATATCGAAGAGCGTGACTTTGTGGCTTCGCTCGGATTCAGCCCGGTTCGTGACGGCATATCGGACGGCATCATGTACTCTTGTCATCCGCACGGTACTATGGACGGCAACTTCCCGGATCGTCTGGATCTCTTTCAATATGCGGACTATCTTCCGGTCTTGAAAGATATGGGTGTGGATCATGTCTGGCTGCTTCCGATTTTTGACCACGGCAGTGCCGGTGTTTATCACTCCACCGACCAGGCAATCATCGATGCGCGCTACGGCGGCGACGAAGCCACGGCATACTATGTGAAGAAAGCTCATGAACTCGGTTTGACGGTTTCCTTCGATTATGTTCCTCACGGACCGAATCACCTTGTCGCAAAAGAGATGGGTATGCTTCCCTGGTGTTCTCGCCGCAGAAACGGCGAACTCCATGAAGAGTGGGAATGCGTGACTTTGGACTACAATCATCCCGGATATCTGGATTACACGCGAGAACTGGTGGAAGATCATATTCGTCGTTTTGATATTGACGGCGCTCGTATCGACTGTGCCATGGGAGGTCTGTCAAACTGGTGCCCTCAACCCGGCGAGCGACCTTCCGGATCCAACCTCAGAGCAAGGCGCAATATCACGGCTGCGATTCGACAGGGCTTCCTGAACCAGGGTAAAAAACCTCTGATCCTGCCGGAGAACTTCCATCCTCAGCCCACCTTCTATGATGTGACGGATGTTTTTTACGGCTTTAATCTTTATCGTGTTCTCGATGAACTCGGCCCCATATTCAAAAGTGATCCGTTAAACTATACGAACCGTCTGATACACTGGCTGGAACTCGAACAACAGGTCACGCCGGAAGGATTCAGTAAGCTTCGTTTCCTCGGTAACCATGATACGGTTTCCTGGGTCTGGCAGGCAGACCGGGCGACAAACCTTTATGGTTTGGAAGGTGCCAAAGCTCTCTGGGCCGTCATGACGCTCATCGACGGCATGGTTATGATTTACCAGGGCGACGAAGATCCGGCTCTGGCTCATCGCGAAGGTCCGGCGATCCGTGATTACTTTAAAGAACTTTTTCAATGGCGTAAGGCCCTTGCCGCCGGCGGGCGTACCGATTACCTTCGTGTTGCAGACGGTGTGCTTGCGTTTGTCCGTTATTCCGAAGATAAAAAATTCCTGGTCATGGTGAATCTGACAGACGAATCCGTCGCGGCCAAACATGAGTGCTTAAGCAGCTCCAAAGCGCTGAAAGGCAATAGTGCAAATGGTGACGAGGTTTCGCTAAAGCCCTATGCCTATTGCATTTACGAATTGTCTTGAACCTGATAAGCTATGAATAAGAGCTCTCATTAAGGATAAATGTCGAAATTGAGAAAACGATTACGTAGAAACGTAAAGAAGGGAAAAGCATGACGGCAGCTAAGACCGACTTGATCATCAAACCTGTAACCGGTCCCGAGTTTAAGCGCTACGGACGGGTATTGCCCGTCAGCGATGAATTTTTCGAAGCGATCTGTGCCACAAGAATTCCGTTACCGGAATCCGGTGTCGCTTATACGGCGTCCTCTCCAAAACTCGAGTCCATCAGCGGACTTCGCGAACTTCTGGAACGTGAGTACTATGCCGGAATGCCTTGTCAGATCGGGTTTGTATCGGGATTCAATCAGAAGTTAAACGGTTTCGAATGGCATCAAGGCGCGGAGATTCAACTTCCGCTGGATCCGATGATTCTGATTCTGGGAAGATTGGAAGATCTCGAAGAAGACGAAAACGGCATGCCGTATTACGAAAGCAAGCTAGTCGAGGCTTTTCGTGTCGAAGCCGGTCAGGCAGTTTTGCTAAATGACGAGACACTTCATCTGGCGCCTGTTTCCGTGACCCGTTCGGGTTTCCGCAGTGCTTGTGTGCTGCCTCGCGGAACGAACGAGGCCTTTGCCGATGATGAAAAACGGCCGGTCAATCCCCTGATCGTTGCACGTAATAAATGGTTCATTTCGCATCCCGAGCTCGGAGAAGGCGTACCTGCGATCAGGGGCGCCAATCCTGAAATCCCATTGAAAGATTGAGAACTGTTTATGGCTAATCGACCTGCTAATATTAAGGACATCGCCAGAGAAGCCGGTGTGTCCATCGCTACCGTTTCCCGTGTCATCAACGGGAAAGGCCGTTATTCGCCCGAAACCGAGGAAAGAGTCTGGAAAGTCATCAAGGAGATGAACTATGTCCAGAACAGCATGGCGAAAACATTGAAAACCAATCAGTCCAACCTCATCGGCATCATCGTTCCTGATATCACGAACGAGTTTTTTAGTCAGATTGTCCAGCATATGCAGATCTCGCTCTTGGAGCATGGTTTCGCAGCTTTTATCTGTAATACGAATGAAGACCGTGAGCTGGAACAAATTCAGCTTACTGTTCTACAGTCGATGAATGTAGCCGGGTTGATATACGTCTCGGGACTTTTACCTTTACCGGAAAGTTTGATGTCCATACCTACGGTCTGCATCGATCGAAAGCCGGTGGTGGATTCGGACAGGCATATTTCTCTCGTGGAATCGGATAACCTGCAGGGTGCCAGACTGGCCATGGATCATTTGATCGAACGTGGCTGCAAGCGTATTGCCTGTTTGAGTCCTGCAGGACAGTTTTCGACTCATAACATCCGTTTTAACGCGTTTCGGGCACGTGCCGCCGAGCTCGGTGTGCAACTGGATGATAAAAACCATATCACGGTATCTCACGCAAGTTATCAAGATGCGTTTGACACAATGTCCGGATTTCTGGACGAAGGAGGGAAGATCGATGGTCTCTTCGCAACCACGGACTGGCTGGCTATCGGTGCAATCGATGCCATGAAAGCCAGGGGAATAGAAGTTCCCGAATCCGTCCGCGTCGTCGGATTTGACGATATATCCGTGGCTTCCTTCCGCGATGTTCCCTTAAGTACCGTACGCCAGCATCCCGACCGTCTGGCGGCTTCTTCGGTAAAAATTTTACTCAGGCAGATTGAGACCGGACTGATGAAACAAGAACATAAGGTGATCCCTGTCGAGTTGATACAGCGGCAAACCACATAAAGCACTTACTAATATTGAAACAGGCACATAGCCGGAAAACTTTATGAGCTGGGCAACCTTTATACCACAAACGAAGATCGGGAACTGATTAACGAAACCGTGCGCTTCTGGGAAAAGGAAAATACAACGGCCAGATTAAGAGAGCGTTATCCGGATTGGGTCAAGGAACGTCTGCCCAACGATGACTATTTTAAGTCATCGCGCGCGGCACACCCGATTTACCGGATGACCGGTGCCTATCTCGACTACGAGAAGCTGCTCTCGGGCGGTATACCGGGAATGCATGCATTAATCGACGAACGCGAAGCCAAAGCCCGGGAGACCGGCGAATCCATTGACTTCGAGCTGTTGGACGGTTTTCGTGCTGCGTTGGACATTCTGGCTGATAGCCTGCTCTTTTATGCCGTACAGGTCCGTGAGTCGGCCTATGCTGCAGACACGGATTCCCTGCGCAGGAAGCAATTGGAAAATATTGCAGATGCGTGCGCGAATGTCGCCGTTCGCAAGCCCGAAACCTTGCTTGAAGCCATCGAACTGAGCTGGATTTACTCTCTTCTTTCCGGCACGATGAACTACGGACGCATGGATGATTATCTGGGTGAGTATCTGGTAGCCGATCTGGAGTCCGGAAGACTTACCGTTAACGAAGCTCAGGATCTTGTTTGCTCGTATTGGGAAATTATCAACAGCCGGCACACCCGGGTTCATTCCCGTGTGATCATCGGCGACAGAGGACGAAAGAATCCCGAAGCGGCCGATCGTTTCGGCCTGCTTGCGATCGAGGCCAGCAGACGTGTCAAGGAAATCGAACCCCAGCTGACATTGAGACTCGATGATGATACACCAAAAGAGATACGGGATCTGGCCATGCTTTGCATTAAAGAGGGAAGAACCTATCCGCTTCTTTATGACGACAGAGTCAATATTCCTGCCGTGATGAGGGCCTTCCGGGCTGATGAGAAAACCGCCGAACAGTATATGCCTTTCGGTTGTGGCGAGTATGTCATAAATCATCAGAGTTTTGGTACTCCCAGCGGTGTCATCAATCTCTTGAAATGTCTGGAGCTGGCGTTGAATCATGGTGTCGATATGTTCTCCGGGGAAGACAGCGGTTTCGATACGGGAGGTCTGGATACCTACAAGAACTTCGAGGAGCTGTGGGACGGATATCGCAGGCAAGTCGAGTACTATACGGATGCCCTGGCACTTCAGGAAAAGATGGAATATGACATGGCCGGCGAAGAAGCACCTTACTTCTTCCTCAGCATGTTATTCGATGACTGTATCGAGCGTGCCAAACCGATTTTCGCGGGCGGCATCCGACGTCTTGGCGGCACGATTGAAAGCTACGGCAACATGAATACCGCCGATTCCCTGACAGCTATCAAGAAGCTGGTCTATGACGATAAATTGATTAGCGCCGGGGAATTAACGGAAGCGCTCCGGTCCGACTTCGAAGGCTTCGCGCCCTTACGTCGGGAGCTTGTCGAAGCGCCGAAGTTCGGTAACGACGATGACTATGCCGACAGTATAGCCGCCAGAGTACATGATCACATTTGTCTTTATTCGTCTTCATGTGCTGCGAAAGTCGGACTCGACAGTTATCTGGTCGTTATTATCAACAACGAAACCAATACGATTCTGGGGCGTAACACGGCAGCTTCGGCCGACGGCAGACGTAAAGGAACATTTATGGCCAATGCTATTAATCCACAGGGCGGAGCCGATAAGAACGGACTGACGGCTATGCTGAATTCGCTCGTGAAAATGGACAATACTATTCATGCCGGCGGCGTACAGAATATCAAACTCAATCGCGAGATCTTCGAAAAGCACCGGGATCAGCTGGACGCTATGCTAGATACGTATTTTGATAATGGCGGACAACAGGCGATGCTGACCGTACTAAATAGAGATGACCTGGAGAATGCCATCAAGAATCCGAAAGACTATCAGAACCTCTTCGTGAGGGTAGGAGGATTCTCCGCTCGTTTTGTCACGCTGGATCGAGATGTACAAGAAGAGATTCTGTCACGAACCATGTATTGAATCCAGGGGATTCCCGGAGATATTTCATGACCTATGTACTGGATATTATCCGCTTTGCGTTGAATGACGGGCCGGGCATACGCACGGCCGTCTTTCTTAAAGGTTGTCCTTTAAGATGTAAATTTTGTCATAATCCCGAGTCACAGGAGTACCGGCCCGAGCT
>JBNRMJ010000026.1:0-29237 GCA_050309435.1 Fastidiosipilaceae bacterium
AAAACTTTCCGACAGATGAGGAAATCAGTATCATATCGTAAATATCGGCGAGAAGAGAAGTGATATACTGGCTTTCATGGATATACAGAAATTAATCGAATTCCTCGGCATATTAGAGGGACTTAAAAACAACACCAGACACTCATGGACCTCTAAGGGTCGCCGCGAAAGTGTTGCAGAACACAGCTGGCGTTTAACCGTGATGGCCTGGCTCATGCGCGATCAGTTCCCCGGCATCAATATGGATGATGTCATTTTGATGTGTTTGACACACGACTGGGGAGAAGCGATTACGGGCGATGTACCGAGCTTCCTGAAGACGGATGGCGATGAAGCATCGGAAGACGAAGCGGTAGAATCCTTACTGGATTTATTGCCGGCTAAAGATAAAGAACGCCTGGCTCCCCTCTTCGAAGCTTTTTCGAAGCAGTCGACGCCCGAAGGACGTCTGGCCCGGGCTCTGGATAAACTGGAAGTCGTTTTACAACATAACGAAGCCGATATTTCGACCTGGCTGCCCCTGGAATACCGACTTAATCAAACCTATGCGGAATCATCTTGCCGCGAATTTCCTTATCTACTGGAATTGCAACAGCAACTACGAAAGGACAGCCGCCGGAAGCTTGAGGCCGCGGGCATAGACCCCGATTTTAAGATGGAAGAAGTCGCCAGCGAACATTAAGCTGTTGCGGCGGTGATATATCTCTCATGCGCGATAAAAAGTGGCTTCAACAAACTGCGCTCTTTTTGGCCAGCCAGCAAGTCTCCTTGTTCGGCTCTTCCATTGTTCAATATGCCATCACCTGGTATATAACGCTGGAAACGCAATCCGGTGCCATGATGGCGATCTCGATTCTCGCCAATATGCTGCCGGCATTGATCATGTCTCCCTTCGCCGGTGTCTGGGCCGATCGCTATAACCGTAAAACCCTCATGATCTTGGCCGATACCTTCATCGCTCTGGCCACGCTTGCCATGGCTCTGATCTTCCCGGCACTGGGCGAACCGATAGCTGCGCTCTTTGTCCTGACGGCGATTCGCGCGTTTGGTTCTGCCGTGCATATGCCTGCCGTTAGCGCATTTTTACCGCAGATCGTCCCCTCCGACAAGCTCATGCGTGTCAACGGCATTAACGGCAGCCTTTCTTCGGCTACCATGCTCTTGTCCCCGATTGTCAGTGGCGCTCTGCTGGGTTTCATGACCTTGTCTCAGATCTTCTGGATCGATGTGGTGACCGCCACGATCGCTATTTTGATTCTTCTGGCCTTCGTTGCAAGCAAGCCGGTCGAGCGCGAAAGCGATGCCGAGGCAAGCGGTTACTGGAAGGAAATCAAGGCCGGTGTCGGCTATGTACGCAGTCACCGCTATCTCTTCGTGCTCTTTAGCTTTTTAGCACTGTTCTTCTTTGTCGTAGCGCCGATCGCTTCGCTGACGCCTCTTCAGGTGACCAGAACCTACGGACCCGATGTCTGGCGTCTGACAGCTATCGAGGTGGCGTTCTTTATCGGCATGCTGGCAGGAAGCCTTCTGATCTCTGTCTGGGGTGGTTTTAAGAACCGGATCCATACGATTATGGCATCTTCGCTGCTTTGCGGTGTGTTTACCATGGTTCTGGCCTTTGCCCCTTTGTTCTGGATATATTGTGTCTTTATGGCTCTGACAGGCCTCGTGATCCCTTTCTTTTCTACACCGATTACAACCATTTTGCAGGAAAGGGTCGAGAACCGTTATCTGGGGCGTGTTTTCAGCATCAATCGTATGCTGGACAGCATTGTCATGCCTCTGGCGATCGTCTTCTTCGGGCCGCTCGCAGATCGGGTGGCTATAGAAGGTATCTTGTTTACGACGGCTCCTTTCATGCTGATCATGGGGCTTATGCTCTTAAAGAGCCAAAGCCTGCTCGATGTCGGCCTGCCTCCGGTTCTTGTCGAGCAGGTAAGCGAATAAGCATTTCCACAGCTTCCGAGATATAAGTTTTATAATTCTAGCTTCGTTCTTTTATCACAAAAAAGAGCGAAGCTTTTATTTCTTTTTAATAGCGTATTTTTAATCGATATGTCTTTAACTATTCCTTTAGCTGTGATATAGTAGGCGTGATCGGGTGATATTTAATAGATATATAATTATCTTATTATCCGGCAGTAAGTGAAAAGGCAGTATGCGGAGAAAGTAATGTTCTACGATTCGATTGATCTACTCACACGCCTCAGAGAGGAGCGCTCGCTTCCCCCGGATGCTTACGAAGCGCTGATTTCGGCCATGACACCCGAGCTTGCCGAAGTTGCCGCAGCGATGGCTCGCGAGATCTCGGCGTCGGTTTTCCATAAAAAAGTTTATGTTCGCGGTTTAATCGAGTTCAGTAATATCTGTCAACGAGACTGTTATTACTGCGGATTAAGACGTTCGAAATCCATTCATCGCTATCGTCTGTCGCTAGACGAGATACTGGAAGCCTGCCATACCGGTTATGACTTGTCATATCGGACCTTCGTGCTTCAAAGCGGCGAAGATCCCTGGTTTACCGACGAACGCATCAGCGAAATCGTCCGGGCCATTCGGGAGCGTTATCCGGATGTGGCGATCACCTTGTCTGTTGGCGAGCGATCGAAAGAAGTTTACCGGGCCTGGTTCGAAGCCGGGGCCGATCGCTATCTTCTTCGCCATGAAACGGCGGATAGCCTGCACTATTCGAGCATGCATCCGGCCGACATGAATCTTGAGTCGAGAATCGACTGCCTTCGTAACTTAAAAGAGATCGGTTATCAGGTCGGTTGCGGATTTATGGTCGGTACACCCGGTCAGACCGCCGCGCATCTGGCCCGAGACCTGAAGTTCATCGAGACCTTCGATCCGGCCATGGTCGGTATCGGACCCTTTTTGCCATCGGCGGGAACCCCCTTTGCAGGTGAGAAAAGTGGTAGTCTTGAACTGAGCTTATATCTCCTGAGCTTACTTCGTATTCAGGGACCGCAGCGTCTGCTGCCGGCCACGACATCGATGGGAACCATTCATCCGCTGGGTCGCGAAATGGCTCTGGATGCAGGTGCCAACGTATTGATGCCGAACATTTCGCCGATGCAGAATCGAAAAGATTATACCCTTTATGACGGGAAGATCTGCATCGAAGACAAGGCGGAAGACTGCAAGCACTGTCTGGCAAGCCGGGTGGCGGCCAGAGGCTACGAGCTGATTTCGGCCCGCGGCGATTATAAGGGAAAAATTTCCCGGGAGCTTAGCGAGGTGCAATATGATTTACGATAAAACGTCGACGAAAGCATCCGAATTTATTAACCATGATGAAATACTGGCGAGTTTAAACGAAGCCAAAAGAGCAAAGGAAGAGACCGGTCGCGTGCGCGAGATCCTCGATAAAGCGGCGCGCATGGAAGGACTTACACATCGCGAGGCAGCGATTCTTCTGGCCTGCGAAGACGAGGAACTGAACCGGGAAGCCGCGAGAATCGGTAAAGCCATCAAGGAGCGCTTCTACGGCCGGCGTATCGTCATGTTCGCGCCTTTGTACTTATCGAATTACTGCATCAACAGCTGCACGTATTGCCCTTATCATGTGCAGAACAAGACCATCCCGAGACGAAAACTGACTCAAGAAGAGATTCGGGCGGAAGTCATCGCCCTCGAAGACATGGGTCATAAGAGACTGGCGCTGGAGCTTGGCGAAGATCCACGGAACAATCCGATCGAATATGTACTCGAGAGCATCAAGACGATTTACGACATTCACCACAAGAACGGCGAGATTCGTCGCGTCAACGTGAATATCGCGGCCACCACCATCGAAAATTACCGAAAGCTTCACGAAGCGGACATCGGCACTTATATCCTCTTCCAGGAAACCTATAACCGCGAACGTTACGAGAAGCTGCATCCGGCCGGACCCAAGCACGACTATGCCTGGCATACGGAAGCGATGGACCGCGCCATGCAAGGGGGCATCGACGATGTCGGTATCGGTGTGCTCTTTGGTCTCGAAAACTATGCCTATGAACTGGTCGGTTTGCTCATGCATGCCGAGCATCTGGAAGCCGTTTACGGCGTCGGGCCTCATACGATCAGCCTGCCGCGCATCTGCCCGGCCGACGATATCGATGTCGCGGGTTTCAGCGATGCGGTTCCGGACGATACCTTTGCCAAATTGATTACGGTCCTGCGACTGGCCGTCCCCTACACCGGCTTGATCATGTCGACCAGAGAGAGTGCCGCCATGAGAGCCCGTGCCCTGGAGCTTGGCGTGACCCAGCTCAGCGGCGCTTCGAAAACCACGGTGGGTGGTTACGACGAGAAAGTGGCTGAAACAAGCACGGATTCCGATCAGTTTGATTTGAGCGACCAGCGAACGTTGGACGAGATCGTCGCCTGGCTCCTGGAACTGGGCTATATCCCGAGTTTCTGCACCGCTTGCTACAGAGAAGGCAGAACGGGCGATCGTTTCATGCAATTGCTGAAGTCCGGTCAGATTGCCAACTGCTGTCAGCCCAATGCCCTGATGACGCTGGGCGAATATCTGGCCGATTACGCAGGCCCGGAGACGATTCGTCTCGGCTGCGAAGTCATAGAAGAAGAACTGAATCGTATCCCTCTCGCTAAAGTACGAGAGAGAGCAGCCCGTCATCTCGAGGAAATCGAGCACGGTGCCAGGGATTTTCGTTTCTAGGAAGGAGTGCCGATCTGATGAATCAAGTAAATCGATCCACGGGCGAACGCCTGCATATCGGCATTTTCGGCCGCACCAACGTCGGTAAGTCCGCCCTGATCAATGCACTGACGGGCCAGGATCTGGCGATTGTTTCCGAACGGCCCGGCACGACCACCGATCCGGTCAGAAAAGCCATGGAGCTTTTACCCCTGGGCCCTGTTGTCCTGATCGACACCGCGGGACTTGCCGACGGTACGGAACTGGGCGAGCTTCGCAGAAAAAAGACCGAAGAGGTCCTGAGGCGCTGCGACCTGGCGATTCTGGTTACGGACAAAGCGACGGATCTGGATGAAATCGAAAACGAAATCTTGAGCGAAGCCTCGTCTCGCATGCCGGTCGTCGTCGTGCGCAACAAGGCTGATTTACATACAAGAACGATGGAAAAGGAAGCGGGCAAGAAAGCGGACGGGAAGGTCCAAGAGCTTTTTGTCAGTGCGATCGAAGGCCGGGGTCTGGATGAGTTGAAGCAGTCGATCATTGATCTGCTTCAATCGGCCGGCACGCAGCGATATCTTGTCAGAGATCTGATCTCCTCGGGAGATCTTGTCATTTTGGTGACGCCGATCGACGGTTCTGCTCCGAAGGGTCGCCTGATTCTGCCTCAGCAGCAGGTTCTCCGGGACATTTTAGATGCAGGCGCCATGGGTTTATGCGTTCAGCCGCCCGAGCTGCCCGCGCTTCTTGAGAAAGTCGGCATCACGCCGCGTGTCGTGATCACGGACAGTCAGGCCTTCGAAGAAGTCGCCAAAATGGTGCCGCTGTCGATTCCTTTGCTATCGTTTAGCATGATTTTCGCCCGCTTTAAGGGAGATCTTGACCGGCAGTCGAAAGCTGCCGCGAAGATAGACGAACTATCGGATGGAGACCTTATCCTGATTGCCGAAGGGTGTACGCACCATCGTCAATGCGAGGATATAGGTACCGTTAAATTGCCGCGTTGGCTCCGTTCGTATACCGGAGCAGACCTGCGATTTGACACAATCAGCGGCGGTGAATTTCCGGCCGACTTAAGCTCATACAAACTCATTGTCCATTGCGGAGCTTGTATGTTGAACGCGGCGGAAATGCAGTATCGCCTGGGATACGCGGCGAAAGCCGGTATACCCGTGACCAACTATGGCACAGCCATCGCGAAAGTAAACGGGTTACTCGACCGGTGCCTGGATAGTTTCGCGGTATTAACAAACGGAGGTAATGCATGAAATCCATCGAACACATCGAATCCTTGAAACGCGTCGAGGTGACCATCGACGGACAGGTACGCGAGGTTTACGAAGGTCTGACTATCTTACAGGCCCTTCAGGAGGAAAACATTTATGTTCCTCATCTTTGCTACGATATCCGTCTCGAGCGCGCCAACGGCAACTGCGGTCTTTGTATCGTCGAGCTGCATGAAAAAGATCGCGTTCGCGACGTGAAAGCCTGCCAGACACCGATCTCGGCCGGCATGACCATCGTGACGAAGAACGGCCGCCTGAAAGACTATCGCAAGCTTCGTCTCGAACAGCTGCTGAGCGATCACAACGCCGACTGTACGGCGCCTTGTGTCAACACCTGCCCCGCCGGCATCGACATTCAGTCCTACCTGGCTCAGGTTGCTATGGGTAATTTCCATACCGCTCTGCAGATCATCAAGGACAGCAATCCTTTCCCTAGCGCCTGCGGACGCGTTTGTCCTCATCCCTGCGAAGCTGCCTGCCGCCGCGAGCTGGTCGATTCGGCTGTCGGCATCAACCATGTCAAACGCTTCGTCGCGGATCTGGATCTGGATTCAGAGAATCCCTGGATGCCAACCCCCGCCGAGAAATCCGGCAAGCGCATCGCCGTTGTCGGTTCGGGTCCCGCGGGACTCACGGCCGCTTACTACAGTGCGCTCATGGGTCATGAAGTAACCGTTTTCGAGCGTCTCCCTCAACCCGGCGGCATGCTCCGCTACGGTATCCCCGAGTATCGTCTGCCGAAAGCACAGCTGGATCGCGAAATCGATCAGATTCGTCGCGCCGGCGTCGAGATTCGCTGCAACCAGGCTCTGGGCGGACAACTTCGTCTCGAAGAATTGAAAAACGAGTACGATGCCGTTTTCCTGGGCATCGGTTCCTGGCGCGCCACCGCACTGCAAATCACGGGTGAAACCCTGCCCGGTGTCTGGCTCGGTATCCGTTATCTCGAAGAAGTAACTCGCGGTCGCGAAATAGAGCTCGGCGAACATGTCGTTGTTGTGGGCGGCGGTAACACGGCCATCGACTGCGCCCGTACGGCTCTTCGCCAGGGTGCCGGTAAAGTCAGTCTGGTCTATCGTCGTACAAGAAAAGAAATGCCCGCCGAAGAAATCGAAATTGTCGATGCTCTGGAAGAAGGCATCGAAATGCATTTCCTCTCTGCTCCGCTGGGTATTACCCTCGACGAGAACGGACGCAAGCAGCTGCAGATTCAGAAGATGGAACTTGGCGAACCGGATCGTTCCGGCCGCAGACGCCCCGTTCCGATCGAAGGCAGCGAGTATTACATGCCGGTCGACACCGTGATTTCCGCTGTCGGTCAGAGCACGGATACACAGTTCCTGTATAACGACTTGCCTCTGGGGCTTAACCGCTGGGGCGACATCGATATCGACGGACGCCGCTTCATGACCAACGAAGCCGGCATTTTCGCCGGCGGTGACTGCGTAACCGGTCCCGCGACGGTCGTTCAGGCCGTTGGTGCCGGCCGCCATGCCGCCAAAGCCATGGACAGCTGGCTGAGAACAGGCGAAGCGAAACCTGCCGCTATCGATTACTCCTGTAATCGCGGATCTCTCGAAGATCTGCCCCAAGACGAGTTTGCCGCCTTACCGCGTCTGGCCCGTCTGCCGGTTCCTTCACGCCCCGTGGAAAGCCGTATCGACAGCTTCATCGAAGTCGAACTGACCATGGACGAAGCCTCCGCCATCGCCGAAGCATCCCGCTGCCTGAAGTGCGGTTGCAGTGCCCGTAAGAATTGCCACCTGAGAAACGAAGCGACGGCACACGAGATTGAATTTGAAATGCCGATTCATGAACGTCCCTTCTTCCCGATCGAAGCAGACCATCCTTATATCATACGCGATATGAACAAGTGTATTGCCTGCGGTCGTTGTATCGCTGTCTGTAAGGAAGTTGAAGGACCCGACGTTCTGGGCTACCACATCAAGGAAGGCCGTCTGGTCGTCACCACCAAGGACGGCGGTCCGCTCTCCGAAACCGACTGCGTATCCTGCGGTCAGTGCGTAGATGCCTGCCCCTGCGGTGCGCTTGACTATCGCCGCGAGCATCCGGCGGTCTTTAAGGCTCTGCATAATCCCGAGAAGACAGTTGTTGCTTTCGTGGCACCGGCGGTTCGTTCGGTTATCTCGGCCGAATACGGCGTGTCCTCCGAGGAAGTCGCTCCGTTCATGGCCGGACTCCTCAAGGGTATCGGATTCGATAAAGTCTTTGACTTTACCTTTGCCGCTGATTTAACGATTCTCGAAGAAACCAGCGAGTTCCTGGGCCGCGTCAAGGGCGGCGGACAAATGCCGCAATTTACCTCCTGCTGCCCCGGCTGGGTGAATTTCGTCGAGAAGCGCTACCCCGAACTGATCCCGAAGCTCTCCACCTGCAAGTCCCCTCAGCAGATGATGGGCGTCACGGTGAAGGAGCACTACGCCAAACTGGCCGGTATCGACCGCGAGAATCTCTACGTGGTTTCGATCGTTCCCTGCATGGCCAAGAAAACCGAAGCAGCCCGTCCCGAGTTCACTTCCGAGACCGGTAACAGAGACGTTGACGCCGTCTTAACGACGACTGAACTGCTTGACATCGTGAAGCTGACCCGTTTTGATATCAACACCGTTGTTCCTCAGGACTTCGACGAGCCTTATAAGCGCGTCAGCGGCGCGGGTATTCTCTTCGGAGCGTCCGGCGGCGTGGCCGAGGCGGCCCTGCGCATGGCAGGCGAGATCCTCAGCGGCCAGATCTATGCCGAGCCTCTGGAGTTCGAAGATCTTCGTGGTTTCGAGGGCGTGAAGCACACCGAGATCGATATCAACGGTCAGATCGTGCGCGTAGCCGTTATCAGCGGCCTGGCCAATGCCGAGCCTTTCCTGAAGCGTCTGGTCGCGGGCGAAGACATCGGTTATGACCTGATCGAAATCATGGCCTGCCCGGGCGGCTGTATCAGCGGCGCGGGTCACCCGGTCCCTACACGAGTCAGCGAACTGGCTTCCCGCCAGAAGACACTCGTGAAGATCGACAAGCAGTCCGATTACCGCAAGTCTCAGGAGAACCCCGATATCTTGCGTCTGTATGATGACTTCTACGGCGAGCCCAACTCCGAGCTGGCACATCACCTGCTGCATACCAGATACACAAACCGAAAGAAATAAGCCAAGCGATCTCAATCGCACGAAAAAGCCGGCAACACGCGTTGCCGGCTTTTATTTTCCTTTGCCTTATGGAGCCGATTCATGACGAGAGTTCGCCTGTATCGAGCATGGCCAGAATCTTCAAGGCCGTGTTGCGATTACGTACGGTGCAGTGACGGTAGAAATTCGTTTTCGCGAAATCCGAGTAACGGCTTTTCCGATACATGGAACGATCCTCGAAAGCCGATGACCAGAAAATTGCCTCCCCGACTCTTTCGATCCGATCGCAGGTTTCATCAACGGCATTGATTTCAGCCAAACCCGAATCGAGCTTGTAATCGTCGGTCGAAAACATCATGTTATGCCGCCAGTCTTCTCTGCTTCCCCACCAGGCCGGAGCAGCTGCCAGTATCTCGCGGTAACGCTTCGCATCGATCGAGCGATACGGAACGGGAAAGCCAAAGACAGTCTCCAGTTGATTGGCGATGGCCTTGTCGTCTTGTTCGAGCGTCGATTCATAGATAATATTTCCCGATGCGCCGATCGTCCGGATTTTACTGCAGCCCATCTCGGAAAAGACTTGCCGCAGATCCGTCATGGACAGCGTGTGATTCCCGCCTACATTGATACCGCGCAATAAGCCGATGTATATCATTTGTCAAATCCGCCCTCTCTCGTCCACCATGTTTCTTTGGCGTAAGGTACGAAACCGATTTTGTAATAGAACTGCTGCGAGGATCCGACATAAGCCGCTTTCGCTCCCCGGTCCCGGCAGCGGCGACAGGCTTCCAGTACAGCGGCCTTCCCCAGGCCCGATTTCCGGTAGCGGGGATCCGTGGCGACCGGCTCGACGAGCGCTTCATCCGTGCCTTCCAGATGCCACATGCCGCAGTAGGAAACAAACTCGCCGTCGGGTGCTTCACCTTCATGGTTGAAGCCGTAGTGTAAAATGCGGTTGTACTTTATTAGATCATATTCGTCCTCGAGGCTAAGCAGAGAATATCCCTCTGGTAAAGGCGCTTCCTGCATAGGCCGATCCAACTCCAGAACGGATACCGGCTCGCTCTCCTGAGTCGGAAAACAGCCCTTTTCTTTCGCCAGGCGCTGCAGCTCCCGGTCCGTGTCCGGAATCAAGATACGAAGACGGCCGTCCTTTGCCATATTCTGCGTCGCGTATTCCAGCATCTCTTCTTTTAGGTAAAAATAATCAGGATCGATACAAAAACGCGCTTCGCCAATTTCTGATTCATAAACCGCCAGAGCCGCGATTTTACCCTCTGCCTCCCAGATGCCGATGCGATCGAGATGTTCTGTGTCCAGATAGCGCTCGAGGCAAAACATCCAGGCCCAGCGTCCCCAGGGGAAGTTGGGCACGGTCATGCTTTCACGGTTTAGACGCATCAGGAAAGCGTGCACGCGAAGATAGTCGCCGGTAAAATCGCACTCTCCGCTGTAAGCTCTTAATACTGCTTTCACATACCCTCCCCGGATCACAAATCGATCGTTTAGCAAGACCCCGTCTCGATCGTAAGCTTGCTAAGGTCTCCGTAGAGCGTCTCGATACCCGACTCGAGTTCTCCCGTTTCCTTGTTTTTCTTCTGCCAATAAATACCCCAGCCTCTGTCGCAGGAAAAGAAGCAGCGGAAATTTTCCGGATTGACCTTCGGCGAGAAACTAAGCCTTCCTTCGGGCAGATTCGGCCTGAAACCGGTCAATGCGACATATACGCCGAAACTCGCCAGCGATCTGGCATAGTGATGACCGCATTCGACTTCGTTCCAGGGGCTTCGCCTCTTACCGTCGTGGCGTGCCCGGACCGCCGAGACGATTTCCAGGGCTTCGTCGATGAATCCTTCTTCCACGAGTAAGGTAGCAACCTGATACTCGATGCCGCTCCAGACCTCGTCACTGTAAACAAAAGGAATTCGGGGACGACCGCCAAAGGGCCAGCTGCAGAGTAAAAGTCCTTTTTCGTCGTTTAAAGCATAGCTTCGTTGCAGGTTTGTGACCCGGCCGATCTCGTGCTTGAAGTTATAATCGTAGATTGCTTTCACGGCCGATTTCACATGTTCGGCCGGCAGCACATGCCCCAGATCCAGAAGCGATGCCCAAGTCTGGCCGAGCAACTGGTCGGAGAGGAGGCCTTTCCCGTATTGATATTTATAGCGATTGACGTCGTCGATGACTTGCTCGTAGTAAAGTCCGTTAAAACAACTTTCGTCCGTCAGCTTCGATCCCGCGGCCGCAATCCTGCGGTAGGTTCTGCTCTGCTCGCTCTCGCCGAAGTAATCGGCCATACGCGCGGCCGCTTCCAGTGCCGCATAGTATATCGTGTTTGTCAGAGTATTGGGTCCGTGGAAATCGATGTCGTAGGTGTTATGCTGCTTGCTGTCCAGCATGCCGTCGCCGTCTTGATCCCAGACTCGGGCCGCATAATCGAGCGCCTTCTTGACACCGGGCCATAAGGCTTCGAGGAAGTCCTTGTCCCCGCTGATCAGCCACTCTCTGTACGTGCGGATTACCGCACCCAGCTGGCCGTCCGTGGCAGGCGGAAGCTCGAAATCTCTTCCCTCCAGGAATTTATACGCCCGATGCAAGATGCCTCCATCCTCGTCTTGTTCCTCGAGGAATTCGGCACGTCTGACCGAGCGTTCCAGCTCCGGAAAAAAGTAAGCCATGCTCTGGGCGTAATTCCAGACATGCGTGCAATTGCCATCGCAGCACCCGGCCTCGTTAAAGCTGCCTTCGAAGCCAAAGAAGCGTCCGTCTTCGCTGCGAAAACATGTCGTGGAGCGAAGCACCGTAAGTGTCGAGGCCACGGCATCGATCACGGCTTCCGGCAGGCTGCTCTCATAAAGCGCCCGGCTGAAACTTCGGCTCAAATCGTAAAGCTCGTCATAGTGTTCGAGCACATAGGCGGCGGATTCGAGCGGATTGCCCCATTTGGCATGGTAGTTTCTGATTATCCGGCGCTCCGGAGGTCGTTTGGCTACTTCCTCCGCGGATAAAAGCTGATTCCATGAATGAATGCGATTGGGCCGGTACCAGCTGATGATAAAACGCCAGATGGCCGTTTCTCCCGGAGCCAGCCGTTTCTTTTCTCCCAGCGACGAGACCTTGTTCGGACTGAAATGAATGGCAAAGGCCTCCCTCGGAACCGACCCTTCCGGATCGAGCTTCCCGTCTTCCGAGAAGTCGTTCCAGAAATCCTGCATACCGTCCCACCACTGGCCTTCGCTCCAGTACTCGCGGCTGCCGTCTTTTGTCATATGAGCCGACAAGGCGCGCGGGCTTCGGCAGAGGCGGTTGGTCGATGGACCGAAATTCATTTTCCCGAAGAAATCGCTGTCGATGTAGTGTGTAATGTTGGTCATGGACGCCGCAATGCTGACTTCTCTCGGGACGCTGTCGCAGTTTCGCACCTTCCAGTTAAAAATTACCAGCGGCATCCCCGAACGATGTGCATCGGCGGGAATAAAAGGCGTAAAGGCCTCGAGCGATACATCAAGCGGCATCCCTTCGTCTTTCAGCGTCAAATTGGCAAAGGGATAGCTCACCGAAAATTCAGATGCCTGAAAACGGGGCGCTCCGCGAAATTCCCAGGCATTGTACCCGTGAGAATGTTCGTAAGGCTCGGGGAAACGCGCCTCCAGGACGTTCGTGGCAGAGCTCCCTTCTCTCCTTTGGCCCGATTCGTTTAGCGCCGCGGAGTTGATGGCGAAAAAACTATAAGGCGGTGTAAAGCCCTTGTTGGGGCGATTGAACAATTCAAAGTCACAGAGCCTGCCCCGGGCATCGATCGAGATGTTGCCCGTACCGATTCCGCCCAGCAGGAAGCGGGCCATCGAATCGCTTTCGTCATAGAATCGTTTCTTATCCCGGATTTTCATCAGATGACCTCCAGGTAGTCCTTATCGGGTAATTCGGGGAAAGCTGCGGCCGGCAGGGTCTGATACCAGAAAGAAACCGAGGAGATATCATCTTGGAGAGGCAGATACCTGCCATCGGAACGCCAGCCCAGCGCCTGGATAGTCACTTTCAAATCGGATTCGAAGCGAATGGGATCCGTGATATGCCAGCGATACATCCCGAAACGAAACTGCGAAGAGTATAAGCTGTCCGGCGTCAGGACCTGATGCAAACCGGCGTAAGGCGTCGAAAATGCCACATAACGGTCATGCGTTTTCGGATCTTCGAAGTTATACGATCCGCAGAAGTAATCTTCTGTTCCCGTGCCGCAGATGGTCGGAAACTCGCCGTCGCCGTCCATGTAAAACTTGATTTCGCCTTCACCCCACCAGCCGTTGTTGTTGACGCCCCAGGCCATATAGGTTCCGACATACTGGCCTTTTCCCCGGACCCCGTCGAGCAGGACATGAACATCCTTGTACTTCAGCGGATTGCTGCGGCGAAACTGCGCATGGAAGTAAGCTTCGTCATCGGCCACCGGAGCCAGTACATATGTGATCTGGTAGTACATGACGACAGACTTGTCATCCCGGTTCTCGAGCGTGATACGGGCGTGTTTCCGGAAAGGCATCGTCCAGTAGCAGTTAAAGGCGCTGCCGGGATTGACGCAGACGGCCAGAGAGCTGAGTTGAGCATATTTACCCCAGCCGGAGCAGAAGAAATCACCCAGCGGAACCTCGACGGACGGTAAAGTCTCGTCGTCCCAGTACATGCGGATGATGGTGTTTCGCCAGTTCCCGGTCGGAGTCAGCCAGATATGCTGGATTGCGCCGGGCCCTTCGATATCGGCGATTTCCCGGGTCTCGCCGGCAGGAATTCTGATAAAGGGATTCACCTTCCAGCCCCGGCCCAGATCTCGGGCGGCCGAAGCAGCGAAGCCTTCATCAAGAGTCGCCATGCCGCCTTGGCCCTTTTCCCCGGTGTAGTTTTCCGGGCTGATCGAACGCGTCCTGGCATTAGAGAGCCGGCTTAAGGTTCCTAGAGAGTTGTGGATACCATTGAATTCAGTCATATGTCATACTCCTTTTGAATATTTCCGATTGAGCCGTACTACGTACAGTATACAATGCGAAATTTACCAATCAACAAATATGACAACAAACTGCACAACTTATTCGAAACGCAGGTCGATCGAACCCATCCTGACGGATACCTCGATAACAGCTTCCGCTGCAGGGTTGATCTGCCGGGCAGATGTCCCCAGGCCCCGCCCGTCGACTCGAATAGAACCGAGCGAGGTTTGCAGATCGTAAGCAACTGCGGAGGGATCCTGAGCGAGTTTCAGTTTGATCGAACCCATCGAGCAATTCAGCCGCTGGCGGCCTTTGAATACGGCCGAACCGTCGATCGATCCCATGGAAAGATCGTAAGTAGCTTCTGCCAGTTCGCAACCTGTCAGACGTAAAGAGCCCATCGATAAATCAAAATCAGCGAAGCGGGCCGTAACCTCGTCCAGCGTGGCTCCGGCCTTCTTCGTTGTGAACTTCGGTAATCCGAAGGCCCGAGTCCGTCTCCTCTATCTCCAGTTGGAAGTAAGCGGCATCTCCGGGATTAACCGCCACCGGATAAGCGAGGGTCGGAGCCTTGACCTTAGCGCTTGCAATCTCCAGGTTTACCAGTCTCAGATCAATATCAAGAAGTTTGTACTGATCGGCCGATAGGACCATGACAGCTTCTTTGGTTCGAATGTTTCGTTCCATGCGATATGCCTCCTTTGCGCGCAATCCTTTGCCAATATAATACATCGCCAATAAAATGACGAGCCCAAGCAAAAATAAGACCGCTCCTCTTAGCATGAATCGTTTCATGATTTCCTCAACCCGTTTATGACATAATGTCTGTTTACGATTCTGTTCAGGTATAATATACACTACTTGCTTTTATATATAGATTAGATATGAGTTAGAAGAAGGTACAAGATTAATGAGTAAGATTATTTTGACAGGTGACAGACCAACCGGCAGACTGCACGTCGGCCATTATGTGGGTTCTTTGAGACGGCGCGTGGAACTTCAGAATTCCGGCGAATACGATGAGATCTATATCATGATCGCCGATGCCCAGGCCTTAACGGACAATGCCGAGAATCCCGAGAAGATTCGCCAGAGCATCCTGGATGTAACGCTGGATTATCTGGCTTGCGGCCTGGATCCCGCGAAATCGACGCTCTTCATCCAGTCGCAGGTACCCGAGTTGTTCGAGCTCAGCTTCTATTACATGAACCTGGTCACCGTGGCCCGGGTCGAGCGAAACCCAACGGTTAAGACCGAAATCCAGATGCGTGATTTCGAAAGCTCCATCCCGGTTGGTTTCTTCACCTATCCGATCAGCCAGGCGGCCGATATCACCGCCTTCATGGCCAATACGGTTCCGGTCGGCGAAGACCAGGCTCCCATGATCGAACAGGCTCGCGAGATCGTCCACAAGTTTAATTCGGTTTACGGCGAAACGCTTGTAATGCCCGAAATGCTTCTTCCGAAGACCAAGGCCGCGGGACGTCTCCCCGGCACCGACGGTACGGCCAAAATGTCCAAGTCGCTGGGTAACGCGATTTACCTCTCCGATCCGGCCGATGTCATCAAGAAGAAAGTCATGGGCATGTACACCGATCCCAATCACCTGCGTGTCGAAGATCCCGGCCGGGTGGAAGGCAATCCGGTCTTCACCTATCTGGATGTTTTCTCAACGCAGGATCATTTCGATCGTTTCAGTAAGGACTATGCCAGTCTCGACGAGATGAAAGCACACTATATGCGAGGCGGTCTGGGCGATGTCAAATGCAAGCGCTTCCTGATCGAAGTTCTCGAAGATGTTCTCGGTCCGATTCGCGAACGTCGCCTCGAACTCGAAAAAGACATGCCCGCGGTCTATCGTATCCTCGAAGAAGGCACGTCGAAGGCCAGAGCCAAGGCGGCCGATACCCTCGCCAGGGTCAAAGCCGCGATGAAAATCAACTATTTCGAAAACGAAGCCCTGCTTCAAAGCTATGGCATAGAAGAATAAAGCCCGGGAAGGCAAGCGAAAGGAGACGGCCATGAATAAAAGAATCGAGAGAGTCCTGGATGAAATGCAAGCCCGCGGTCTGCAGCAGTTTCTCATGGCCGATCCTCATTCGATCGACTATCTGACCGGCGTTCGGATCGATCCGGGCGAACGGCTGTATGCGCTGTTATTGCGTACGAACGGAGAACATCGCTTCTTTATTAACAAGCTTTTTCCCGGGCCCGAGACAACGATTCCGGTCACGGACTTTAGCGACACGGACGACAGTATCGCACTGCTCGCCTCGGCGATCATGTCCGGAAAGATGCTGGGTATCGACAAGATCTGGCCGGCCCGCTTTCTGCTTCCCTTGATGGAGCGCTCGGCGGCTTCCCGTTACCGCGATGCTTCGATTTGTGTCGACAGCGTACGGGCCATTAAGGATGAAACGGAGCAAGCCCTGATGCAGGAAGCCTCCCGTATCAATGACCTGGTCATAACGGAAGCTTTTGACTACTTGAAACCCGGCATGAGCGAAAAAGAACTCTCCGGTTTTATCTGCCGGCGCTACGTTGAACTGGGTGCAGAGGGTCCGAGCTTCACACCGATCATCGCCTTCGGAGAACATGCGGCCGATGCGCATCACGAGACCGGCAATCGCAAGCTTGCAGCCGGCGATGTCGTTTTACTCGATATCGGCTGTATAAAAGACGGATACTGCTCCGACATGACGAGGACTTATCTGACAACAGAGCCCGAAGCAGAATTAAGGCAGGTCTACGAACTGGTCAGACAGGCGAACCTGGCTGCCGAAGCCATCATCAAGCCGGGAATTCGCCTCTGCGATATCGACGCGGCAGCCCGCGATCTGATTACCAAAGGCGGCTACGGTCCCTTCTTTACCCATCGTCTGGGGCATTTCATCGGTCGGGAAGTTCATGAATTCGGCGATGTCTCTTCTCAAAACGAGCAGATCGCCCGGGCGGGCATGATCTTTTCCATCGAACCCGGTATCTATCTGGAAGGGAAATTCGGAGTTCGCATCGAGGACCTCGTTCTCGTCACCGAAAACGGCTGCCGGGTTCTCAATCAAGTAAGTAAAGACATCCAAATCCGCTCTCTATAAGCAGGAAAAGATCAAGTGATAATCAACTTCGAGATAAGTCCGGGCTTCCTTGAATCCGGACTTATCCTTTTTACTCGTTCATTTAATCAATTAAGGAAATTAAAGCAATAATGAATCATAGCTATATCCGTCCTGTGGAAATCGACGGTTTAAAGATAGAAAACAATATCTGGCTGGCACCTCTGGCCGGCGGCTCCAATCTGGCCTTTCGCCAAATAGCCCGTAAGCTGGGCTCCGGTCTGGTTACGACCGAACTGGTCAGCGCCAGAGGGATTGCTTACAGCGGTTCCTGCGATTCGAGTTTCCGTTATCTGGAGATCAGTCAACAGGAGAAACCCGTGGCCATTCAATTGTTCGGCGCAGAAGCCGCGGATTTCGAGCGCGCCATCGAATTAATCCTCGAAGACCCGAGACTTAATCAAGTCGACATGATCGACATTAATATGGGTTGTCCGGTCCCGAAAGTCGTCAAGACCGGGGCAGGATCGGCTCTGATGAACGATTCTGTGCGGGCCGCAGGCATCGTGCGGGCCTCTGTGCGGGCGCTGGCCGGAAGCGGCAAACCTCTATCGGTGAAGATTCGTCAGGGCTTCGAAGAAGGTGAAAATATCGCCGCCCGTTTCGCCACTGAAATGGTCGAGGCAGGAGCCCGGCTCGTCACCGTCCATGCCCGCACCCGAAGCCAGATGTATAGCGGCGAAGCGAACCGGCAGGTTATCCGCGAAGTTGTCTCCGCGGTCGGTCATGTGGTCCCGGTCTTCGGAAACGGCGATGTCACGGACAGTTTGACGGCCCGAAAGCTCTTTGACGAGAGCGGCTGCGCGGGCATCATGATCGGACGCGCGGCACTCGGAAATCCCTGGATCTTCGACCGGATCAATCACGAACTGTCGGGAAAAGCCTGGACAGAGCCTTCGCTTGAAGAACGCTTTGCCATTATCAGAGAACACTATGAAGGACTGGTGGCACAAGTCGGAATCGATACCGGCAGCCGTGAAATGCGTAAAGCTCTGGTAGAATATGTAAAGAACCAGCCCGGTGCCGCCGCGCTAAGGCGCAGAGCGACCGGGGTATCAAATCCGGAAGATATCGAGCGTTTTCTTGAACTATGGCAGGTAACAGTTGGGAGCCATGCTACGAGCTGAATCAAGCAGCCCCGGGAACGAAAGGAGCAGTCGCGGATATGAGAACGGAATTTAGTTACCAGTCGAGTAACGGTTTGAATCATATCAAGGCCTATGTCTGGACGCCCGAAGAAGGGATTCCTCTTCGCGGCATTGTCTCTGTTCTTCACGGAATGGCCGAACATGCGCTGCGCTACGAAGAGCTCGCACTATTCCTCAATCGCCGCGGCTATATGGTCGTCGGAAACGATCATCTCGGTCACGGCCGTTCGGCGAATCATGAAGAAGATCTCGGTTACTGGGGCCCGGGCGATGCGGCCGAAAATGCTATCCGGGATATCGATATGCTGCGCCGGCGTTATCAAAAGGCTTATCCGGGCTTGCCCTTTTTCATGCTGGGTCACAGTATGGGTTCCATGCTGCTTCGCTATTATCTCTCCGAATACGGGGAGGGATTAAACGGCGCGATTATTATCGGGACACCCGACACAGCGGCCAATATGGCAACGGCCGGAGCCCTGCTGGCCCGCCTGATTCGGATCTTTCGCGGCGAACGCCACCACAGCAAGCTCCTCGCGACGATGAGCGTTAAAGATCCTTTGGCTCGTATTCCCGAAGCGAAAACAGAATTCGACTGGCTCTCACTGAACGAAGAAAATATCAATCGCTATATTGCCGATCCTTACTGCGGCTTTCCCTTTACGGTAAACGGCCATCTGGCTTTATTTCGCATCGCCGCCAGAATGAACCGCCTGGGCGGCAGATCTTCCCTCTGTCCCAAAAACCTTCCTCTCTTGTTTCTGACCGGAGCCCTGGATCCGATCTCGTCTTACGCAAGCGGCATGCAGGCCGTCGCCGACAGACTCCGTACAATTGGCTTTAGCGAAATAAAAACGAGGGTTTATCCACATGTCAGACATGAAATCCTCAACGACGAGAGCCGCTCGAACGTCATGCAAGATATACTGAATTTCCTGGAAGAACATCAAAGCAGAGTCGACTAGGAAGATCCGGATATAAGAGAACGCTCCCTGTATCGAAATACAGAGAGCGTTTTATTCGTTAATGAACTGTACTCAGGCCCGGATCTCAAGTTCCCCGGCCCAAAGGACTTTTCCTTCGTCGCAGAGCTCCAGTTCGATCGTGCCGGCTTCAAGTTCCCACACTCGTTTGCGGGACCAGATCTTTAAGTCCTCGGAAAAAAGGCGAAGCGTCATCCGGGCAGTTTCGCCCGACGCGATGACCTGCTTGCCGAAGGCTTTCAGTTCTTTGACGCGAGGTACGACCGCACTGCGACGGCGACGAACATAAAGTTGCGGAACCGCGGCAGCACTCAGATTTCCCGTATTCCTGATCTCCAGCTTCAAGTCGACGTACTCGTCTTCTCCGATACAAGAAGCGGATAATTCGGCGCCGAGCAGTTCGAAACTCGTATAGGTCAAACCATAACCGAAACTAAACAGAGCCGCTGCCTCGCTGTCGCTGTAACGAGTCGGATAACTGGCTTTCACGTTATAGGGTACGGGGATCTGCGCCGAAGAACGCGGCAAAGAAACAGGCAGACGTCCCCCCGGAGCCAGTCCGTAAATCACGTCCGCAATCGCCCGACCGCCTTCGGGGCCGGGATAGAAACTGTAAAGCAGAGCATCGGTTTCGGCGGCAATCTCCGGAATCGCGTAAGGACGACCGGCGACCACAACCGTTACCAGCGGAATCCCTCGCTCACAAGTCAGCTTGCGAACTTCGCTGAAAAGTTCGAGCTGAGCATCCGGTAAAGCAATATCGGCCACATCGACGCCTTCCCCGCAGTCCACCTGGCCCTGACTTCCTTCCAAAGCGCCGTTCGCAGCGAAGTTGCCGCCGCCGAAACGACTCGACGAACCGCCCAGCGTCAGCACTACCGCATCAGCCTCCGAAGCCAGTTCCAGCGCATGCTCGAGTCCGGCCTGATTTCTTCTCAGGATACCGGTACCTTCTTCGGCCAGAATCTCTCCGTAAGCGGACAGGCCGTCGACAACAGAGGTACAATAAGCCGGGTTCAGATAAGGCGTGTAGTCGCCGCAGAGAGTATACACATCATTGATATGCGGACCGATAACGGCCACCTTCTTCCCGGACTCCTTGGTGAAAGGCAGGGTTTCGTTATCGTTTTTCAAGAGCACAATCGATTCTCTGGCGAGGTTCAAGGAGGCGGGTTTTTCCGTGCTCGTGTAAAGAGGTACGGACTCATGCTCGAGATAAGGCTGATCGAATAATCCGCAGGCAAACTTAAGCTCCAGGACCCTCAGGCAGGATGCATCCACATACTCCGTCAGCTCGGGATAACGCTCGCAGGCATCTTCAAGATGCGTGAAAGCTTCGTCCCATAAACTGACATCCAGCCCCGACCGCAGAGCCAGCGCGGCCGACTCCACCGTGTCCCCGGTCACCGCATTCAGATTGTCGATTGCGATGCCGTCAGCCATCACGATACCGTTGAAACCGAGCTCGCCGCGAAGCAAGTCACGCAGCAGCCATTCGTTGGCGTGGCAGAAAATACCGTCGATCTCGTTATAAGCCGCCATGACACCTGCCGCTCCGGCCTTCGCAGCCGCAGCCATGCCCGGAATATGGATCTCGCGCAACTCCCGTTCGCCGATACGGGCCGATGACGCATTGATGCCGCCGGTACCTTCGCCTTGAGCCGCAAAATGTTTAGCCACGACATAAAGTCCTTCCTCGCCGCCCTCAAGGATATCGCCCTGATAACCCAGAACGGAAGCACGGGCATAAACAGCGGAGAGATAAGGATCCTCGGAGAAGCACTCTTCGCTTCTTCCCCAGCGCGGGTCGCGCAGCACATCGAGCATGGAAACCAATGCGAAGTGCACCCCCGATTTTCTCAGCTGTTCCGCTGCCACGGCGCAGGCTTCGCGATAAAGTTCGGGATTAAAAGCGGCACCCGCAGCCAGATTGACAGGCAGCAGATAGCTGTCGAGCTGAACGGGACCGTGCGGGGACTCCTGACTGAAGAGTACCGGAATATTGAATCTCGACTGCGCCATTACCTCGCGCTGCACTTCGTTATACAGCTCGATCATTTCCCTGCGGCTCAGGCCGCTCTTTTGATCTTTCTTAGTCCAGGGATCCGTGCGATACAAGCCGTAAAATACGCCGAGTCCGCCCCAGTAGCGACAGGCATCGCGAAATTCCTCCGTAAGAACAGCCTTCTGATCTTCTCCTCGTTCATAGGAGCGAAAGCCGTAGAGCGTTTGGTTTAACTGACCGACCTTTTCGCGAAGCGACATAAGGTCGAGAAGGTGACGTGCCCGGGTCTTGGCATCCAGGCTTTTATCCAAGTAAGTCTGCATCATAAACCTCCTCTGAAGTTGAGTTTAGATAAGCATAACGAAAGGCCGGCATTCAAACAATACTTGTCTGAATGCCGGCCTTTAAGCTTAACGTATGCGTTTTGCTATGCAGCCGGATTACTCCTTGCTGGCGAGCCATTCATCGATCTGGCTCTGAACTTCGGTCAGAACTTCTTCGATACCGGCAGCTTCCTGCTCGCTGTACATCTGAGCCAGAGTTGCATCGACATCGGCCGAACCGGTCATCAATGTACCATGGTACTTGGCGTTGATGTTGGACAAGGCAGCTAACTGACCTTCGACAGGTGTGGGGTCAAAGACGAAACCAAGCAGAGGAGAACCCTCGGCCTCTTCGTTTTGCTCCTTAACCAGCGTCCACTGATCGGCCGGGTTGGGATCGATCGTGTACATGGTGAAGAAGGTACCCTGGCTGTAAGCAGGAACGTTGTAACGCTCGTTGGCATCCAGCTTCTCGATGGTTGTATCGCCGGTCTTCTTGTAGTGTGTATCTTCGATACCGAAAGCAACCAGGTTACGAACCACAGGATCGATGTTCTGGAGCATCAGGTATTCGGTAGCCTTCTCAACGTTGGCGGAAGCAGCAGAAACGACTGTGAAGGAGCCCTGGATGGACTGGTTGGTGTAGATCGGACCGAAGAAGGGGTTGGAAACCACTTCGAAGCCCTGGTTACCGGACCAGTTGGCATCGGCGCCCGGGAAGCCCTGAGCGGTGAAGATCTGAGCACCCTGAACAGGTTCTGTGAGAGTGTTGGCATCGGGATTGATGTAACCCTTCTCGTTCCACTCGCGCATCAGCTTGAAGAGTTCGACAACGCCCTCTTCGGCATAGAGGTTGGCAGCAGTGGTGGTGCCGAACTTAGCGACGATACGGCCGGAAATGGGCTCGTAGTTGCTGAGCATGGCGTCCAGACCGCCCTGGTTCGTCATGAGCGGATACTTGTCGGGATAAGCTTCCTTGTAAGCGGCGAGCAGGGGCTCGAGCGAAGGAATCGAATCGAAATCTTCCTTGGTCATGTTGAATTCTTCGAGCATAGCCTTATCAAAGATAAGATACTGGGTCATCGAGGAATCCTTGTAAGCAGGTACGCCGTAGATCTGACCATTGGGCAGAGTCATAGCGGACCACAGGTCGGCGGGAACATAATCATAAAGATCCTTGGCCGCACCTTCCAGAGCAGGCTTCAGATCGGCGAAGAGACCGTTCTGAGCATGTGTAGCATAGTCAGGGATACCGGCACCGAAAGCGATGTCGAACTTCTCCTGAGTATTGAGCATCTTGGTCAACTGATCGGCATAAGCACCCCAGTCGCTATAGTGGAAGTTAACTTCAACGCCGATTTCTTCGCGAGTATACTCGTTGATCGCGTCGTTGACGAGCTTGAGATCAGCCGGCTCACCGCCGATGGTCCAATATTCCAGTGTAACGACTTCTTCGTTGCTGCCACCGGTCGTTTCATTTGTACCGTTTTTACCGGTTGTACCTTCTGTATTGCCGCCGCAGGCTGCAAGCAAGACGGTCAACGACAAAGCGAGTACCAATGATGTTGCCTTAGCAAACTTCTTCATTGTTTGATCCTCCTAGATCGTTTATCCCCTTGGGGAAATTGTTTATCTACACCCTAACGGGCATAAATCAAATTTAGTCGTCCTGTTCTCCCGGCAGGGCTTAGCCCTTAACCGCTCCGATGGTCAGACCGGAGATGAAATAACGCTGGAAGAAAGGGTAAATCGATGCGATCGGCAGTACGATAACGATAACAATCGCCATACGCACGCTCTCGCTGGGAATCTGAACCGAACCGACGGCAGAAGCACCAAGGTTATTGATGTTCTGACGCAGCCAGTCTATATTGTCCTGAATGTTCATCAACATTAACTGCAAAGGCCAAATCTTGTTGTTCGTAATGAAGAGTCTGGCGTTATACCAGTCGTTCCAGTAACCGAAAGCAAGCATCAGGCCGATCGTAGCCAGTACAGGCAGCGATAAAGGCAAAACGATTCTTCCGAAAATCAAAAGCTGACTGGCGCCGTCAATCTCAGCCGACTCGATGATGGAGTCCGGAATCGTATTCTTGAAGAATGTGCGCAGAATAATGATGTTATAGCTGGAAACGGCCATGGTCAGAATGATCGCCCAAAGCGAGTTATTCAAACCAAGCACCTGACCGACGATCATGTAGAACGGCAGCATACCGCCGCTGAACAACATCGGAATCAAAATCCAGATCGTAAAGAACTTCTTGAAACGGAAGTTCGGACGAGACAAACTGTAAGCAATCGTGGTGTTGAGCGTCAAACCCGTCAGCAAGCCTGCCAGCGTCAGGAAAACGGAGATACCGAGCGAACGCATGATGCCGCCGCCTGCCGAGAAAATCGCTTTATAAGCGGTCAGCGAGAACTCCTCGGGAATAAACTGATAACCGTTTTTTACGATGGATGCCTCGCTGCTAAAGGAGATACCCAAGACAAGCAGAAGCGGAACAATACAGCTGATAGCGAAGAGGACAACGCCGCCGCTGATCAGGAAATTCATGACAGGCGAAACCTGGTTAAAGCGCTCAAGGCCGGTCTCGTACTTTTTCGTTTTTAAAGCCATTTGAAACCTCCCTTAGAACAATGCCGATTCCGGTTCAACCTTACGGATGAACAGGTTGGAGCCGATAACAAAGATGAAACCGACGACGGACTGCATGAAGTTGGCGGCTGTACCAAGTTTGAAGTTACCGCTGCCGATCGTGGCGTTAAAGACGTAGACGTCGATGGTCAAGGATACGTCATAGAGCTGTCCGACACGGCGGGTCAGCTGATAGAAGAGATCCAGATTGGATCTGAAGATACCGCCGAGCGACATAATCAGCATGATGATAACCAGGGATCTGAGCTGGGGCAGAGTGATGAATTTCATCTGCTGCCACTTGGTTGCGCCGTCGATCATGGCTGCTTCGTAGAACGTACCGTCAATGCCGGACAGAGCAGCCAGGTAAATGACCGAGCCGTAACCGATACCCTTCCAGCTATTCATAAAGATAAAGATATAAGGCCAGTATTCGGGTTTGTTGTACCAGGAAATCGCGTCACCGCCCAGGGATGTAATAATCTGATTGACCAGACCCTTATCAGGAGATAAGAAAGCGAAGACAAAATAATTAACAACAACCCAGGACAGGAAGTGAGGCAGGAAAATCGCAGTCTGCGTCACCTTCTTAAGCCTGGCACTGCGCATTTCATGAAACATCAAGGCCAGGATAATCGGCAGCACGGTACCGAGAATGATAAAAATGACATTATAACCAAGCGTGTTAACAATCATCCGGCGGGCATCCGGCGTGCGGAAAAGGAACCTGAAGTTTTCCAGTCCGCTCCACTGGGAATTAAACAAGTTATAAAGGAATCCATGGTGCGGATCGATCTTGTAGTTCTTGAACGCAATGATGATACCGACCATAGGCAAGTAGCTGAATAACAGAAACCAAATAGCCGCAGGTAAAGCTAAAGCAGTCAGTTCCACATCTTCGCGATGCAGTCTGAACTTTTTCTTCTTGGGTATAGTTGACATTAAATCCTCCTCTGACATGCTACATATGCCAGTAACCATTTTAACAAATTTTATTAACAGAGTAAAGACAAAAATACGGCAACTCCGAACTTTTTAACATACGATGTAACTTACAGGCTGCCTAACAGATTAACTATAACTCATTCTTACCATTTGTCAATTGCTTTTAGCCTGTTTTTTATTATCAAAGGCACAAAATAAGCCATTTTACGAAAAAAGGAGCGTTGCAAAAGGCTTTACAGCCGTTTACAACGCCCCGATTAAAATTGATACATATTTTTTATAATTATTACATTTTACTTATCATTAAAATTTGACACGTTAAGCACGTTAAGCAAGCGAACGCAGCGCTTCCAGTTTTCTGGCTACGCTTTCGCTTGAGATGAAGTCTTCGTAAGTCATGCCGACCTGATCGATCATGCCGTGAGGCGAGAGGAAAATGATGCGGTTGGCGATCGTCTGGATGAACTCATGGTCATGCGAGGAGAAAAGAATAGCTCCCTTGAAGGCGATCAGGCCGTCGTTGAGGCTGCTGATCGACTCCAGATCGAGGTGATTGCTGGGATCGTCCAGAAGCAGAACATTGGCCTTTGACAGCATCTGGCGCGAAAGCAGGCAACGTACTTTCTCGCCGCCCGACAGCACGCCCAGTTTCTTATGGACTTCGTCTCCGCTAAAGAGCATACGACCCAAAAGGCCGCGAATCGAGGTATCGTCCT
Organism: Fastidiosipilaceae bacterium; assembly: GCA_050309435.1. Lineage (GTDB taxonomy): Bacteria > Bacillota > Clostridia > Saccharofermentanales > Fastidiosipilaceae > CAYXVJ01. The sequence goes on from JBNRMJ010000026.1 coordinate 25,922, forward strand.
GCATATCCGAAGGAGCATACTGACGAAGCCAGTCGAGGATACTCTGATCCGGATCTTCGAAAGCCGATGATGCGTCGCGTGGCAGATAAGACTGAGACGTCGTGATACCCCAGCGAAATTCGCCGTCATCCGGTCGGCTGACACCGGCCAGGACATTCAGGAAAGCCGTGATGATCAGGTCGTTATCTGCCAGGAAAGCGACTTTATCATCGCGATTCAGGGTAAAGCTGACATTCTTAAATAAGGCCTCGCCTTCCAGACTGTAAGACAGATCGCGAACCATCAGCAGATCATGACCGATCTCGCGCTCGGGCGTGAACGCAATAAACGGATATTTACGCGAGGACGGACGAATGTCGTCGAGCGTGATCTTATCGAGAATCTTCTTACGCGAGGTGGCCTGTTTGGACTTCGAAGCGTTCGCGCTGAAGCGGGCGATAAACTCCTGCAGATCTTTGATCTTGTCTTCTTTGGCCGCATTTTGTTTGGCGATTAAGCGGGCCGCCAGTTCGGAAGACTGCTTCCAGAAATCATAGTTACCGGCAAAGAGGCTGATCTTACCGAAGTCAACGTCGCAGGTATAGGTACAAACCCGATTCAGAAAATAACGGTCATGCGAGACGACGATAACCGTGTGGGGATATTCGATGATGAATTCACAGAGCCATTCGATCGTATTGATATCCAGACCGTTCGTCGGCTCGTCGAGCAGCAGAATATCCGGCGTCTTGAACAAGGCCTGGGCCAAAAGCACTTTAACCTTGTCGGCCTCGAGCAGTTCGCTCATCATCTTATCGTGCTGAGATTCGGGAATGCCCAGACTCTGAAGCAGAGAGGCCGCTTCCGACTCCGCTTCCCAGCCGCCCAGTTCGGCGAACTCGGCTTCCAGTTCACCGGCGAGAATACCGTCTTCTTCCGAGAAATCCTCTTTCATATAGAGGGCATCTTTTTGCTTACCTATATCATAGAGACGGCGATGACCCATCAGGACCGTGTCCATGACGGTATACTCTTCGAAAGCGAAGTGATTCTGATTCAAAGTCGCCATACGGGTATGAGGGTCCATGCTGATATAGCCGGACGTGGGCTCCAGCTCACCGGATAAGATACGCAGGAAAGTAGACTTACCCGCACCGTTGGCGCCGATAATGCCGTAGCAGTTACCGTCGGTAAAAGATAAGTTGACATGCTCGAAAAGCTTCACGTCGGCGAAGCGAAGACTGACATTATTGACTGTTAACATGAATTTGAAACCTCTTGGACATAATGGCGATTGTGACGATACATTGTAACATGAAAAGTAAGCGCTCACAATTCACGGCAGATACGGCTTTACTTTTGCAAAATAAGGGAGAGAGTAATTGCTTACTCTCTCCTTCGCATATCGTTAAGACAATCTATATCGTTCTGACTCGACAAGATGATTAGTCAAACATGCCCAGATCTTTGGAACGCTCCAGACGAGCCTGATCGACAGCCAGATATTCTTTCAGACCGAGTGCTTCGAGTTCCGCGATAATTTCGGGGAGCTCGTCGACCGAACGGTTGCCGAGTGTTAAAGCCGTAGCGAATTCCTGTGACTTGGAATCAAGATCCGTGATCAGTTTACCTTGAGTATCGCGTTCTTCCGTAGTGGCCATGGCCAGGTAGTTACCGGAACCCATCGGTGTACCGATTTCGTAGGTGATGTTGTCTCTTTGCCATTGGGCTTGTGCTTCCGGTACGGTAGCCATTTCGTTTTCCATCGGGACAATACGACGTTTCGGGAACATCGTGCCGTTACCCCAGAGGAAGTCACCGATGACCTTGCCTTCGGCATAAGCCTCTTCCTGTGCATTGTGATAGGCAATCGGCAGGAGCTGCTTTCTGCCATCTTTCATTTCCCAGGTCTCGCCTTCAATACCGAAAGCGGTCAGTTCGATGTATTCATCCGAGCAGAGCACATCGAGCAGGCGGGCATTGGCTTCGTCGCTCTTCGAGGAGCTTGTGAAAGCATAGCGACCATAGGAAAGCATCGGGGGCTCGATAATCAGCGAATTCTGAATAGCGGGATCACCCTGCAGGTTCAAGGGAACATAGATTGCGTCATCGTCGCCGACAACAGAAGCCATGGACCATGTTTCCATCGGATAGGATACGATGGCCGCAGCCTTATTGTTCTCAACCTGATTACCGCTTTGGGCGGCACCGACAGCCGTCGGATCCATGATGCCGTCGTTAATCATTTTCTGCAGGAAAGTGAAATATTCGTCGACGCCTTCCTGATACCAGGGCGATGTAATGTCGGTCGGCTCGCCATCGCTGATACCGAAGCTGGACAGCGAGTAGAAAAGACCAAACCACTGGGCAATACCGTTGGAGAAGTTAGCGGTATCGGCAACCAGGACTTCATCGGCAGAACCGTTTCCGTTGACATCGTTCTCCTGGAAAGCCTTGATCGTATCATAGAACTCATCGGCCGTTGTCGGCATCTCGAGACCCAGATCTTCGACCCAGTCGCCGCGGATCAATACGGTATAGTTGGTAGAGGCGGGTTTGTCCTCGTAAGTTGTCATCTGAACCTGAGAAATCCAGTAAACCTTACCGTCATCCGTGGTGTTCAGGAGCCAGGAGCGCTTGCCGACTTCGGTTTCGAAGAAAGTTTTGGCCGTACCGTCGCTCTTCTCGAGGATGCTGTCGATATCTTTGAACTGACCGTCGGTTGCCATTTCGAGCAGCGAAGGGTCGCCGAGAGCAGCCACATTCAGGAAATCCGGCAAGTCGGTTGCCGTAGCCGTACGGGTCTGAAGAACCGTTTCATACTGCTCGTTGGCGATGACTTCGAACTCCGGTGCCAGACCGTAATCGGCGAAAACATCCTCCAGCGCTTTCCAAACATTCATATCCTCGCGATCGTTCATGCTGAACTTGCCGTAGGTCGTATCCGGACCCATGATCTTGATCTTCAGAACTTCATCGCCGCTGCTGTTTGTTTCGTTGGGTTTATCCGCGCCTCCGCCGCCGCAGGCCGCAGCGCCGAGTACCATGGTGGCACCAAGCATTGCTGCCAGGGACCGTTTAAGTATTTGTTTCATTTTTACCTCCAAGTAAACCAAATTATTCACTGTCTGATAATTAGAACCGATTGTGTCAGAACGTATTGATTGCGGGGGTTAGCCTTTTAACGAACCAAGCATGACTCCTTTCACGAAGTGCTTCTGCAAGAAGGGATAAACAACCAGTACCGGTAAGGTCGAGAAAATAATCATGGCGTATTTCAACTGATTGCTTGTTAATTTCTTCTGGGCAGCCATGGCCGCCTCGTCTGCGGTCATTC